>NZ_JBVAYZ010000002.1:73678-365742 GCF_055412865.1 Pseudarthrobacter ribosi | reverse complement strand
AGCGCGAGCGGATGCTGGCCGCCGGTCTGCCCGATTTCGGGCCGGTCCAGAACAACATCTCCTATAACGACAAGGCCGGAACCACCCGGGGAATCCATGCAGAGCCCTGGGATAAGTTCGTCTCGGTGGCGTCCGGACGCATCTTCGGTGCCTGGGTGGACCTGCGGGAGGGCCCCAGCTTCGGCACGGTGTTCACCGCGGAGCTGGACGCGGGCAAGGCGATCTACGTTCCGCGCGGGGTCGCCAACTCGTACCAGACCCTTGAGGATGACACCTCGTACGTTTACCTGGTCAACGATCACTGGTCCGCGGATGCGGAATACACCTTCCTGAACCTCGCGGACGAGACTGTCAGCATTCCGTGGCCCATTCCGCTGGACCAGGCCGAGCTTTCCGACAAGGACAAGGCCCACCCGCGGCTGAACGACGTCGTCCCGATCCCGCCGAAAAAGACATTGGTGGTTGGTGCGGACGGTCAGCTCGGGAAGGCGCTGCGGAACCTTTATGACGGCGACACTTCTGTCGAGTTCGCCGGGCGAGCGGAGTTTGACCTGGGCAGCGAGGACGCCTTCACCGACCGGAGCTGGAAGAACTACTCGACGATCATCAACGCGGCCGCCTATACAGCTGTGGACGCCGCTGAGACCCCCGAAGGTCGGAGAGCCGCCTGGGCCATCAACGCCACCGCGGTCGCGCGCCTCGCTCGAACGGCCACGGAACACGACCTCACCTTGGTCCACGTATCCTCCGACTACGTTTTCGACGGAACCAACGAAGTACATGCAGAGGAAGAGTCGCTGACCCCGTTGGGTGTGTACGGGCAGAGCAAAGCAGCAGGGGACGCTGCGGTCAGTACCGTTTCGCGGCATTACACGGTCCGGACCAGTTGGGTCATCGGCGAAGGAAATAACTTTGTCCGCACAATGGCGTCACTAGCGCAGAGGGGGATTACACCGCAGGTGGTCAATGACCAGATCGGTCGGCTGGCGTTCACCCAGGACATCGCAGCCGGTATCCGCCACCTACTGGACTCGGGCGCCGAGTACGGGACATACAACCTAACGAACGACGGCGAGGCCCAGTCCTGGTCGGAAGTCGCCGCGGACGTCTACTCACTGTCCGGCAAGTCGAGGGACGCCATTACCGGCGTCAGTACAGACGAATACTTCCAGGGAAAAGCTGCAGCGCCAAGGCCGCTCAATAGCGTGCTGCGCCTGGACAAGATCCAGGCGGCAGGTTTCTCTCCGAGGCACGCGAAAGAGGCCCTCGCGGACTACCTAGCAACGCTCGGCTGAACTAGCTCCGCGTCACTTGGCGCCGAAGCTACAGGCCGGCGGCACGTCAGTTGCCGTTCTGCAGCCCGTTCGCGGCGATGTACTCGCCCAGGGTCCCGGAGGCCAGCGCCGCGGACACCGCGGCGATCGCGGCGGGGTTCTGCCGGATGATGGACTGCCCGTCCCGGCTGAAGCCCACGCCGGCGCTGGGGAGGGTGAAGAACAGGCCGTTGCCGGGGGGCGTGCTGCGCAGGCTGAAGGCGAGCTGTTCCAGCGTCTCCACGGTGAGTCCGGGGGTCACCGTGACGTGGGGGAGGACCGTCTGCACCAGCTGCTTCACGGTGTTGCGGTCCGTCAGCGCGCCCTCGGCGGCCATCTTGGCCATCACGGCCCTGAGGAAGGTCTGCTGGTTCCGGACCCGCTGGTAGTCGCCGTCGGAGAAGGCGTGGCGCTCGCGGACAAAGGCCAGCGCCTGCACCCCGGTGAGCCGGTTGACCCCCGGCGGGAAATACACAATGTCATCGACGGTGCTGGTGAAGGGCACCTTGACGTCCACGTCCACCCCGCCCAGCGCATCGGTCAAGGCGGCGAAACCCTGGAAGTCCAGCATCACGGTGTGGTTGATGGGCTGGCCCAGCAGGGCCTCCACGGTCTGCGTCATGAGCGGCACGCCGCCGAGCTCCAGCGCGGCGTTGACCTTGGCCGCGCCGTAGCCGGGGATGTCCACCCACAGGTCGCGCATGATGGAGATGCCGTAGATGTTCTGCCGGTCGGCCGGGAGATGGAGCAGGACCAGGGAGTCCCCGCGCTGGTCGGACGTGGCGCCGGAGGCCGCGACGGCCCGGGCGTTCACGCGGCTGTCGCTGCCCACCAGCAGGATGTTGAGCGCGGTGGGCGGCGGATCCGGGGTCGGGGTCGGCGTGGGCGTGGGAGTTGGAGTGGGGGCAGGGGACGTCTCCGGTGCCGGGGCGGAAGTCTGCGCCGGGGCCGCGGTTTCGGTGCGCGGCCGGTTCAGCAGGAACGCGGCGGCGGCGACGGCAACGACCACCAGCCCGGCGATGATCGCGATGGCAATGGTGCGGCGGCGGTGCGATCCGCCCGGTGCCGCGGCTGAGCCTGCGGCTGCTTCTGCTGGTTCCGGCGACGTTCCCATGGCCGGACATTACCACCGCGCTCCGTTAAAAGATGCGGGCGGCACAGAGGCAAAATCGGTCAGCTGTGCTGGCGGGCAAACCGCAGGATGGTGAGGATGGCCGGGGCCAGCTCGTCCTCCATCTGGTTGTACAGTTCCTGGCCGCGCCGGTAGGGGTCCACCACGTCGTTGTCGGAGGCCTCCGCGGCCAGCGCCAGGTGCCGCACGGAGGCGGCCCGGGCGGGCAGTTCCCGCCAGAAGGCGGGCAGGTCGACGACGGCGGACGGTGTGTCGCGCTGTTCGAGCACCTGCAGCATCCGGGCGAATTCGCGGATGGTGAAGGTCCGCTTCAGCAGGGAGGCGTCCATCTGCATTACGGCGCCGCGGTGTTTGGCGGTCATCGCAAGCACGAGGTCGGACTCCCTGAGGATCTTGGGGGTCAGCAGCCGGGCCGCAAAATCGTCCGGGGTTCCGCCGTAGGTCCTGATGATCTCGGCGGAGGGCGGTTGGATCGGATCGCCCACCATGACCCGTGTTCCGGCGCTACGCACGTCGAAGGCGCCGGGCTGCACCTGGTCCAGGCCGGTCTGCAGCAGACGCTCGGCGACCGGCGAGCGGCAGATGTTGCCGGTGCAGACGGTCAGGATCCGGACGGGGTGGGGCGCTTCCAAGGTTTTCCCAACTTCCAGTAGCGAGACTCGTGCCGGTGGCGTGGTCTTGAGTCTAGCCGCGCCGGGCGTGACCAGACTGATACAGGGAGATAGAGCCGAGTTCTGTCGTTCTTGAAAATAAAGCATCTTGATATTGAAGATTCACGCTTTTCTGCGTACAGTCGTCCAAGGATGCCGAAACGCTCGGCAGGAGCTGGCCCGACTGGGGGTTCTCAGCCGCACAAGACTTGGGGTAAAACGATGTCGGAGACAAAGAGCCTGACCGCACCGAAGACCAGTTTCGACCGCCGTGCCGTTGTGAAGGGCGCAGCGTGGGGCGTGCCTGTCATTGCCGCGGCTATTGCAGCGCCGGCCGCTGCGGCGTCGGAGAGGACCGCAACTTCGGCTTTCGGTTCGTCGGGGACCGTGTCCTACAAGGGATCACCGCCAAAAACGGGAACGGCCCCCGTGGGTTTGGCCATTCACAACACGCCGGGCTCTGCCATCAACGGCAACGCGACCGCTAAGCTCACGATTACGCCGACTACTTCAGGCAAGCCTGGAACCGGTATCGGAGCACTCACGGGGGGAACGGTGTCCGTTGCAGGGGCATTCTCTGCCGCCAACGTTTGGACGATTACCTTCACTTTCCCCGTAAACATTCCGGCGAACCAGACCCAAACTTTTGCCTTCGGCTCATATTCCCACAACGGAAAACAAGCGGACCCGGCGGCCGACTACACCATTGACATGAACATCACCCTCCCCGGCGGCCGCGTTATGCCAAAGAATTCCTCGACGATGCACATGAACGCGTAGAGCCCTCGGACGTAACGAGCCCAACTGTCCAGTGGCTCTCCACTAGTGATCTAATGGCAAGTATCGACATGCCGGACTTTGGAGGAGTGCCATGCCGAAGCAGGTTTGCCGGCGGGGGCATTTCTTAGCGGATGACGCTCCTCCCCGAAATCATTGCGGAATTAGGGAAGTTAGTTGAAGGTTTCCAGCGACTTGAATATTAACGTGCTGGAAACCAGCTTTACCGTTCGTTGGAGTGGGGCGGTGACCGCTGGCAATCGGGAGGCGATGGCCAAGGCTTGGAGCCGGTGCCTGAGCGATCCGCGCCCCACCATGTCGGGAGCGGAGTCCTGCGCGTCGGACATGCCCTTTACGGCATCCCTCTACTTTGATTCCAAGCTCCCCGGCGTCGGTGTGCGGCACCTTGGCTCGGATTCCTTTGAGGGCTTGGCCGAAGCGGTGACCTCGGAAGTCACAGTTGCGGCCATTCTAGAACGCGCCGGCGAGCTGACCATGCTCCACGCTTGCGGGGTCGCGGACTCCGATGGCGCCGTACTTGCCCTGGTGGCAAAATCCGGCACCGGGAAGACGACGGCTTCCTCGAATCTTGCTCGGACCTTCGGTTACATAACTGACGAAACAGTCGCCATCCGTGCTGATGGAACCGTTGTGCCCTATGCGAAGCCGCTATCCGTTAAGCAGGCTACGCCTGGCGCCCCCAAACTGCAGGTGGGTCCGGACGAGCTTGGCCTGCAAACCGCGCCGGATAAACCCCTCCTCAGGGCCATCGCGCTGCTCGACAGGGTTGGCAGTGGGGCCTATCAGCCGCCCGTCATCGAGCCGGTCCCTCTCATTGAAGCAGTGCTGGCTCTCATTCCGGACACATCCTCCCAGGCTGCCGTGGCCCGGCCGCTGCAATCGCTCTGCCGGCTGATCGACAGTGTGGGCGGCGTGTTCCGAGTCAGCTATTCGGAAGCAGCTGACCTGAAGGGCAGCCTGGCTCCGCTCTTTCATAACGGTCCGGTCGGATTGTCAGAAGGAGTCAAGGAATGGTCGCCCGCCTTGCCCATGCCGGATACCGACCCAGCAGACCAGGTCGGGACAGAATCGTTCGACCCACTTCTCGCGGGCTGGTTGCAAAGGACCCTAGCCGTTGACGCAGTCCAGATCGGCGAAGATCTGTTGGTCCTCTCCCAAACCGAACTCACCAGGCTTAGCGGCATCGGACCCATCATCTGGCTGACCGCCCAGAGTCCGGTGTCGATGCAGACGATTGTGGACCGGATAGAGACCTTGCACGGGCTGCCTGAAGGCTATGAAGCGCTGCTGGATGAGGCCGTGGACGGGCTCGTTGACCAGGGATTACTCCTGCGCGGTTAATATGCACGCCAACGCGGTCACCGTACCGTACAGTAAATTTTCGTGTGGGTCGTTGGGGCCAAGCACGGGGGAGAGGACCAAGGCGTGACTGGTTTTGAAACGGCCGACAACAACAACGGGCAGCCACAGGCAGGACTTGCGCTGGAGGATTACCTGCGCATCGCCCGGGCCCGCTGGAAGGGCATCCTGGCTTTCACCTTGGCTTTTACAGTGCTGGCCTTCTGCTGGACCCTGCTGCAGCCGAAGATCTACTCCGCGCAGTCCAGCGGAATCGTAGTGGCAGGCGGCTCGGACAACCTCAGCCTCTCGCTCATGAGCGAGAACCTGGCGCAGACCAAGGCCGCCAAGTATGAGTCGGTGGCCAAGTCCCGGCTCGTCGCCGAGCGCGTCGTCGCGTCGCTGGGCATCACCACATCGCCCGACGCTCTCCTGGGGTCAATCTCCGTGACCCTTCCAAAGGAAAGCGCCCAGATTGCAGTCACCGCAACCTCTACCGATCCCGCAACCGCTCAACGGGTCGCCGATGCCTGGGTCAAGGGTCTGGCCGAGCAAGTCAACGAGATGGAAAGCATTCCGGCCGTCGAGGGCTCGGATGTCGTCCCCGTTCCCGTTATCCGTGTGGTTGCACTGGGTGAGGCCCCCCTGCCGACCGCACCGACCTCCCCTAACGTCAAGCTCACGCTCGCGATCGGAGCTCTGGCCGGACTGGCCCTCGGAATCCTTTATGCCCTGCTCCGCCACCACCTGGACCGCAGGCTCCGCAGCGCCACCGCGATCGAACGCCGGTTCGGCGTGCCCGTGCTGGGCACGCTCCCGGTAGACCACCGCCTGGACGGCAAAAGCGCCGTGCTGGACGACGGCTTCAGTCCCGTCGCGGCCAGCGAAGGCTCGCATGCGATAACCGAAGCCCTGCGGGAACTCCGGACAAACCTTCAGTACGTCGACGTCGACAATCCTCCACGGATCATCGTGGTGACTAGTTCCGTTCCGGCCGAGGGCAAATCGACGGTGACCGCCAACCTGGCAGTCACCATGGCGGCCGCGGGCGAGAACGTTGTGGTCGTCGATGGCGATCTGCGCCGTCCCACCCTGGTCGATGTCTTCAACCTGGTCCCCGGTGTCGGTGTCACCGACGTCCTGAGTGGCCACGCCGAGCTGGAGGACGTGCTGCAGGAGTGGAGCGCCATGCCCAACCTCCGCGTACTTGGATCCGGCCGGATCCCGCCGAACCCCAGCGAACTGTTGGGATCGCAGGCCATGAAGACCCTGCTCAAAACCCTTGCTCAGGACGCTATCGTGCTGGTCGACGCTCCGCCTTTGCTCCCCGTCACCGACGCCGCCGTGCTCACACGCATTGCCGACGGAGCAATCGTTGTCATCAGGGCCGGCAAGACCACCGATGAAGAGCTGGGCAAGTCCCTAGGCAACCTCAACCGGGTGAATGGCAACATCCTGGGCACCATCCTCAACCGTGTGCCCACCACCGGTGCAGGCTCGTACCAGTACTACACCGCGTATCAGTCCCAGGCACCGCAGCCCGAACCGGTGTCCGCCGGATCTTCGCGGGACCATCTGGAACCCGAGCCCGTCTACGACCAAAGCGCGGTATCGCCTGCGCGTCCGGCGACGCGGTTGCCGGCGCGAAGCCGGACTTCCTTTGACTGAGAATTGAAAATTTCCCTCGGAGCATACGCTCCGGGGGATTTTTTTTGACTTAAGAGAACGTCAGTCCACTCCGCCGGCGCGGTTCAGCGGCCAGAACCTGCCCGCCACCCGGCCGACGACGGCGGAGGCCGGGATCGTCCAGATGCATTCGACCGGTTCAACTTCCAGCGTCCGGCAGGCGATCGCTGAATCCACGGAGTTGGATCGGTGGTCGCCCAGCACCACCAGCTCGCCCTCGGGGACTGTAAACGGGGGAACGCAGCGGAGGGACCGTGGGCTACTCGTGCAGTCGAGGCTGCCAGCCTCGAACGGCAGATCCTCGAAAATATAGGGCTCGTCGAGCGGCTGGCCGTCGATGCGCAGTTTGCCATCGTCTCCGCAGCAGCTGATGGTCTGGCCTCCGGTGGCAACCACCCGCTTCACCAGGAATCGCTCGTTGGAGGGGCCGATCCCCGTGACGTCGCCGAAGGTGCGGGCCAGCCCGGCGATCCCGCCGCTGCGGGGCACCGCGGATTCCGCCTGCCAGCTATCCGGACGGGTGAACACCACGATGTCCCCGGCGCCCGGTGCTGAGCCCGCGTAGGCAAGCCGGTTGACCAGGATTCTGTCGCCGCCGTCCGCGGATCCCTGCAGCGTCGGCTCCATCGATCCGGACGGGATCCGGTAGGCCTTCACCAGGAACCCCTGGACCAGGGAGACGGCCACCAGGGCGATCAGCATGTTCCGGACCACGGAGGCCCAGAGGGGGAGCTTCTTGCCGGCGGCTATCTTCACGAGTTCAAGCTACCACCGGCCTGCGGCCAGACTGCCGCCAGTTCACCCCGGTGCTTGACGCATCTCCCGCCTTCCGCATATCCTGAACGAACGGTCGGTAATTATTTATCGGAAATGCATAGGAGCAACCATGGCATCGCAGACCCTGCAGTCAGTGCCCGGAGAGCCAACAGCGGCACGGCACGAACAGAGCCTTGAAGATGTGGCCCGGCGCGAGGCCGAAGGCCAGGCATACTTCGACAAAGTCATGGCGGAAGACTCGCGGATCGAACCCCGCGACTGGATGCCCCCGGCATACCGCAAGACCCTGCTGCGCCAGATCTCCCAGCACGCGCACTCGGAGATCATCGGCATGCAGCCGGAAGCCAACTGGATCTCCCGCGCCCCCAGCCTCAAGCGCAAGGCCATTCTGATGGCCAAGGTCCAGGACGAGGCAGGCCACGGCCTGTACCTGTACTCCGCCGCCGAGACCCTCGGCCAGCCGCGCGATCAGATGATGCAGGACCTGATGGACGGCAAGGCCAAGTACTCCTCCATCTTCAACTACCCCGCCCGCACGTGGGCTGACATGGGCGCCATCGGCTGGATGGTCGACGGCGCCGCGATCGCCAACCAGGTGCCCCTCTGCCGGGCCTCCTTCGGCCCCTACGGCCGCGCCATGGTCCGCGTCTGCAAGGAAGAATCCTTCCACCAGCGCCAGGGCTTCGAGATCCTGCTGGAACTCTCCCACGGCACCCCCGAACAGAAGCAGATGGCCCAGGACGCGGTGAACCGCTGGTACGCCCCGGCCCTGATGATGTTCGGCCCGCCGGATGACGACTCGCCCAACTCCAAGCAGTCCATGGCCTGGAACATCAAGCGCTTCAGCAACGACGAACTGCGCAACCGCTTCGTCGGCATGATGATGGAGCAGGTCAAGGTCCTGGAGCTCACCCTCCCGGACAAGGACATCCGTTTCAACGAGGAAACCAAAAAGTGGGAGCACGGCCCGCTGGACTGGGATGAATTCCACGAAGTCCTCGCCGGCCGCGGCCCCTGCAACGCCCAGCGCCTGGAACGGCGCCGCGAAGCCCACAACGACGGCGCCTGGGTCCGCGAAGCCGCGGCCGCCTACGCGGAAAAACAGGCCAAGAAGCAAGCAGAGAAGGAATTTGCAGCATGAGCCCACACGGCAACCCGGAGTTCCCGGCAAGTACCGCAGACAGCGGCTCACGGTCCATTGACAAGGCAGAAGATCAGGCAGCAGCCCGGGCGAACGCGCCCGCCGCCACGGAGGCCCGCCCCACAGCGGTAACCGGAAACGTCTGGCCCATCTGGGAAGTTTTCGTCCGCTCCAGCCGCGGCCTGTCCCACGTGCACGCCGGCTCCCTGCACGCGCCGGACGCCGCCATGGCCTTGCGCAATGCCCGCGACCTCTACACCCGCCGCAATGAGGGCGTGTCCATCTGGGTTGTCCCGGCCGACGCCATTGCCTCCAGCGACCCGGACGCCAAGGGCTCGTTCTTCGAGTCACCCCAAGGCAAGGACTACCGGCACGCAACGTACTACACCAAGAGCGAGGGCGTGAAGCACCTGTGAGCACCTCACCCGAAACTGCGGCCGCTGCGGCCCCCGCAGAAGAAACCGGCGGCCACGGCGACATCTCGGTCGGCGTCAAGGGATCTGGCAACAGCGGCGAGGCTACGGCCAGCGCCACCCGCATCACGCCCGGCAACGCCCTCCGCCCCGAGGACATCGCCCTGGCCGTGAACCGCGGCACCGCCAAGCCGAGCGAGGACGTCGCCGAGTTCGCCCTGCGCCTGGGCGATGACGCCCTGGTCCTCGCCCAGCGCCTGGGCCACTGGATCTCCCGCGCCCCGGAGCTCGAGGAGGACGTGGCCCTCGGCAACATCGCCCTGGATGAGCTAGGCCACGCCCGGTCCTTCCTCAGCTACGCCGGCGGCTTCGATGGCCGGAGCGAGGACGACCTCGCGTACTTCCGCCGCGAGTCCGAATTCCGCTCCGCGGGGATCTTCGAACTCCCGAATGGTGACTTTGCCGTCACCATCGCCCGGCAGTTCGTCGTCAGCTACTACCAGTTCGAGCTCTACCGCCGGCTGACCGAGTCCACTGACGCCACCCTGGCCGGCATCGCCGCCAAGGCCGTCAAGGAAGTGGACTACCACCGCGACCACAGCGCCCAGTGGGTGCTGCGCCTGGCCCAGGGCACGGACGAGTCCCGCGAGAAGATGATTCACGCCTTCAAGGTCATCTGGCCCTACGTGGACGAGCTGTTCCGCGATGACGAACTCACCGCCCGCCTCAGCGCGTCCGGCGCCGCCGTTGAGCCGTCCAGCCTGCGCGCCGACTTCGACCGGCTCACCGGGGAGGTCCTCGCCGCAGCGGAACTGGATGTGCCCAAGGTCCAGCCCGCCCCCGGCGGCGGGCGCCAGGGGCTGCACTCCGAACACCTCGGCTACCTTCTGGCCGAAATGCAGGTGCTCGCCCGCGAGTACCCCGGAGCCAGCTGGTAACCACCATGGACATGTACGTCAGCCACCCCACCGCGGCCACCCGCCGCGAAGACACGAGGACTCCCGAACAGAAGGCCTGGGAGCTCGCCGCCACCGTCTGCGACCCGGAAATCCCGGTCCTCACCATCGAGGACCTGGGGATCCTACGCAACGTCCAGCTCTACGACGACGGCGGCATGGTCCCGGCGGTGCAGGTCACCATCACGCCGACGTACTCCGGCTGCCCGGCCATGGACGCCATCCGCGATGACCTCAAGGCGGCCTTCCGCCGCGAGGGCTACCCCAGCGTCAACGTGGAAATGGTGCTCGCCCCGGCGTGGACCACCGACTGGATGAGCGAGGCCGGCAAGGCCAAGCTGCGGGAGTACGGCATCGCGCCGCCCTCCGGCCACTCGGCCGCCGTGCGTCACGCGGGGCCGGTCCGTCTGTCCCTCGCCGTCAAGTGCCCGCAGTGTTCATCGCTGAACACCAAGGAACTCACCCGCTTCGGTTCCACCTCCTGCAAGGCGCTGTACGTCTGCCAGGACTGCAAGGAACCGTTCGACTACTTCAAAGTTTTGTAAGGAACAGGTGCCCCATGACTGTTGTCCGCCAGACCGCCGCTGAAACGGCTGCAGCCACCGGCCGCCGCCGCGCGTCCTTCCACCCGCTGACCGTGGACGAGGTCCGCCGGCTCACCGATGATGCGATCGAGGTGACCTTCGGCGTTCCCGCCGACCTCGCCGGCCAGTTCGATTACCTCCCGGGCCAGTACGTCGCCCTGCGCACCACCCTGCCCGATGAGAACGGCGAGCCGAAGGAAACCCGGCGCAGCTACTCCATTTGCGCCGAACCGCGGAGCTTCGCGGACGGCAGCAGCGAGATCCGGGTCGCGATCAAGAAGGACCTAGGCGGACTGTTCTCCACCTGGGCGAACGCCGAGCTCAAGACCGGCGACGTCCTGGACGTGATGAGCCCGATGGGCGCGTTCGTGTCCAAGCACGGCCGGGACGGCAAAGAGCAGAACCTGATGAACTCGATGAACCACCCGGAGGCCATGGCTAACGAACTCGCGGGGGAGCCCGGTTCCTTCGTCGCGATCGCCGCCGGCTCCGGCATCACCCCGGTCATCGCGATCGCCCGCACGCTGCTCGCGGCGCACCCGGAAACCCGCTTCGACCTGGTCTACGCCAACAAGGCCGCCATGGACGTGATGTTCCTCGAGGAACTCGCCGACCTGAAGGACAAGTACCCGGCCCGGCTTGCCCTGCACCACGTGCTTTCCCGCGAACAGCGGATCGCCCCGCTGCTCAGCGGCCGGATCGACGCGGAGAAGCTGCAGGCCCTGCTGGGGACCGCCATCCACGCCGACGACGTCGACGAGTGGTTCCTGTGTGGGCCGTTCGAGCTCGTCCAGCTGTGCCGGGACACCCTGGCCGAGCGCGGCGTCAACCCGGACCACATCCGCTTCGAACTGTTCACCACCGGCAAGCCGGACCGCCCCGAGGGCAACGCCGGACGCCCGGTGATTGTGGACGAGTCGCAGGCCACCTACAAGATCACCTTCAAGCTGGACGGCCTCCAGGGCGAGGTGGCCAGCCCCACGCACGCCCGCGAATCGATCCTGAACGCGGCCCTGCGGGTCCGCCCGGACGTGCCGTTCGCGTGCGCCGGCGGCGTCTGCGGCACCTGCCGGGCCAAGGTGGTCACCGGTGCCGTCACCATGGACGAGAACTACGCGCTGGAGCAGGACGAACTGGACAAGGGCTACGTGCTGACCTGCCAGTCCCACCCCACCACGCCGGAAGTCACCGTCGACTTCGACGTCTGACCGTCCGAACCGCACTTCCCGCCCGACCCCAGGAGCCCCATGATTTCCCTCTCCATCGCCGACGGCATCGCCGAGATCGTCCTCGACGCCCCGCACAAGCTCAACTCCCTCGACGGGCAGGCCCTGAAGGATTTAGCACAGGCGTACGACGACGCCGCTGCCGCCGCCTCCCGCGGTGAGGTGCGGGCGCTGCTGCTCCGCGGAGAAGGGCGCGCGTTCTGCGCGGGCCGGGACATCGCCGGGGTCACGCCGGAGACGGACGACGTCCAGGCGTACCTGGGCGGTCTCCTGCAGCCGCTGCTGAAGAAGATGAGTGCATTCCCGGCCCCCACCTTCGCGGCGGCCCAGGGGGCCTGCCTGGGCGTGGGGCTGGGGCTGCTGCTGGCCACCGACGTGGTCTATGTGGCCGAGAACGCCAAGTTCGGTTCCCCTTTCGCGAACCTGGGCGCCACCCTCGATTCGGGCGGGCACTGGTACTTTACCGAACGCCTCGGCATGCACCGTACCCTGGACCTGATCTACACCGCCGAGCTCATGAGCGGCGCAGACGCCGTGGCCCAGGGAATGTTCAGCCGGGCCTTGCCCGCGGCTGACCTGCTGGAGACCACCCGCGCCATCGTAGCCAAGGCAGCCACCGGCGCCACCAGCGCCTTCAACGCCAGCAAGGAACTCGTCGCGCACATCCGGGACCAGCGCCTGGGCCTCTGGGAATCCATGGAAGAGGAGAACGCCGAGCAGGCCCGGCTCTGCAAGACCGAGGACTACGCGGAGGGGTTCCTGGCGTTCCAGGAAAAGCGCAAGCCTGTTTTCAAGGGCTAGCAGCGCCGAAAAGCGGGCTATGGACGTCCGCGTTGTCCCGGCACTTGTCTTTAGGTAACGGGATTTCGTTTATCCGGGCGTCCTTGTAAGGTTCGTTTATGACTTTGGGGAAAACCATTAGAAAAGCCGTCATTCCTGCTGCCGGATTGGGAACGCGATTCCTGCCCGCCACCAAGGCAATGCCGAAGGAAATGCTGCCGGTAGTGGACCAGCCGGCCATCCAGTACGTGGTGGAAGAGGCCGTCAAAGCCGGCCTGACGGACCTCCTGATGATCACCGGCCGCCAGAAGCGCGCCCTGGAAGACCACTTCGACCGCGAACCTAACCTGGAGCGCACCCTCGAGGACAAGGGCGATGTGGACCGCCTGGAAGCTGTCCAGCACGCCTCCAGCCTGGGACCGCTGCACTACGTCCGCCAGGGCGACCCGAAGGGCCTAGGGCACGCTGTACTCTGCGCCCGCCAGCATGTGGGCGACGAGCCCTTCGCCGTCCTGCTGGGCGATGACCTGATCGACGAGCGCGACGAGCTCCTGAGCACCATGATCGAGGTGCAGGCCCGGACCGGCGGCTCCGTCATCGCCCTGATCGAGGTGGACCCCGCCGAGATCAGCGCCTACGGCTGCGCCGATGTTTCGCCCGTCGACGGCGAAGGCCATGTCCGCGTCAACCGGCTGGTGGAAAAACCCTCGATCGTGGACGCGCCCTCCAACCTGGCCGTCATCGGGCGGTATGTGCTCCACCCTGCGGTCTTCGATGTCCTGGAGGAAACCGAGCCCGGCCGGGGCGGCGAAATCCAGCTCACCGACGCCCTGCAGACCCTAGCCACCTCGGACTGCGAGGGCGGCGGCGTGTACGGGGTGGTATTCAAGGGCCGCCGCTACGACACAGGCGACAAACTCAGCTACCTGAAGGCTGTCATTTCCATTGCCTCGGAACGGGTGGAGTTCGGTGAAGAGCTCAAGACCTGGATGAAGGCCTTCGTCAGCTGAAACTAGCGGCTCGCGGGGCTCCGGGGGCGAACAAGGTGCGCCACCAGGAGGAAGCCAAGGAGGCATCCGGCGGTGTTGGTGGCAAGGTCCAGTGGGCTGGGGAAGCGGCTGTGAAGGAATAGAAGCTGCCCCAGCTCCATACACCCGGAAACCAGCAGCCCCAAGGCACCGATCTGCCACCAGGGTTTCTTCGGAAAGGCTAACGTCGCCAGGACCCCGAGGGGTACAAAGAGGGCTACATTAGCGGAGGCCTCGACGAATCCGTAGCCAAGCCATGCCGGAACACCGAGTTTGTGGATCAGGAATAGGAATCCGGCAATCTGTCCCTGCACCGGCTTGTCCACCGGACTCGGCCAGAATCCAATCAGTGCCAGGACGGTCAGGAAGCCTGCCAGGACTCCGCGCCAGACCTGAGGCGTGGACAGTGCCCTCATACGGGCCGCAGAGTCTTCAACCACAGCACATCCTAACCACGGCTAATTCAGAACAGGTGTGCCCGCCACTTCCTATGACAAAGCAAAGAGTGGTGGTCTCCGGATTCCCGGAGACCACCACCCTCATTTTGCTTGTTGACTAATGCCTAGGCTGTTACGTCAGCCTTGGCACGGCGACGAACCACTACGACGGAGGTAACGCCGGCAGCCAGGGCCCCTGCGCCGACGAGCGACCAGATCATCAGGTTGGAATCTGCACCTGTGTTGGCGAGTGCGGTTCCGTTACCCGTGGTCGCAAGGTTGGCACCCACTGCGGCACCCTGCACCGTGACGCTCGAGCTGGCGGTAACGCCAGACTCCAGACCGGTCGCGGTGAGGGTGTAGACACCGGCCTCACCGATGCTGACCGGGAAAGAAAAGGCGCCACTGGCGTCTGCGCTGGAGGAGAACTCCTGCGGTGCCAGCGGCAGAGTGATCTTGCCGGAGACGCTCATGCCACGGCCGTTGACGCTGGCGCCGGTTGACGCAGGCCTGCCGCCGGGTGTGACGCTGATGGAGAGTCCTTCGCCGGCTTTGAAGCCTCTGCCGCGGAAGACGAACTGCTCGCCCGGGCCAACGGTGCCGTCAGAGACAGCGGAGTTGGCGGGCGGAGCCGGGTAGGGCCTGCTTGTTGCCATGGCCGGAACGGCGCCGATGAGTGCGATGGAGCCAGCGAGTGTGATCGCGGCAAGTGTTTTCTTCATGTGTCCCCCTGAGACCGTATATACGAGTGTCACGCGATGTGGAGATTCCGGCCCCCCAGCGGCCGCCAGTTGAAATCTCATTAGTTAAGTCCCTGCAGACACTAGCACCCAAAACGCGTGTGACCAAAGTGAATCAAGTTGCTTTACATACCGTTAACGTGACGTTTACTTTCACGGATTGCATACTTCATTTGCTGTCGCAAGAACGACATCTTTGACAGGCTGGACGGTCGGCGTGACAACCACGTTAGGTTCCGTATGTTGAACGATTTTGCCGAAAGTCAGCTCTACCGTGCTGCTCTGGCCAGGTGCCAAGGTGACAGTTACCGTTCCCACGGGTCTATTCGCGTGGCGATGAGCGGCGAAGTCTGACTTCTGCCCGTCCACCGCGGCCGTTTCCACGTTGGCCTGAACTGGCCCATACGCGACAACATTAGTTTGGACTGTCCCCGCGGGTACGCCATAAATTCCGGCGCCAGTGACGTACTTAGGCAGCGACGTCGCGGCATCTGCCGGGGCTGAGTTCGTGCTGGTGATGCGGACAGTTGTCTGTTCGTAGCCGTCTACGGCACATTTCTTGACAAGCTGGACGGTCCGTTTGACGTGGTAGTCCATCTTCGCGCCGGTGCCGTCATTGAAATACACGCCGAACTGCGCGGGGGCGACGCTCGGACCGACGATTGATCCACCCACTGGATACGTCGTAATAACCGACTGTTCTTCCGGCGCTCCCGACCACAACAGAATCCGCCCCTCTGACGCTCCGCGGGAAATACCGTCAATGAGATCCTTGGCGTCGCCCTTTCCACCCGTGGATAACGCGCCGAAGATTTCCTTGGCAACCCCTGCAAAGTAGACATCCTGGTATTCAGGCAAGGCGATTTTGGCGTAAACGTCCGAAAGTAGGGTCGGCACAATGTTCTTGCCGCTCAGTTGAGTCGGCAGTCCACCGCTGGCCATGGCCAGGAGCTCGGGCTGGGTGATTTCCACAGGTCCGGTTGCGTCGAGGACATACCCCAACGAGATTGGATCCATCGAGATCACACCGTCTACTTTCTGGCCGGTCCTTCTCTCCCACATGGTCTGCGCAGTGGCGGCGGCAGTGGGGAAGTCTGGGGTCAGGTTGACGTCCTGCATGTACTTTCCGAGTCGCGTCGTGTAGAGCTGCGTCTGTTCCTCGTCCACAGCGATTGCAGGCGACATGGTTCCAACTTCGCCAGCACTGCTCTGCACGCCCAGCGTCAACTTGCCGTTGGCCAGTGTTAGGACCGCCAGCGCTCCGGGAATACCCCCGGAAGCCCGGGTTTCGGCATTGTTCTGAATCATAAGCAGGTAGTTCCGCTGGCCGTCCGCCCCCAACATGCCGGGGGCAATCTGTACGGCGTTCGCGGCTGCATCGAGGGCCCCCGTGACTTCTTGCAGTTGCTCGCGGGCCCGTGTCAGCGGGTCAGCCACCTGGGGCCACAGGCTGCTTGCATCAATTCTGTCCAGTCGTTCGGCAGAGGCCCGTACGGCGTGCGCCGCGGCCGAAACGCTGGGGGATGCGTCCTGGATCGGGTCCAGGTTAGTTCCTGTACTACTAGGCAGGAGACTGCCCCAATCGAGCGAGTCGTATACCTTTACCAAGGGCCCGACGCCCAAGGCAGCGACATCATCCGCCGATCGTGCAACTTCTGAAATGGCTCCGATATTAGCTCCGACCCACGGAAACGAAGCGGCCAACGTCCAGAGCGGATCTCCCGAGGCTTCGCGTGCTGCCGCTGCGTGAACGCGGAGTTGATCGGCCGTAGCGCTAAGCTCTTGCGACTTGCCTGCGGCAATACCGTGTTTGAGAACAGGGATGAGTTGCGCGGTTGCCTCAAGTTCGCTCTTGATGATCGTGGCGCGAGTTCCCAGCCACGATGCTGCCGTTCCTGCGATGACCGCGGTGGTCAGGAATACAGCAGCAACCACGTAGAGACGCTTGTGGCGTGTAGGGCGCTTTGGCTGACGCACCAGGTGGCTCTTTTGGTCTTCGTCCGATTCCATTTTGCCTAGCTCAGTCATGAAGCGGGTTTTCCTTCCCCTGTAGGGGGTATTTGGTCACGACCCTTGCCAGGGAGCGGGGTCGGAAAGCCATTGGGGCGCCTAGTACGCGCCCGAGCTGCTAAAGACAGCGCGGGCTGTCTTTAGGATGATCACTAGATCTCCAGCCAGTGACCAGTTTTCCACGTAGTAAAGATCGAGTCGGACCGAGTCCTGCCATGACAGATTCGATCGTCCGCTGACCTGCCAGAGTCCGGTCAGGCCGGGCTTAACAAGCAGCCTCCGCCGGACATCTTTCTCATAGGCTGCGACTTCTCGAGGAAGCGGCGGTCGGGGGCCAACGAGACTCATAGATCCGGCAAATATATTGAAGAGTTGGGGTAGTTCGTCGAGGCTGTACTTCCGAAGAAATCTTCCCACTGGCGTGATCCGCGGATCGTTCTTTATTTTGAACAGGAGGCCGTTACCCTCGTTTCGCTGTTCGAGCTCTGCAAGTCGTCGCTCGGCATCCACGACCATCGAGCGGAATTTAAGCATGCCGAAATGGGTCCCCTCGATGCCGACCCGTTCTTGCTTGAAGAGCACAGGGCCGGGATCGGTCAGCTTGAGTACAAGTGCAATGATGACTAGAACGGGAGACGCGAGGACAATTAGGCCTCCAGAAACTGCGACATCGAACAATCTCTTGGCTACACGCTGTCCGCCGTCAAGCGCCGGCGTGGTGACGTGAATTAGGGGAAGTCCAGCCACTTGTTGAGTGTGGATACGTGGTCCTGCGATGTCCGTGAGAGCGGGTGCCATGATGAGTCCAACGTTCCGCGCCGCCAGCTCCCACCCAAGGTGCCTAAGGGTTTGAGGATGCAACTGAACACCAGCCGAAACCGCGACGGCATCGGCATTGCACTTGTCTATAGCCTCCAAAATCGCATGTGCTTCCGGCTTATGGCCAAGGATCGGGAGCCCGGATTCTGGTTCCATCGTGAACATCTCCTGGCCGGGTGTGTACGCCGCGACCGGAAGATATCCCGCGTGTTTGGCCGCAACCAGGCTCGAAGCCAAGTGCGCAACGGCACTAGGACCTCCCACAAGCATCAGTCGAGACATGCTCGCACCGCTTCGACGGTTCACGCTGAGGTGCTGTCTGAGGAGCCAGCGGGCCATGATGAGTCCCAGTAGACCGACTGGCAATGCAATCCCTACATAACCGCGCGCTGTTTCGATTCGGAAGACGTAGGAGAAGATGGCCACTAGTCCAAAAAGCCAGAGAGAAGCCGCGGCTACTCGTTTGTATTCGTCAGGACCAGAACCCAGAATTCTGCTATTCCTACTGTTCCAGGCCTCCAACATCAGCCACCAAGCAACGCATAATGCCACCGAGAACCAAAGATAGTTCGACTCGCCCCCTGACACAACGAGGCTGGGTTCCACGCCGAACCTAATGATGTATGCGCCGGCAACGGCCCAAATTACGACGAACGAATCCACAAAACGCAGTGTTCGTGAAGTCTGTACCCGCCAATCCGACACGCCGCTCAATCAACATCCCCCAAAGGTTAGTAGCTCCGCTCAATGGAGATCCCTGTCGAAAGGATACAGTCGGTCGGCGAATCGGTCGTAATCTTGCGATAAAGGTGCGATGTGCGGGCAGTCGCATGTACTCGACCGTCACCGACAAGTGTCCGTGTTGGGTCAGTCATCACCGCGTGCAGGGCATACTGGAGGACCCCTTTGACAAGCGATGAAGCAGTCCGAAGCCAACAGGACCTGGCGCAGCGATGGGATGTTTATCGTGGGTTAGACGGCTGAATCGCGGATGATAACCTTGACGCTGGCACTGTTTCGGGGCCAGCAGGAAGTGCCAAAAATGGGGAGCGTTCATGAGTCGATCTGTTGCGATCATTGGAACCCGCGGATATCCGAGCTTCTACGGAGGATTCGAGACTGCTGTTCGTAAGCTGGCTCCATATCTGGTTGATCAGGAATGGGACGTCACGGTTTATGGCCGTTCGTCTTCCGCTCCGGGGGATCCGAACCGGGATCCGCGAGTCAACGTTGTGACGACTGGTGGAATCGAGAACAAGTCCCTCAGCACGCTGACGTATGGATTGACGGCCTGTTTGCACGCTGCGTGGAGAAAGCCCGATGTCGCTTTGGTAATGAACGTGGCGAACGGTTTCTGGCTGCCCTTGTTGGCGATGCGAGGGATACCGACCGTGGTGAACGTGGACGGGATCGAGTGGGAGCGCGCCAAATGGGGTCGATTCGCAAAATTCATCTTCAAGTTGGGCGCCCGGCTTACGGCGCGATTCGGCACAATCCTTGTCGCAGATTCAAAAGAAATCGGTCGCAGGTGGCGGGCTGAATTTTCTCGATCTTCTATCTTCATTCCTTACGGCGGCGATGCGAGCGTCAAGGAATCCGGAGAAGAATCGTTCTCCAAACATCGTTACGTTCTTGCTGTGGCCCGATTCGTACCAGAAAACACAATTCCAGAGTTCTTAGAGGCTGCGAGATCACTCTCCGCCGACTACCAAGTTGTTATTGTCGGCTCTTCGGGATACGGGGGGGCCCTAGAGGAAGAGGTAGAGGTACTCGTCGCAGACAACCCGAATGTGTTCTGGCTGGGGCACGTGGCCGATGATCAGCGTTTGCTGTCCCTATGGAAGAATTGCGGAGCATATTTTCACGGCCACAGTGTCGGTGGGACGAATCCAGCACTGGTCCAGGCCATGGCCAACGGGGCGCCAACCGTTGCGAGGGATACGGTCTATAACCGCGAAGTCCTAGGACTGCACGGTAGGTTCTGTAAGCCTGATGCTGAGAGCATCGAGGAATCCATCCGTGCAGTCATGGACTCTCCGGAAGAACAAAACCGCCTAAGGCAGATTTCACTCCAGCGCCTCCAGGAAGGCTATACCTGGGAGTCCGTGTGCTCTTCATACAGCGATGTGCTAAGCCGCCAGGTATCGGCAGTTCCGTCAGTTGAGGTCGTCAGATGAATAAAATTGCCTCCCAACATTTGATAATCTCCGCAACCAGAGCCTTCAGGCGAGGACTCTCTACGGTTAAAAATGCCGAAGCAGAATTTTCACCGCAGTGAGTGATAGCGAAGACCGCGGCTTGCAGCAGATCACATTCGTTCACTCGTCAAATGAGATGTACGGCGCAGATAAGATTCTTCTGGAAATCCTAAAAGCACTTCCTAAAGAAGACAGGAATTCGGTTCTTATCTATCTGCCGGACGATTTGCCGACTAACCAAGGGCGATTGAGCGATCAATTAGATATCTCTTCGATCAGAAATCTGGTTGCGCCTTTGCCTGTACTCCGCCGACGATATCTGCGACCTCACGGGGTATTGCCACTCATCAGCCGTTTGTGGAAGACTTTTCGGATTTTCAGGGACTCCAAACCTGACATCGTGTACTGCACCACCTCTGCGATGGTGCTTTGTTTGCCGTTGGCCCGTTTGGCGGGCGTCCGAAAAGTAGTGCTGCACGTCCAAGAAATTTGGTCGCCGAAGGAATCCTTCGTCCTCGGATTGCTGGCGAGAAGCGCCACGCATATTCTGTGCATTTCGCGGGCAGCAAATGCATCGCTGCCCGATTCCCTAAAATCTCGTGCACAGCTGCTTATTAATGCTCATAGGGAGTCAGGTACGGAGTTGACCTCAAGGGGAGGCGATTCCGGGCCCACCAGGTTTGTTGTGGCCAGTCGATGGAATTCTTGGAAGGGCCATAAAACCCTATTGGACGCGTGGGATTCAGATGAGGCCCCAGGAATACTGAGCATTCTTGGTGGACCACC
The DNA here is from genome assembly GCF_055412865.1 of Pseudarthrobacter ribosi. NCBI lineage: Bacteria > Bacillati > Actinomycetota > Actinomycetes > Micrococcales > Micrococcaceae > Pseudarthrobacter > Pseudarthrobacter ribosi. Next base: position 344,930 of record NZ_JBVAYZ010000002.1, on the reverse strand, counting down.
GCCACTAGGTGCCGGCGTCGACGTACCGGAAATGGTTAGGAACCTACGGCACCCATGTTCCGTGTCCCTAATTGGTGAGGTTGGAGATATAGAGTCGCATCTCGACGACGCTGATTTTCTCTTACTTCCCTCTGACAGTCCGGAACCCTTCGGGCTGGTGCTTTTGGAGTCTTTCGCCAGGGGCCGCGCTGTCATTGCAAGCCGTGGCGGTGGCGTAACCGACATCGTTAACGACGGAGTCGATGGGAAGCTCTACGAGATCGGTAATCCGATGGACCTGAGGGCAGTATTGCAGTCCGTAGATCGACAGCAGGCAGCAGAATTGGGCGCCAATGCGCGTCGCAGTTACGAGAGGGCATTTTCCATTGATGCCTATAGGTCGCGCTTTAGGGAGCTATGGTCGCAAATCCGCGGGGATGAAGAGGCAGTGAATCATGCCAAGCGCTAACGTCGTATATTGGTACGGATTTTCAGGCATGCCGCGTGATGGTGGAGGACTCCGGGCCCTCGCCTGGCATAATGCATTGACAGAACTTGGATTCGAGACATCCATAGTCGCGCTTAAGACCGAAGACCATTCGCCTACGACCACAAGGATTCTGGGGTCGGCAAAAAGGGCAGTCCTGCCAATGCCATTATTGTCCGGGTTGCCCCCGATGAAGGCGGCAGACGTAAACGTCGTGACGGTTCCATCGGTCTTTGCTTCTGCCGCTGCCGAGCTTCCCAGGAACACTCTCGTCTTCGATTGGATGGACCTCTGGAGTGTCAATGCTCGAACGATAGGGGGTTCATCGTGGCTATCCAAGCCTGGTGGGTCAATTCAGAGTCAGCTCTGGTCGCGCCGGGAAAGACTTCTGGTCCAAAAACCAGCAATTAACACCTTTGCTGGGTATGCAGATCGTCTTTCCGCGGCCGCGGACTCGTCAGCGCCGGCATTCTGGATGCCGACGCCTATCGATGCCACCCCGGTATCCCAGCGCCAATCGAGCAGAGGCAGCTTAAAAGTCGGGTTCATCGGAAACTTTGCCTACCCCCCAAATGTGACGTCCCTGCGGAATTTCTTCAGCCGTTATGGCAAAGCCATTGAAGAAACGGGAATTGAAGTCGTTGTCGGGGGATTTGGGTCGGAAATTGTTAGGAGTTGGAACGTGCCGGCCTCGGTCCTCGGTCGGGTTGACTCCCTACCAGATTTTTATTCCAGCCTGGATGCATCAATTATTCCAATTGTCCACGGCGGCGGAATCAAGGCAAAGGCAGTAGAGTCCATGGCTTACGGTGTTCCAGTGTTTGGCACCAATCACGTCAGAAGTGGATTTAGCCCGGAATGGGCATCGTATATCGGGAGCATCGATCAACTATTGACACTGAACCCAAAATTCCCGCCCGTTCCTGACGCCGGGCTGGTCAGGCGTCAATTTAGCCAAGAAGCCTTCAAAACCTCGGTAGGCCAGATGCTAGTCAGTATGGCCCTGTTGGGGACATGACGTATGAGCGCGGAAAGGAATTTACGGTGCGCCTTTATCTTCAAGGGCTAAAGCTATTCATCGGATTTATAGTTGGGCGGATTCCCTGGCATTCGTTCCGTTGTTTCTTGTATCGAAGGTTTTTCGGAATCAGAATCGGGCAAAAGGCTACCGTCCACTGGAGGTTATCCTTCTTTTCGCCGAAAGGGATTGTGGTTGGCCGGAATTCCATAATAGGTAATGACTGTTTCTTGGACGGTCGGCTTGGGCTTCACATTGGGAACAATGTCAATATCGGGGGTCACGTCCAAATCTTCACCGTAGGTCATGATCCCCAGAGTCCGAGCTTTGAGGCCAAAGGAGGCCCGGTTTGCATTGGCGACCGGGCATACGTCGCATCTAGGGCAACGATACTTCCCTCGGTTCAGATTGGAGAGGGCGCAGTTGTAGCCGCCGGCGCGGTGGTATCAAGAAGCGTTCCAGATTATGCCATCGTGGCTGGCGTGCCAGCACGTGTTATCGGCCAGAGAAGCCGCGACCTAGACTACGAACTAGATTTTCATATGCCATTCCAGTAATAGAATATCTGGAAATAATAAACAAGGAAAGACGGCGCTAATCGCTATGCGGGTTTTGATATTGTGGGCTGATGCGGAATCCAGCAATTTGGGTGTCCGAGTACTTGGGCGAGGTGCGGAGTCATTGGCTCGTAGAGCTTGGGGAAGTGATATTCGTGTTGATTTTCAGAGTTTTTCATTGGGGCCCTTGGGAACTCAGCTCTCAGGAAAAACTGTGGTTCAGGGAATTCTCACCTGCAATAAATCAATTCGGGAAACGATGGGCCAATACGACGTGGTGATCGATACTGGTGCTGGCGATAGTTTCACGGATATTTATGGCCCGAAGCGTCTGGCAATCATGGTCTATACGAGGCTTGTCGCCCGACAATGCAAAGTTCCAGTTATTCTGGCACCTCAGACCATCGGACCGTTCAATACCGTCTGGGGAAGAGCCGCTGCACGCCTGACTTTGAAGTCGGCCCATATAGTGATGGCTCGGGACAGCGCGAGCGCTGACTTTGCCCGTCAACTAGGGCGTCCTGCTGACTGTCTGGCTACTGACGTGGCGTTCGCATTGACGGAACCGCATACTTCGTCGATGAAGCGTGCCGATGTTGCATTGAACGTGTCAGGTCTCTTATGGAATAGTGATGCCCACGGATCAATGGTGGAATACCGGGAAATGACTCGTGACCTTATTGCCAAGCTGCTAGTAGCTGGGCGGTCCATCACGCTGATGGCGCATGTAGTAGATAACCCTTCGGCCGATAATGACATCGACGCCATTGATGATCTGCGGGCTGACTACGGGGACCGTGTTGACGTTTTCATCCCAAAGGGCCTAGACGATGTGCGTAGCTTCATATCTGGCTGCAACGTTGTCGTGGGGGCGAGGATGCACGCTTGCCTAAACGCCCTTTCTATGGGCGTGCCAGCCATCCCCCTGGCCTACTCCCGAAAGTTTGCACCTCTACTTGGTGACATTGGATGGCCGCACACTCTCGACCTTCGAAGGGATGCGGAGATCGCGGACAAGGTGCTGGCCATACTGGGGAATGACGCTCTTAAGGCCGAAGCGATGGATGTTCGGAAGTTGGCGGAAGAAAAGCTAGATGCGGCAGCAGAGCAACTTTCTTCGTCGGTCCGGGCTGTGGCATGACGACAGCCCAGAACAAATCGGCCCAATTCGATAGGCTGATCTCTGTCGTCGTGGAGAATGGTAATTGTTCGGGATGCGGGATTTGCTCACTAATTGACCCTGGACTTGCCATGATGCTGGATGACGCGGGATTTAACCGCCCGCATAGGCAGCTGCCTCTTTCTCCGAAACATGACGAACTGGCTTCGCGTCAACTGTCCGCCAGCTGTCCTGGCATGACGGTTAGACGACCGGATCAACCTGCCGGCCAGAAACTTAGAAGTGACCCCGCCTTGGGCGCCGCTGTATCTAGTTGGCAGGCTTGGGCCATTGACTCTACAACGCGGTTCCGCGGAAGCAGCGGCGGAGTGCTGACAGCTTTGTCCCGTTGGCTGGTTGAGTCAGGTCAAGCCGTTCAAGTTGTTGGAGCGGGAGCGGATTTATTGGAGCCCCGCAGAACGGTTCCCATTGAGCTGGGCTTAGGTGGAGACTTCCTGCGACAATCCGGGTCACGCTATGCGCCCGTTTCTGCTGCCGGGTCCCAGGCTGCCTTGTCACCCCAATCCGTTTTTGTCGGTAAACCCTGTGAGGCGTCAGGACTGCGACAGCTAATGCAGGAACGGGGCCAACATCAGACCCCGCTGATTATGTCGTTCTTCTGTGCGGGTGTTCCGAGCCAGCACGCGACGGAAAAACTGCTGAACGTGCTCGGGATTCCGCAGGGATCACCTTTGCGAACCCTCAGGTACCGCGGACATGGCTGGCCCGGCGACTTCTACGCTGAGACCGATCAAGGGGAGTCGGTGTCCAGTAGCTACGACGAGTCGTGGGGGAAACAGTTGGGTCCAGCCATGCAATGGCGATGCAAGGTGTGCCCAGACGGTGTCGGAGAGAGCGCGGACATAGTCGCGGGAGATTACTGGAAGGCCGATGCGAATGGCTACCCGGTGTTCACTGACAGCAGCGGTGTCAGTGCGCTCATAGCGAGAACGAGGAGGGGGCATGACATTATCGTCAAGGCCATTGCTGCTGGAATTATCGAGGCAGAGCCACTTGATTTGAGCGACATCAGCAGCATTCAACCGTATCAAGTAGAACGCCGTTCGACCCTCTGGGCCAGGATGCTCGGTCGTCGAATGGCGGGGTGGAAAACGCCCAACTTTGTGGGGTTCGGGCTGCTGGCCCAGAGCGCAAAGGACCCCATTCGAGCGTTGCGTTACGCCTACGGATCCTTCAGAAGATCCAAGGCGGAGAACCGACGTGGCTAGGCAGTCTGTCGGTGGTCTTGGGTGAGAGCACTATTGCATTTGGCCGGAAATATCGCGCCAGTGCTAGGAGGCCTCATTACCGCACCGCTGACCGCGAGGAGTCTCGGTCCCGCAGCCCGTGGCGAGTTGGCCATACTCCTGCTCGTCGCTGCCTTCATCGGTCTCATAGGCGCGTTGGGATTAGGGTTGCTTGCCCGAAAGGCTGTCGCAACTGACATGGGCCAGGCCCACGGATGGGCCCGGAGGGGAAAGCGAGTGACGCTCTTCGCCGTACTTTCGTCGACGGCCCTTGGATTCTTGATCACCAAATCGATGTCCCTATCGGCTGGCGAGGCCTTAGCTGCAACCATACTTTTCGCACTTGCAGGAATGAGTGCTAGCAGAAGTGTCGACGCCAACATCCTTATTGTTGCTGGACGGACAAGACAATTCGGTCTTGCCAATCTTGCGGCGGCCGGAACGGTTACCTGTGGCATAGTTGTTGCCTTTCTGACCGGGGCATTGAGCCTGTGGACGGTTGTGGCTTTCAACGCAGGTGCCCTCATTGTCCAGATGATACTAATCGTCATACCTATGCGTCGATTGCTGAGATCAGTCGTTGCGAGCGAGTTCGAATCCGAATCGATTCGATCCTTGGCAAAAAGAGCGTGGCGGGCCTGGCATTCGCAAATAATGGAGGCCGGAATCATTCGGACGGACACTCTTCTATTTATCGGGCAAACGAGCGTCCAGACCGTGGGATTCTATGCGGTCGTGTCTCTCATTCCCCAGATGGCCTACCAAGTCATTCAGACTCTAATTCAATCTTCATATGCCAAGTCCCCGACCCTGAGTCTACGCGTCCGGACCAAACTACTGTGGCAGGTTACTGTGGTCTCAGGCTCGCTGATGGCAGTTGGTGCGGCTCTAGTGGCCGTACCGCTAGTGCCGTTCCTCTTTGGTCCCGCGTTCCTGCCTTCCCTCGACCTCCTATGGCCGGCCTGCATCGTAACAGTCGGTTTAGCAGGTTTAGCGCCGGCCCTTCATCACTACTCGACGTCCCCAACCAGAGATAGTTGGTTTCCGATTTCGCTGGCCGTCATCGTTGGTGGAAGTTGGTGGGTTGGCGTGCAGACTTCCACCTCCACGGGCGTTGGGACTGTTGGTGTCCTGCTGCTCGTCTTGAGTGCGGTTTATATGTTTTTGCTCTCCGGCATGAAAGCCTTCTACTTCGGGTGGCCGGCCTGGAGACGGCTTTTAGGCTTTGCGTGAAGCCCGCTCGTCGCAGAGTACGGCTGTCAATGTCCAGTATGTGCTGACCATGGGAGTCCATCTGATGTGACCTCTGATGGCCGTTAACGCGGCCCTTCAATGTGGTGGGGAAATGGATTCCCGGATGAGTGTCATGCCGCCATCCGGGCGGCACTTCTCACGTAAATAGCCGCTTTGTAGTTGCCAACGTTCCGGTAGCCGCCGGCGGTGCGTTTGATGGGCTTGATGCCGGTACTGTTGACTTCCACCTTGCCGGTGGTGGCGCCGGGGACGATGAGGACTTCATCTTGGCACCCCACCGAAAGTGGTGCGGTAGAGCTTGTTCGTCTCGGGCCGTCCGGCCTCCTGAACCAGGATGTTGCCTTCATTTGCGGCTGCGGCGTTGCCAGGGAGTCGGCGCGCAGCGGCGCCCTGGGCTGTTCCTCGACCTTCCACACGGCTTGCGGCTTGCCGGTCGGGTCGTCGTCGGCCAAGACATCAGCCAGCCGGTGGGCTGCCCTATCGGGGAGCGTCTCGTGGACCCGCAGGAGGAGCATTCGATGGGCCCGGTCCTGGTCGACGCAGCGGCTGAGGCGGCCCTTGACCTGCTGGGACTGGCTTTGGCGGGCCTCCGTCATGGCGTGGTTGCCGAGAGAGATCAGGTGGAAACGATCGACCGCGACAGCGATGCGTGGGAGCCACATCCTCAACACTTTGCGGAACGCGGCAAAGGGGTCGATGGCGACGACCTGGGTGTCGAGGCGCCACTCCAGCGGCCGGGCGAAGAGCCCGTCGCCGACGCCCTTGTGGTCCCGGCCGTCGACTACTCCCAGGACCTGCCCGGTGTACAGGTCCACGATGGTCTTCATCCACGGCTCGCGCCGGATCCACGACGCGGAGTCGGGGTCCCGGAAGCAACGCACGGACCGGTACCTGTGCTCGTCGATGCCCAGCATCCGCGGCCTGGGCTCATCCACGTCCGGCAGGGTAGGAAGGCAGGCTTCGGTGAGTGCGGCACGGACCATCCACCAGGACACCGCGAACGCGGCGGCGGTCTCGGACACGGCGCGGCCGGAGCTGATGACCGCGCCAACGACGTGGTCCCGGATCCGGCTGGTGGAGCGGGCTCGGCGCTGCACTTGGGCGGTGGATTCTAAGACCGAGAGCCGGGCATACACGGATTCCTCGCTGTACCAGCGGTACATGGACCAGAGGACCTCCACAGCGCCGGCGACGGGGATGTCTCGGGTCCGCTGGAAGCGCCGTTCCTTACGCGTCGCGACGACACCGCAGTTGGGACAGCCTGGTGGCTGAGCGGTTTCGGCAATGATCTGGAGCTGGCCGTCAGCCAGCGCGGTGGCCGAGATGACGCGGCAGTCGGGCAGGTTTGAAGATGCCGGGGGCAGCGTCGGCGGCCGGCCCGGTAGTCTCGGTCAAGGCTCATGGTCCTGTTCCTGGTTGAATGCCAGACCCTCATCCCAGCAGGGCCACGGGCCCCTTTTCAGCTACGACACGGAATCATTCCCCACCACCACGAAGAGCCGTTAATCTCATGAGAAGTGCCGTCCGGACGGCGCATGACACTCATCCGGGGATCCGTTTCCCCACGAACATTGAAGAGCCGGCAAGCTGCAGGGGGTGTGGAAAGCCAGGGAAAAGATCAGAGCGCTACTGCGCAAGAACTTCCTGGCCAACGCAGCCGCCGCTGAAGCCGAACCTCAATGTTCTGATCGAGGACGCTGGACCCTGCGAGACGAACCAGCTCTACGGCACAATCTGCCGATGGTGGGCAGAGAGCGAAGTCATCATCGTCGCCGGCGCCACCACTGGCATGGTCGAAGTAAGCAGCACGGGCATCAAGCACATCAAGCGCACCGCGCGACTACCACAACGCAGGCAATAATTATCGGTTTTCCAATGAGAAGTGCCGCCCGGACGGCGGCACGACAGTCATTCGGGGAATCTTTTCCCACAAGCTCTGAGAAGTCATCATGGCCGACGAAATCGATCTCCACGAACCCGGGCCGCGTCCTGCTATTGGGCCCACGTTGATGGAGCATGTAGTGCTCATGAGGGCGGCCGCGGCCGGCTCCCTCGAGGTTCGGGGTCCAGGTTGTCCGATTCGCTACGGTCGTTGGTGACTCGGCTCGGCGTAACTCGTAGTTCTTGGCGCCACATTCTCATTGTCAGGAAAGTCAGGACACAGATTTCAGAGACTAGTTACGCTCGACAAACCGCGGGACAGCAATGGGGCTCTGTCGGATATTCTTCACTGAGAATTTTTGCTCATCGCTGTCGTGAGTCAACCGCAGGCTAGTACTCAACGAAAGGCCGAGCATCAAGAACCATGCGGACCCGAGACCAGGCCATGAATGCAGAGCAAGGTAAAACCCGGAAGCCGTGATGAGGACTGCGGACTGCCCCAACGGTGTTCTGAGTCTCTGACTCTTTAGCAGGACAAAGATGAGACCACCAAGCCCAATGAGACCCAACCATCCAAAGTCGAACATTACCAAGGCGAATTCGGAATCGACGGTTTTGGCGATGTCCAAGCTGCCGAAGTTACTCGCCACGATATACTGCCCCTCGGGCAAGCCAGATAGTCCCCAGCCAAGGGGTTGATCAGTGAGGGACCTTGCAGCGAAAGTATAAAGAGACGATCGATACTCGGCGCTGGCCTCGACTGCGGACGTGCTCGAAAGACTCTCCGAACCAGTTCCGGCCATAAGCCAAACGAGACCGCTCACGGCAACGAGTGCGACAATCGAACGCAGCGCCTTTGTGCCCAAACGCCCTAGAGCGCGAACCCTCAACGCTGCAGAAAGGACAAACCATACAACGACTAGGGCCAAGGCGCCTCGACTGTTTGTGGAATAGATTCCTCCTAGAAGAATACAGTAGGAAAGAGTTCGCAAAATATGGCGCCCGATTGCCGCTTGCACCAGCGGGATGGCTGCGACTAAGAGGACAGACAGAACGAGCGGATGTTCAGCAGCAACTATGCTGCGAATAGTGTCATCACGCATTAAGCGGTCGATATCCACGAATGTGTCAGCAATAAAAAACGTGCCTCGAATGCGTTCGGCTATGGCCAGGATTCCGAATAGCAAGCTAAAGTAGACGTAGGTTTTCGCGGCCAACATTCCCCGATTGGAAGCTGACAGAAGTATACCGGCAACAAGCATTGAAGGATAAAGTACGGCATAGCGGAATAGTCGATCAAGGTCCGTAGCTTCAACGAAAAACTGAATTATAACAAACGCGAGACTGCATGTGAATAGGGTGAAAAGGCAGGACCAGATCGTCTTTTGAGTTAGGCTTCCACGGTCCCCGACCATTACGGTCACTACGATCAGGAATGCGCAGAATGCAAGCACGAATCTTATCGGGACGACTGTCTGAGCGAAACCAGATGCGAAGATCAACACGCAAGTGGCAATGAGGCATGATTTGAGAAATCCATCGTTTCTCCAAACTAGAATAACCCAGACGGGAAGAAGCGCAACGATAATATACAGTCCTGAGTCACCCATTGCCGCGCCTGGATATCTGGGACGACGCCAAATTAGAGTCCATCTCCCCGTGCCATGGTGTAACTGGAATTTTTCTCTGAGGTTGCTGAACTAGTGATCCATAGGAGTGCATCATTAGTTGCTCAGTTCGGTGTCTGAAGTCTGACCTGTACTTGTAGGTCGCGACGGTATAAGCCGAGGCAAATCAACTAAGAGAGCCTTCGCAGACCTCACAGCGTCTCTACTTTCTCTAGCCTTATTCTGCGCCGACGCCATGGGCATGGCTGTCATTACTAATTGACGAATGAATATTTCTAGTGAAACTATTAGCCGCGAAAACGCATTCATGTATCTTAATGCGAGCAAAGTTCGGTTGCGGATGGCCAGTGCCCGGCTTGGACCGTTGGCAGTTTGTTCGACGGTGGCCGACAGGTCAACTAGAACCGGTATGCCAAGGTCGCGTGCGCGCAGGCCCAGCGCCACATCTTCCATATACATGAAGAATTCCTCCGGTACACCCTGAATCCGGCGAAACGTCTTTATATCTATGACGAAAGCTGCGCCATCAACCCAAGCCACTTTGTGGATACCAAGCAAGGACGGTTTGGTATTGTGCTTGGGGTAGTAGAAGGGCGGATTGAGATTTCCTCCGTTGGACCAAACTCGGAAGTCGCCCGTGCCAGACTTAGTCACGAGTCGTGGTCCTACGATATGGCCATCCGGATAGTCTCCAGCCGTCGCGAGGAGTCTGTCGATGGCTCCGGGCCTGAAGAGCGTCTCATGAGTACAGACAAGTATCTCCGTCACAAGAGGAAGCGTGGAGGATACGATCTCGACTCCTCTATTTACGCCACCCGCATATCCCCTATTGCCACCATCCGCGATAACGGTTGCGATGTCGTGTATGGGCTCCTCGCTCAGGGATGACGAATTATCCACAACAATTATGTGCGCTCGGTCGAACACTTGGCTTAAATTGTCAAGTGTCTTGTGGAGGGTATCCGGGCTGTCGTAGTGCACGACAATCGCTGCGACGGAAATTTTGGCGAGGTGCACGATGGTTCTCATTCGATAGTTGTCAGTCGATGGGCACGTTTGGGCGATAGTCCTACTCCACCCATTTGGCGGCAGATGCAACCCGCTCGGATTCTATGATGCTGATTTGGGCTTGGCGACCGGACTAGCTGCGACTGATTCTCTCGGACGGGTATCGACCTGGCACCCTGGAGGTGACGCCGGGATCGGGGTTCTGTGGTCCGTGGTCCGTAGGGCGTGAGCGGGTGTCTGGCTTGACCTGCTGAGGGGATCTACCCCAACCGCCCGCGACATGCGGCTTCTGAGGGTGCGGTTCGTCGTTGGAGTAATAACTATAGGCGTATGCGTCGGGCCCTTTGGCCGGTAGCAAATTAAGGACAACGCCGAGCAGGTTCGTGCCGACCATGTGGAGGGCTCTGAGTGACTTATCTAGGTCCTGCTGTTTTATTTTCCCCACACCAACGACCAAGACCACGCCTCCGACGTGTTGCGATAGTACCGCTGCATCCGTCACCGGTAGAAGCGGCGGAGCATCGATTACGACAGTATCGAAGGCCGTCTCGAGCCCTTGGATTAGGTGTTCCATTGCCTGTGATCCGAGAAGTTCGCTCGGATTTGGCGGGATCTGCCCGGATGCCAGGACGAATAGATTGCCGTCTCCCCACGGCTGCAGCAAGTCATTGACATCAGCGTCGCCGACCAATGCAGTGGTTAGGCCTGCGCCGCGGTCGAGACCGAGGTATTCGTTGACCATTGGTCGTCGGAGATCTGCATCGACCAGGCAGACGACCTGACCCGCCTCAGCTAAAGCAATCGCTAAGTTGATTGCCGTCGTGCTCTTTCCCTCGCCAGGCAAGGAGGACGTGACCAGAACCGATTTTGCATTACCCGAAACATTGGCGAACTGGAGGTTCGTACGGAGTTGGCGGAAGGATTCCGCTCTCGGGCTTTGTGCTGCCGTCTGAGTCAATAGGGGCTTCCTAGACGCGTCCTGGTCGAAGGAAATGCCGCCCAGGAGTGGCGCGTCCGTCGCTCCGCGGAGGTCGGCTTCACCCCGAATACGGTAGTCAAGGGTTGTACGCAAAACTGACATTGCCACGCCGGCGGCGAGTCCTCCGATGAGGCCAAAAAGCAGATACATTCGCGTGATCGGTGCGGAGGGCAGAAGAGGTGCCTTAGCCGGCGTAATAATGGAGAGGCTGACTGGTGAGGATCCACCTGTCCGTGGTTTCTCTAGGGTGTCAATGGCAGCCACGAGGCTCGAAGCGACGGCTTGGGCTATGGCAGCGGCCTGAACGGCAGAGTGATCCGTAACCGAAATGTTGATAAGTACTGTATTGACGTCCGTACTGGCTTGAACTTTGGCCGACAGCTCCTCTGACGTGAAGGGCAGGCCAAGAGAGTCGATCGCGGGCTGCAGAACCACAGGCGTGTTGACTGTCTTTACGTAGGACTGAACGCGAGCCTGGCTAAAGGTGTTTCCCTGTTGCAACTCCTGAACGGAGCCGGAGTTCTGGATTGCAACGAAAAGTTGCGTACCGGAGGTGTATGTGGGCTTTGTCAACATGGAGGCCAAACTGCCGACGAGGAGTCCAACCATTGTCGCGGCCACGATCAAAATCCAGTTACGGCGTAGGATGCGCAAGTAATCGCGTAGGTCCAAACCCGGGTCCCCCTGTGTCGATTTCTTGGTGCAGCCTATGGCACGCCACAAGAACGGCAATATTTTTACGGTCGGGGTTCATTGTACCTGTGCGCCGTTTCCGATACTTAACGTGTACCTAGCCGCCGTGTGGGGATACTAAGGGCGAGGGTTAAACCCCCCCCTACCGAGTATCGACATCCTCAAAGACAAGAAATGTTTGGGTGTCCAGCACCCCGGGCATGGACTGCAGCTGGTCAAAAATCACCCGGCGAAGATCAACATTGTCCACGGCGCGCACTAGCAGGATCACATCGAAGTCCCCACCCACCAGGGCAATGTGGTGCACCTCTGGGATGGCGCGCAGAAGCTCCCGCAATTCGCGCCAAGAATGTTGCCGGACTTTGAGGGTCACGTAGGCCGACGATTTAAGGCCGGCCTTGATCGGATCCACCAGTGCCGTGAACTTCGTAAGCACGCCTTCGCCGGTCAGCCGAGATATCCGCGTGTAGGCGTGGGCCCGCGAGATGTGGACGTTCTCCGCGACCTGCGTGACGGACATCCGGCCGTCCCGGGTCAGTTCCGCAATGATGTTCCGGTCCACATCATCCAGCGGCACCGCCGCTTGGTCCGTCTTGTCCTCTGCCATTCGTCCACGACCCCCACCCGTAATCCGGCTCACACTTACGATTTGTCTTCCAGAATAGGCCAATCTTCTGAACTTCTCCACGATTTTTAGCGGAGCTGGATACGAAACATCGTCCCGCGCCATACTTGGAATGAATAGTGGCTACAGAAGGACGGACCAATGACGATCTCCGCAGACCACACTGCGCAGCACCCGGCGCCCGAGGATCAGACACCCGGCGCTTCCGCGCCCGGCAATGCGCCGGAAGACGCCGCCGGTGAGGCGGTCCGCAAATTCGGCATCACGGTCGAGGACTACATGCTGCCGGCACGGCACCAGATCCAGATGGTGGGCCCGGACGGCACCCTGACCCCGCACACCGAACAGGGCACCCAGCCCGGCCATGAATATGCCCTCCCTGGCGACGAAGAGCTGCTGGCCGCCTACGAGCAGCTGGTCGTCGGGCGCCGAGTCAATGACCAGAATTCCGCCCTGGTCCGGCAGGGCCGCATGGCCGTCTACCCGTCGAGCCACGGCCAGGAGGCCTGCCAGGTCGCCGCCGCCCTCTGCCTGTCCGACGGTGACTGGATGTTCCCCACTTACCGTGACTCCGTGGCCGTGATGGCCCGCGGCGTAGACCCGGTGCAGACCATGACCCTCTTCCGCGGAGACTGGCACGGCGGCTACGACCCCTCCAAGCACAAGGTCGGCATCCAGTGCACCCCGCTGACTACCCAGCTGCTGCACGGCGTCGGTGTGGCCCACGCCGCCAAGCTGCGCGGCGAGGACACCGTGGTCCTGGCCATGTGCGGCGACGGCGCCACCAGTGAGGGCGACTTTCACGAGGCGCTGAACTTCGCCGCGGTGTTCCACCTGCCGGTCGTGTTCTTCGTCCAGAACAACCAGTACGCCATCTCCGTGCCCCTGGCGCACCAGTCCGTCGCGCCGTCGCTTGCCCACAAGGCCGTGGGCTACGGCATGGCCGGTGAACGCGTGGACGGCAACGACATCGTGGCCCTCCTCGCCGTGCTGGGCCGCGCCGTCCGGCTCGCCCGGGAAGGCTCCGGCCCGCTGCTGGTGGAGGCCCACACCTACCGCATGCAGGCCCACACCAACGCCGACGACGCCACCCGGTACCGTCAGGACAGCGAAGTCTCCGAATGGGTGGCCAAGGACCCGCTGAGCCGGATGAAGACCTATCTGACGGACCGCGGACTGCTCGACGATAACCGCGCCGCTGGGATCGCCGAGAAGGCCGAAGCCGTCGCCACCCAGCTCCGCGAGGGCCTGAGCGAGGAAGTCCCGGTGGAACCCCAGGACCTGTTCAACTACGTCTTCTCCACCCCCACACCCCAGCTGAAGGAACAGTCCGCCATGCTCGCCGACGAACTCGCCCGCGACGCCGCCTCGAAGACAGAGGCCGCGAAATGAGCCCCACCATAACCACCTCCTCCGAGGCGAACGGCAACGTCAGCGCCGCCACCGCGCGCGCCGCCGCCACCGCTGCTGCGACGGCCGAGCAGACCGGCCCTCAGACCATCACCCTCGCCAAGGCCCTGAACACCGCCATGGCCGACGCCATGCACGCGGACCCCTCGGTTCTGGTCTTCGGCGAGGACGTCGGCATGCTCGGTGGCGTTTTCCGGATCACCGACGGGCTGACCAAGACCTTCGGGAAGGACCGCTGCTTCGACACGCCGCTCGCCGAGTCCGGCATCGTTGGTATGGCCGTCGGCATGGCGATGAACGGCATGCGCCCGGTCATCGAGATGCAGTTCGACGCGTTCGCCTACCCGGCCTTCGAGCAGATCGTCAGCCACGTCGCCAAGATGCACAACCGCACCAAGGGCACCGTGAAACTGCCCATGGTCATCCGCGTGCCCTACGCCGGCGGGATCGGGGGAGTGGAGCACCACTGCGACTCCTCCGAGGCCTACTACGCCCACACCGCCGGGCTGAAGGTCTTCACCCCGGCCACCGTCGCCGACGGCTACCGGATGCTCCGCGAGGCCATCGACTCCGACGACCCCGTGATGTTCATGGAGCCGAAGAAGCTGTACTGGTCCAAGGACCAGGTGGACCTGGACGCCCTGCGGGCCGAGCACGCCGAGAATACCCAACGGGGTACCTCCTCCGAGGGCCGCGCCGCCGTCGCTCGCCCCGGCACCGACGCGACGCTGATCGCCTACGGCCCGTCCGTCCCGACGGCGCTGGCCGCCGCCGCTGCGGCCGCCGAGGAGGGACGCTCCCTCGAAGTGATCGACGTCCGCTCGATCGTGCCGTTCGACGACGAGACGGTCTGCGCCTCCGTGCGAAAGACCGGCCGGGCCGTGGTCATCGCCGAGGCCCACGGTTTCGCCTCCGTGTCCTCCGAGATCGTGGCCCGGGTCCAGGAACGCTGTTTCCACCACCTGGCTGCGCCGATCCTCCGCGTTACCGGCTTCGACGTCCCGTACCCGGCGCCGAAGCTCGAGCACTACTACCTGCCCGGCGTGGACCGCATCCTCGACGCCGTTGACGACCTCCAGTGGGAAGACTGACCATGAGCGAACCGAAAGTATTCCTCCTCCCCGACCTCGGCGAGGGCCTCACCGAAGCCGAACTCGTGAACTGGCTCGTGGCCGTGGGCGACGAGATCCACGTCGACCAGCCCATCGCCGAGGTCGAGACGGCCAAGTCCATGGTCGAAGTGCCCTCCCCGTACGCCGGCACCGTGGCGGTGCTTCACGGCGAGCCCGGCCAGACCCTCGACGTCGGCAAGCCGCTGATCTCCGTGACGCCCGTCGGCGCGGCGGCTGCGCCCGCCGCTGCCCCCGTGGCTGCGGCTGCCGAAACTGCTGACATTGCGGCCGAGGTCTACCGCGAGGAAGAAAAGGCTGGATCGGGAAACGTCCTGATCGGGTACGGCACTCCCGGCGGGCACGGGGTCGCCCGCAGGACCCGGCCCCGCAAGGCACCGGCCGGGGCTGCAGTCGCCGGGCCGGTGGCCCCGGTATCTTCGGCCGAGAAGGCTGCGGATGACCTGCTGCTGATGCGGCCCCGGGTGCCCGGGAAGCTGGGGGCTGTTATTTCCCCGCTCGTCCGGCGGATGGCTCGTGACCATGGAGTTGATTTGGGGGAACTCCAGGGATCCGGGGCCAGCGGGCTCATCATGCGCCGCGATGTCGAAGCGGTCATTAAGCCCGCTGGGGTTGAGCGTCCGACGGTTCAGCCCGTACAGCCCACGTCGGTTTCTCCAGTGGCTACCGCTGGCGACACTGATGCCCGCACCGGATTGGGCATCACCGGGCGGACCGCCGTCCGCGGCGTCCGGAAGGCCGTCGCGGCGAACATGAGCCGCAGCCGTTCCGAGATCCCGGAAGCCACCGTGTGGGTCGACGTGGACGCCACCGCCCTCGTGGAGATGCGAGCCGCGATGAAGCAGGCCGACCCACAACACACCCCGGGCCTGCTGGCGTTCATCGCGCGCTTCGTCACCGCCGGGCTCAAGAAGTTCCCGGAACTGAACACCCGGATCGTCACCACCGAGGACACCACCGGGGGCGCCTCCCAGGAGATTGTGGCCTTCGATGGGATCAACCTCGGCTTCGCGGCCCAGACCGATCGCGGCCTGATGGTCCCGTCGGTGCGCAACGCAGACAAACTCAGTGCCCGCGAACTGGACGCCGAAATCAGGCGGCTCACCGCCGTCGTGCGGGACGGCAAAGCGACTCCGGCGGAACTGGGCGGCGGGACTTTCACGTTGAACAACTACGGCGTCTTCGGAGTGGACGGCTCCGCCGCGATCATCAACCACCCCGAGGTCGGAATCCTCGGCGTCGGACGCATCATCGACAAGCCCTGGGTGGTCAACGGCGCACTCGCCGTCCGCAAGGTCACGGAGCTGACCCTCACGTTCGACCATCGCGTCTGCGACGGCGGAACCGCTGGCGGCTTCCTCCGCTACGTGGCCGACGCGATCGAGAATCCAGGGTCGGTGCTGGCGGATATGTGAGGCGCAGGAAGTCGGCCTCATGTAGCCTGATGATGGCTGACGCGGAGTCGTCCTTGCTAGGCAGTCCACGATGGCTCGTACGTCATTTGAATACGAATGTCGATGGGGGTTGGCGGAAGTCGCGTTCACTAGAAGTGTCACGGCCGCGTCGGGGCACTTAGCCGGTCACTGGCTGAGGGGCGTTCCGGAACGCGTGCCCCCGCCAACGCCGCCTCTTTCGCCGAATGAGTCGCACGACTATCCAAATTGACTGGACATCGAGCAGGGATTCCTTTATGGAGCCTACTTCGCTATAGGCTTGCACAATATTTTGGTGATCTTACTGGGGGACTCTCGTTGACAAGTACATCGCTGCGCCAGCCTGCGCGGAATCGATTGGGATTCGCCTTCTTCAGCCGTCAGAACGGGAAGATGGGAAGTCCCAGCAAGCTTCGTCCAGACATTCAAGGCCTACGGGCATTTGCCGTCGTCGCCGTCGTGCTGGACCACCTTTTGGGGTGGCCTAACGGAGGCTTCGTCGGCGTCGACGTATTCTTCGTTCTGTCGGGTTTTCTCATAACAGGGCTCCTTCTTCGTGAGCATGAGCGTACGGGCACAATCTCGTTCCAGAGCTTTTACAAGCGACGCGTGAAAAGGATTCTCCCCGCATCCATACTGGTTCTCGTAGTGAGCTCGGTCGCAGCTTATCTTGTGTTCAATTTCGCGCGATTCACAACCACGTTGTGGGACGCTGTCTGGTCCGCTCTGTTTGCAAGCAACTGGCGTTTCGCTATTGCGGGCACTGACTACTTCCAGGCAGATGGCCCGGTTTCCCCTCTTCAGCATTATTGGTCCCTCGCGGTCGAGGAGCAGTTTTACTTCGTGTGGCCGCTGGTGATGTTGGTGGCGATCGGGATCGCTAGGAAGTTGCCGGGTCGGAAGGGGTCGCCAAGAGCGGCCGCCGGGTCGGCGATCGTGGCCGTTTCTGTTCTTTCGTTTGCGTGGGCAGTTTGGGAAACACAGAACAGCAACGGCGTCGCATATTTCTCAAATACGTCGCGCGCCTGGGAACTCGGGATGGGGGCGATGCTCGCAGTTTTCGCCCCAGCCTTCTCCAGGATACCTGCGATGCTGAGGCCTGTAATGGCTTGGGCTGGTCTGGCAGGCATGTTAATCGCAGTGTTCGTCACGACGGCGGGACCATTGTTTCCGGCCCCGGGAGCACTTCTCCCCGTGGTGGCGACATGCTTCGTGGTGGCTTCCGGCACAGGGGCTGCAGAGCATAAGTTCCTGGCTCCCCTTACGAATAGCGTGGCTCAATACATCGGGAACATTTCGTTTTCCCTCTACTTATGGCACTTCCCAGTTATCATCATCGGATCGCAGATGGTTGACCAATCGGACCTGCTTGGGCAGCTGATTCTAGCCGCAGTATTCGTAGCATTGGCGGTCTACTCCTATCACTTGGTGGAGGACCCTATCCGGAAGTCGTCCTGGCTAAACGGCAAAGCACGCAGGCGAGGGCGAGAGGTCCACTTTTCATCCGGTTACAAGCTGACAGCTTTGAGTGCGCTTGTGCTTCTGACTGCCGCTGTCGTTACACCCGTCCTGGTCCCGAAAGCCCCGGTGCCCACAACGGCCGGTGTCCAGCTTCCCGTCCAACCGGCCAAAGAGGTGGGTCCAAAGTTCGCCCCTACATTAGCGGCGTTGCAATCCAAGCTGGCGGCAGCACTCCGCTCTGACGCCTGGCCCGAGCTGTCCCCGTCTATCGATTCAGTTATCGCAGGGGGCCAGGTGCCGGTTGATGTCATGCCGTGTGGCATGGAAGCCAAGCTCGTCAAATCTGACACGTGCACATGGGGTGACCCCGAGGCAACGAAAACAGCTGTCATTCTCGGCGACTCCATTTCATTGACGTACGTCAAAACGTTGCGTGAGGCCGTCGGAGATGAGGGCGGATGGCGCGTCAAAAGTTATGGCACATTCGCCTGCGCCTTCGCCGACGAGCGCTCCCTTGGAATTGATACATCTGATGCATGTGAGGCTCGGAACGCCGATGCCGTGAAGGACATCAGTGAACTGCATCCTGACGTCGTCTTTGTGGCGCATCACTATCTGGAGCGGAAGCCAGAAGGATCGGCCACAGCGATCACGGGGGAGCAGTGGCAGAGCGCGCTGAAGTCGAAGATCGATGAGATTTTGCCCTCGACAGGCAAAGTGGTCTTTCTTTCCCCGCCGCCGGCGGACAAGGACATCAAGTCATGTTTTACGCGAACGTCGACTCCTCTAGACTGCATGTCGCGAAAGCCTGAGCGCTGGTACCTTATAAACAAAAGTGAACAGGCCTTGGCCAAAACGATCGGCGCCGTTCACGTGGACACATCGAATTGGTTCTGCGTCGATGATATGTGCCCCAGTTTTGCTGGGAATGTCCCCGTCAAGATGGACTGGGCTCATATGTCTCCTGCGTACCAAGCCGAACTCGGCGAAGTAGCAAAGGAGCAATTGAACCTCGCGGGCATTTTCCAGATCGCATGAGAATAAGTTGACTTCAGTCACGCCGATGGACGGCGCGATAGGTGAGCTCCGCAGATGCTCGGAGGGACATCTCACGCTGCGCGCCACAACCGCCACCAAGATTGGTCTCAGATCAGGGCCTTGACTGGAGTTTTGGGCCGCCCCGCTCCCATAGAATTTACGGGACTGGTGGACAAAATTTGGGGATGAGAATGGCAATTACTAGGGGCGGCACCGCGGCGCGACGCCGGCACCCGCAAACATTGGGTGGAATCTTTGACCGAAAGAGAAATGCTCTCAACGCGCTGCGCCTGATGCTGGCGGTTGGAGTCATCGTGTGGCATTCGTTCCCCCTCACGGGTCGGAGCGTGGAGTGGCAGCCCCTCCGCCAACTATTGGGACACGTTTGGGTTGACGGTTTTTTCGCCGTTTCGGGGTACCTGATCGTCGGCAGTTGGCTAAATAACCCAGATGCACGCAGGTTCCTGGCCGCTCGCGCCCTTCGAATCTTGCCGGGGTTCTATGTGTGCCTCGCTGTTACGGCGCTGATCATTGCGCCCCTTGGAGTCCTACTCTCAGGCTCGGGCGCCCCGGCGTACTCATCGGAATCGCTGTTGTACGTCCTGAAGAATTCCCTTCTGTGGATTTTTCAGTATGACATCGCGGGGACGACCGCGGAGGCGCCCTTTCCCAACGCCCTCAACGGCTCGCTTTGGACCTTGGCATGGGAATTCCTGTGTTACTTAGGAGTCTTGGCGCTAGGAACTACGGGCCTGCTGAGGTACCGGGCCACTTTACCGTTGGGCTTCGCTGCATCGTGGATTCTGCTCTTAGTCACTTCTCTTGGTGTGGTTGACAACGGCTACGTCGGGTATGCGGCCAGGTTTGGGGTTGCCTTCTGCTCAGGCGCATTGCTTTATGCATTGCGGGAAGGGCTGCCCTTGTCTGGGGCAAGGGTAGGCATAGCCGCGCTCATAGTGGTTGCGAGCACTGCGTTGCCGGAATATTCGCTAATTGCGGCACCCTTCCTGGCCTACGTACTTGTTGGCACGGGTGCCCTCATCAAGGACAAACGCTTCGTTCTTCGTAACGACTTTTCATACGGCATGTATGTGTATGCGTTCCCAATTCAGCAGCTCATGGCTCTGGCTGGACTGGCATTCCTACCCGTTCCACTCTTTGCAGCGGTGGCGGCCGCCCTAACTATGCCATTCGCCGCCCTAAGCTGGTTTGTAGTTGAACGGCCAGCTATGCGCTTCAAGCCACAAGGGCGGAGCCCTGCACCGGTTCCAACGTCGGGCGAACGAGCCCGACGTCCGTATGTTCCGGCGCAGGAATAGACGCCAAGGCTTGGTGTCTTAGTTGCTTGCGCAGTTCCGGTCCAATGGAGCCCTAGAACCTGGGCTTGGATGATCCAAGTGGGCTGGCGAAGCTGCGGGCTGAAGTGTTGCTGTCCGATATGGACTTAATGCCCTTGGAGGTGCCAGTGAGGACGAGATAGCGCAGCGGAATGCGGAGCTATCGGCCCGTATCGAAGAGATGTACGGGGCGTCGGAGGACGCTTGGAAGAACAGGCGCTGAACGGGCACTGCCCGGCCCGACACTTACCCCATGTGGATTTTCGATAGGCTCAAGGTCGGCAAGTACGTGAAGGCCAGTGCGTCAGGTTATGACGTCTTTCTGGTTGCCGGCCAATCGAACGCGCAGGGCGCCGGCATGGGTGCGGGGGGAATCCCCTAATCGTCGGGTTCACCAGTTTGCGGGTTGCGGGCCCAGCTCATGCCGCATCGTTTCCGCCTCCGATCCACTGCTGCACCAGCAGAGGGCGTCCGGGGTTGGTTTCGGGTTGACGTTCTCGAAGCTGTACGTCGAAGCAACAGGCAGACCCGTGCTTCTCGTGCCGGTGGCCCGTGGTTCGTCGGGGTTCCATCCAGATGACGGTTTCACTTGGGACCGCTACGATGCCAGCGGTGCGTTCAACCTTTACTGCTTCGCCATAGAGCAACTCGCCGCCGCCCTGGCGATGCACCCGGACAACAGACTGATGGGTGTCCTCTGGCACCAGGGCGAGAACGATGCTAGGCACGAGCCCGAAAATTACGCCGGGAAACTCGACGCCCTCATTGGCGGGCTGCGGGAGCGGTTCGGTGTCGTTCCGTTCATCCTGGGGCAAATGAGCCCTGACCGGATGACAGAAGCGGCCGAAGATGTCCCCGGTTACAGGATCATTGATGCCGCCCACCGTGACACGCCGAGCCGGCTGCCGGCCGTGTCGTTCGTGGAAGCCCCAGTGGGAATGTATAACTCTGAAACTGAGAAAATCCACTTCAATGCAGCGGGTCAGCGCGAGCTTGGTCGGCGGTATTTCGCAGAGCATTGCCGGCTAGTCGATATTGAACGGCCTTGAGGCGCGACGCCTTGGCATTGGCGGCTGCTGTTCGAGACACTTAGGACGATGTGCTCGTGGAACGTCAGATTGAGGCGAGCACCGCGCTGGAAGTAATGAGCTCCCGCATGGTGCTCGCTTCCAGCCCTCAGCCAGCCCAGGTGGGTACAATCGATGGCAGAACACCGCACCAGCGACGCCGGAAAAAGCCGGAATACGGAGATTCTCAATGTCACGATGGCTCGAGGTAGGACAAGACAACTACGTCCTGACCACCCAAGGTTCCCTGCTCAACACCGGCCTGGTTGTAGGCTCCGAACGCGCCCTAGTGATCGACACCGGCGGCGGTCCCAGGCAGGGGCGGCAGATCCTCAATGCCGTGCGGGAAAAGACCCCGTTGCCGCTCGTCGTCGTCAACACGCACGCCCACTGCGACCACTTCTTCGGCAACGCGGTGTTCGCCGACGCCGGCGTTACCGAGTTCTGGGCGCACGAGAACTGCGCGGCCGAGATCGACGAGAACGGCGACACTCAGCGCCGCCTCATCGGGGCCGATGAGCCGGAAATGGCCGAAGGCGAGGGTGACCACGTGGAAATTGTGGTCCCCAACGCCATCGTGAAGGACCAGCCCGTGCTGGTGGATCTCGGTGGCCAGAGCGTCACACTCTTTTACCTCGGCCGCGGGCACACCGACGGCGACCTCCTGGTCGGGACGGCCACCACGCTGTTCGCCGGCGACCTGGTGGAGCAAGGCTCCCACCCGTCCTTTGAGGATTCCTACCCCGAAGAATGGGCAGACGTCCTCCGGCACGTGTCGGCCCTCCGCCACCGGTACGAATTCCTGATCCCCGGACACGGTGAGCCCTGCAGCGACCAGTTCGTCAAGACCATGGCCAACACCATGACCACGGCAGTGCGGCAGGCCACCCAGGCGACCAGGGAGACCCCTGACGACGCCACTAAGGCCATCCCGATCCTGCCTTATGGGCCGGAACAGTCCCGCTGGTTCATTAAGCGCCTGCAGGACGCCCGCGCACACAACTGAGCCGCGGAGAGCTACCGGCGCGCCGCGTGGACAACGCCGGTAGCCCGTGAGTAACCTCGTGGGGGACCCGCAACCTAGGGTCCAATCCCGCTAGCGCTCAGCTCGCCCGGGGGATGGGGATCCCAAGGCGCGCGTCAACGATGACGCTGCTCTCAGGAGGTCTCACCTGTGACACTGCCCGGCTATGTCTTCGCCCTGTGCATTCTGCTGGGAAGCCTTGTGCTTATCGCCACCGTTCCCTACGCGGTCCTTTGCTTGAAACGCAGGCGGCAAGCGTCCGCTCTTCAACGACAGGTTCCCTAGCCTTGCCGTACATCGATATCAACCCCCACCGCAAGCGGCCGAAATGGTGGGCTTACGTGGGCCTGACCATCCTCGCCGTAGTTACTGTCGCCGTCGTGGTTCTGGCGCTGACACCCCGCTGACCGAAGCCCGCTGCGGCAGGGCCTGGCGAGGTCCGAGTGGTGGGGTTGAAAAATGCAGGCAACAACTACGCGTGTGAGATGGCTTCCTGATTAGTAGTCTCGGGACCATCGCGTACCTACCCGGGCTCAGCCGGATCAGGAGTCCTGCCACCGCGTCCCCGCAGAGTGTGCAGCCGCCTTGAGGTCTTGAAAGGACCAAAATTAGGCCCCTGGTGAACCGCCTATTCATAGGTCGGGCTGATGCAGATGGCTCCCAAGCACGAGCTTCAGAGGAACAACCGGTTCCCACGAACGATCCCTGCGCTGCTGATTGCCGTGGCGGTCATCCTGTCTGCCTGGGCCTTGGCTACCGTCCTGGCGCTTCAGCCGCCTTTCCGTGCAACGGCACCCGTGGCCGGCGAGAGCCTTACGGAAGCCGCGGTGTCGCCCGCGGAGGTGGCAGCGATTCCGGCCACTGATCCGCCGGACCCGGCTGCGCCGTCAGCCACCGCCCTGCCCGTTCCTGCGAATATCCCGGGCCCGGCCGCTGAAGATCCACCCCCTGCTGCGCTCGAGGCGGCTCCTGCTCCGGTGCCCGCGCCTGAAGCGCCGGCCGCCGAGGCCGCGGTGGCTGAGCCTCCACCGGAGAAGCCGGTCGGCGGCGTCCCCGACAGCAACCTGTACGTGGTGGTTGCTGGGGACACCGTCGGCGCCATCGCAACTCGCTTCGGCCTGAATGTCTACGACGTGCTGGCAGCCAACGGGCTGGGCGTGTACAGCACGATCTTGCCCGGCCAGACCCTGAAGCTCTCAGGTCCCCCGGTTGCGGCTGCACCGGTGGCTCCCGCTCCGCCGGCGAAGGCTTTCCCGGCGAGGCCTGCTCCGGCGGCACAGGCTGCGCGCACGATTTTCGTGGCGGGCTCGGGCGGTCAGGCCATGGTGGACAGGTGCATCGGCCCCATCCACTTCACGCCAACGGATGCCTACTCGCTGTTCATCACCGAACACGACTTTTGCGGAGGATGGGCGCGGTTCTCGGGGATCGGCATCGGCGAAACCGTGATCCTCTCCGGCTACGGCACCTACAAGGCAACGGCCCGCGGACAGGTCTTCCAGGGCGGGAGTACGAATGACGTCCGTGCCGTGTTCGGCGGCTTCCCCCGGGCTGTCCTGCAGACCTGCATTCCGGGCACGAACAAGATGCTGCTGATCGCCTTGAACTAGGCGGACGCGCGGGCGTGGGTGCCCGCTGGTCCTCCTGCTCTAGCGTCTGCATCTAGAATTGCTGTTGGACCAATTCAAACGAGCACCACAGCGGTCTGCGCTGTGAGTCCCAGGGGGGACAACAATGCCCGAACCGGTGGCCAACAACACAGCCAAGGACGACGAAGACGTAGAGCAACCGGAACTCCGTCGCCGGCGCGCCCGCCGCCGCGGCGACGAGTCCGACGCCTGGACAGGAACCATGCCAATCATCACGCCCAATGAAGTCGCCAGCGAACCTGCGCGGACGGTCCGCAGCACCTCCTGGGCAGAAGCCGCAGCTGCGGCGGATGCCCCGCAGGCCCCGACGCGTGCCCCTGCTGATACCCGTCCTCCCATTGACTCAATCCCTGCGGCTCCCGGTCCTGTGCGCGCGGACCTGCCCGTCGCCCCCGGGACATCGCCCTCCGTCCCGCCGATGCCGGTCCGATCCAGCCGGGCTGGCAGCCGCGCAGCAGCCCTCGCCGCCCCCGCTCCGGATTTCATCAGCTCGCCCGGGCTCTTTGTCCGCGAGCAGAAGCCCCGCCCCGTTGGCGGTTTCCGCGGCGCCCTCTATAAGGTGACCGGCGGCAGCCTGAACCTTGGCCCGAGCGCCCGCCAGCGCGAGGAGGACGACCTCGCCCGGCGCATCTCCCGCCAGCTCCAGGGCAGCTACAACACCGCCGTCCTGAGCCTCAAAGGCGGCATCGGCAAGACCTCCACGACTGTCGGCGTCGGGCTGACCCTGGCCGAGTTCCGCGGCGACCCGCCGTGTGCGATCGACGCGAACCCCGATTCCGGTGACCTGGTGGAGCGCGCCCTCGGCGAGGGCATCTACCAGCAGCAGAGCCCGCGCACCATCACGGACCTGCTCCAGAACATCGAGTCCATCGATTCGCTCACCGCTCTGGCCAGGTACATGCACCACGCCGGCCGGCTGCACCTGATTGCCGGTGAACAGGATCCCGAGGTGTCGGACTCGCTGACGGCCGAGGAATACTTGCGGATCCGCAAGCTCATCTCCGGCTACTACTCGGTGGCCCTCACCGACTGCGGCACCGGCGTCACGCACAACGCCATGAGCGGCATCCTGCAGTCCGCGGACAACCTCATCATCGCCGCGGGCTACGCCGTCAGCGGCGCCAAGCGCGCCCGCAGCACTCTGCAGTGGCTGGCCGGCCACGGCTACGAGGAACTGGCGCGCAACGCCATCGTGGTCATCACCGACAAGGACGAGGTCTCCTCCCGGGTCGACAAGGACGCGATCGAGGACCACCTCTCCGGCATCTGCCGCCAATTGATCGCCGTGCCGCACGACCGCGGCGTAGCCGACGGCGATCTGGTCACCCTGGACGTGCTCCGGCCTGAAACCCGGCGTGCCTACCGGGAGATTGCGGCAGCCATCGTGGACGGATACGTGTAGCCGGAAGACGACTACCCTCGGCGTGATTCCCTGATCTTCTGGGCTGCTGCTGGAAGGCCAGCGAGTCCGCGGCCCCAGCGCGAAACGTGGGTCCGGATTATCCCGGTCACGGTCTCGTCAAGGTAAAGGTTGTCGTGCCGTAAGCTCTGCCGCGAGGGGAATATCGCGCGCGCGAGCACCCGCGGTTTGGCTCGCCAGGGACTTTCTATGAGCTCGACCAGGTACGCTGTCCCCGTGCCCTGTACGGAAGTCCGGTGGCGCCACTCCTCGCTGACACTTCCCTGCGGGACCGCCAGTTCTTCTATGCCCAGTTCGTCCAGCAGCGGTTTCAGCGCCGCCGTCGCCTGCAACTCGACGCTGAGATCGACGATGTCCTGATAAATGGTGGCATCCACCCGCTGGAGCAGCTCCGAATACTCGCGTTGATGGCGGGGCTCCTCCATGGCCCGGAGGCTATGCAGCGCCTGGAAGATTAGGGCTGCGGGGACGGAAGGGACGGGCACGCTCCGAGTCGCCATGACCAGGTAATGCCTGTCGCGCCAAAGCGTGTCGAATGCCTTTTCTGCTACCGCCTCCATCCCGGGAAACCTGTCATGCACGTCGATATCGCAGTTCCACTGCGGGTGATACAGCGTCCGGGAGTGCAAGTACTCGCGGACGACTGACACGCCGGACGGCCTTTCGAGCCAGCCTCTGGAGTCAAGGAGCTCAACCATCCTCGCCAGGTGTTCCGGACGGACCAGAACATCTACGTCCGCAGAGATGTGATTTTGTCGCAGCCCCATCATGGTGGCCCCGGGACCTTTGATGAACAACACTGGGATACCGGCCGATGCTGCCACGTAATCCACGAGGGCCGTGGCCAAGAGGACGGCTTCATCCTGGTGCAGAGGCTCTGCCGTGCCCATCAGCCGGCAGCCACGTCGCTGGGGGACTGAGTGATCATTCCGCCGCGGTTCAATTCGTGGATCAAGGCCATCACATCCCAGTGGATGGCGGATGCATCGGCACCATATTCGCGGGAAAGCTCCTCAACTAGCTCTGCCTCGGTCCGGGTTCCGTCAAGCGCGTTCCAGACGGACGCGGCCGTTCCCACCAGGATGACGGGCACGTCCTGCTCCAAGTGCAGCACCGCGACGCGGGCGCCGTCGGGACTCTGGACACAGGCGACGTCGGCACTGACCCGCCACACCCGTTCCGTCATGAGACCTCCACCGACACTAGGGAGCCCTAGCGCATCACGCGGGGCCTTCGCAAGGCTTATGCTACCGCGCGGCAGGCAAGTTGTTTCGCGCCGGGGACCGACTTAGATTTAGGCATGACCAACAACGCTGGGGACGAAGCCGCCCTGCACCTGCAGGACCTCCTGATGGACACCGAGAACGTCGAGGACTTCCTCGGCCAGCTCGCGGAATTCTCGGCGGCCACGCTCAGTAACGCCGCCGGCGCCGAGATCGAATGCGGTGTGACGCTGCAGCGCCGGCGGAAGACCATGACCGTGGCGGGGAGCAGCCCGCGGGCCGTCGTCCTGGACCGCATCGAGCAAAGCCTGGGCGAGGGCCCGTGCATCGAGGCGCTGCGGACCAAATCGGTCGTGCTGCTGGCCGACGTCGACACCGATCCGCGCTGGCCGGTCTACCAGCAGAAGCTCGCCGACCAGGGCGTCCGCAGCACGCTGGGAGTGCCCCTGGAAATCGGCAAGGATGCGGCCGCGGCGCTGAACTTCTTCGGCTCGGCCACCGGGATCTTCACCGAGGACGTCATTGCCGAGGCCGCCGGTTTCGCCGACCTTGCCGGACGATCCCTCCGCCTGGCAGTCCGGATCGGGACCGCGCAGTCCCGGGCCGAGGACCTCCAGGCCGCCATGGAACACCGCACCTCGATCGATCTGGCCTGCGGCGTGGTGATGGCGCAGAACCGCTGCTCCCAAGAGGAAGCCATGGGCATCCTCACCAAGGTCTCCAGCAACCGTAACCAGAAGCTCCGCGACGTCGCCGCCGAGGTCCTCCGGAACCTCACCGGTGGGGATGTCCGCACGCACTTCGAGACCTGAGAGCACCGGCTGGTCCTCGAAGCGAAGCAGGTAGTCGGTGATGCGAACACAAGTACTCTCCACCCTGTTGCAGCTTGTTCCCGATCGCGCAGGCTTGGTCGGGTGGGTGAGATGCCCGCGCAGCCCCGGACGGCTGTGACGCTGAGTTGAGGAGAACAGATGAGTAGTAGCAACGACCTGTATTCGCGTAAGGAGCTGCGTTCCTCACAGCGACGGACTTTGCGGCTGGCGCAGCTTTCTGGGCTGGCTGTCCTAGCTGCCGTAACGCTCGCGGTTGTTTACCTCGCTCTAACCCGTCAGTTTTAGGTCCTACAGCTCGGGTCCTCCAGCTCCAGGGAGCCGGAGGACCCGAGTTTTTCGCTGACCACTGAGACGGTCCTCCGGAACTTCAACGGCGGGGAGGCCCGCGCACACTTTGAGACCGGCTTAGCGGCCAGATGGCCAGGCGCCCCGCCCGCCTTAGGATGAAGGGGATGACCACCACCCAGACCGCGCCCTTCAGCCTCCGCAGCATCGCCGTCCCCGCATTCGGCCCGGCGCTGCTGTTCAGCCTCGGCGAGGGCGCCATCCTGCCCGTGGTGGCCCTGTCCGCCCGCGGCCTCGGCGCCTCTGTGGCCGTCGCCGCGCTGGTGGTCACTCTGATCGGCCTCGGCTCCTGGTTCTTCAACCTGCCCGCCTCGCTCATCACGCTGAAGTTCGGCGAACGCTGGGCCATGGTCGGGGCCGCGGCGGCCAGCGCCGTCGCCCTGGCCGCTGCGGCCCTGGCGCCGCTGCTGCCCGGAGGGCTCTGGCTGCTCGCCGCCGCGATGCTCGTCGTCGGCATGGCCGCGAGCGTGTTCAGCCTGGCCCGGCAGAAGTACCTGACCGAGGCGGTGCCGGTGATCCTCCGGGCCCGGGCGCTGTCCACACTGGGCGGGGTCAACCGGATCGGCATCTTCATCGGCCCGTTCATCGGTGCCGCCGTGATGCAGTTCGCCGGCATCACCGGCGCCTACTGGGTGGGCGTCGTCGCCATGGCGGCGGCCGCGGCCCTGTCTGTGACCATCCCGGACCTCGTCGCCAAACCCGCACCGGGCGACGGCGTCCCGGTCCCGCAGGCGACGCTGCGCAGCGTCGCCGTCTCCCACGCCGGGGTGTTCCTGAGTGTGGGCGTGGGGGTGCTGCTGCTCAGTGCGCTGCGCGCGTCCCGACAGGTGGTGATCCCGCTCTGGGCCGAGCACCTCGGGATGGACGCCACGCAGGCCTCGCTGATCTACGGGCTCTCCGGCGCCATCGACATGCTGGTGTTCTACCCGGCCGGGAAGCTGATGGACCGCAAGGGCAGGCTGTGGGTGGCCATCCCCTCGACCCTGATCATGGGCACGGCCCTGCTGCTGATCCCGCTCAGCACCGGCTTCGTGGGGCTGCTGCTCGGGGCGCTGCTGATCGGCTTCGGCAACGGCATCAGCTCGGGCCTGAACATGACACTGGGCGCCGACTTCTCACCCGACAACGGCCGCGGCCAGTTCCTGGGCATCTGGCGGTTCATGGCCGACGCCGGGGCCACCGGCGGACCGGTGCTGCTCTCCGGCGTGACCGCCGTGGCCTCGCTGGGGGCCGGGGTGGCCGCCACCGGCGTGCTTGGCTTCGCGGCCGCCACGGTCTTCGCCATCACCATCCCTCGGCTGAAGCACCGGCGCAACTACTGAGGGGTCCCGGCAGACGTGCAGCGCCCGGCCTCAGCTGATCCTGCGGCGGTAGGCGGCGATCGCGAAGGCGTAGGCGACAACGAGAATGCCGACGAGCCAGGCCAGAGCGATCCAGATGTCACTGCCGACCGGTTCCTGGGCGAGCAGGGCCCGGATGGTGTCCACGATGGAGGTCACGGGCTGGTTCTCGGCGAACCAGGCGACCGGGGCTGGCATTGAGTCGGTGGGCACGAACGCCGAGCTGATGAACGGCAGGAAGATCAGCGGGTAGCTGAACGCGCTGGCGCCGTCGACGGTCTTCGCCGAAAGTCCGGCGATGACGGCGATCCAGGTCAGTGCGAGGGTAAACAGGATCAGGATGCCGACGACGGCGAGCCAGCCGGCCACGGATGCCCCGGTGCGGAACCCCATGATCAGCCCGACGCCGATGACGATCGCCACCGAGACCAGGTTCGCGGCCAGGGAGGTGAGCACGTGCGCCCAGAGCACGCTCGACCTCGCGATCGGCATCGACTGGAAGCGTTCGAAGATGCCGCCCTGCATGTCGAGGAACAGCCGGTACGCGGTGTACGCGACGCCGGACGCGATCGTGATCAGCAGGATGCCGGGGAGCATGTAGTTGACGTATGACTCGTCGGATCCGGTGTTGATCGCGCCGCCGAACACGTACACGAACAGCAGCATCAGCGCGACCGGGGTGACCGCGGTGGTCATGATCGTGTCCGGGCTGCGGAGGATGTGGCGCAGCGAGCGGCCGGTCAGGACGCGGGTGTCGCCGAGGACGTGGGTGGTCATCGGGGTTCCTTTCGTGCCGGTACCGTGCCGACGTCGTGTCCGTCCCCGGCGGTGCCGGTCCCGGCGGTGTCGCTGACCAGGGCGAGGAAGACGTCCTCGAGGGAGGGCTGCTTCTCGACGTATTCGACCGTGGCGGGCGGGAGCAGTTGCTTGAGTTCGGCCAGGGTCCCGTTCTGGATGATCGTGCCCCTGTGCAGGATCGCGATGCGGTCGGCGAGCTGTTCG
Organism: Pseudarthrobacter ribosi; assembly: GCF_055412865.1. Taxonomy (NCBI): domain Bacteria; kingdom Bacillati; phylum Actinomycetota; class Actinomycetes; order Micrococcales; family Micrococcaceae; genus Pseudarthrobacter; species Pseudarthrobacter ribosi. The sequence continues at coordinate 314,703 of NZ_JBVAYZ010000002.1, read as the reverse complement.
GCCTCGTCGAGGTGCTGCGTGGTGAGCAGCACCGTCGTGCCCTGACCGGCCAGTTGCTTGACCGTCTGCCACACCTCGAGGCGCGCCTGGGGGTCGAGCCCGGAAGTGGGTTCGTCGAGGAAGATGATCGGCGGGTTCCCGATCAGGCTCATGGCGATGTCTAGCCGGCGTCGCATGCCGCCCGAGTAGGTCGAGGCCTTGCGGTTCCCTGCTGCGGTGAGTGAGAAGCGGGTGAGCAGGCCATCGGCGATCGCGCCCGGGTTCTTCAGGTGGCGCAACTTGGCGACCAGCACGAGGTTCTCCCGACCGGTGAACACGTCGTCGACGGCGGCGAACTGTCCGGTCAGGCTGATCGACTCGCGCACTTTGCCGGGCTTCGCGGCGACGTCGAAGCCGTGGACCGTGGCGGTGCCCGCGTCAGCCTTCAGCAGCGTCGAGAGGATCCGCACCAGCGTGGTCTTGCCCGCACCGTTGGAGCCGAGCAGCGCGAAGATGCTCCCCGCCCGCACAGCAAAGTCGACGCCCCGCAGCACGTGCAGGTCCTTGAAGGACTTCTCGATGCCCTGCACCCGGATGGCGGGTTCGAAGGCCTGGTCTGTGGTCATGCGTCCGCCTATTTTCCGGTGTCGCCGGCGGCGGCGTCGATCGCCTTCATGAGGCGCTCGCGCTCCTTGTCGATCCACTGTTTGCCGGAGTAGGCCTGAGCGAATGTCTCGGCGAACTCGACCGGATCGTCGCCGACGATCGCCCGCACCGGCGTGCCGTCGGCGGCGGCGCGCTCCCAGAGGTCGGCGAAGTCGCCGAACATCGTGATGAGCGTGTCACCGTCGGAGACCGCTCCGTAGTACATGAAGTACCGCTGGAACGCCTTCGCGGCACTTTTGTACGGTTCGGGGAGGGCCTCGATGCGGGCCACGTACTGCCTGTACTGTTTCTTCTGCTCGAGCGACCCGGTGAGGGCCTCGATCCACTTTGCGGCCATGTTTAGTCTCCTTTTTCCTGCGGTGGCTCGATGTGGTGGCGGAGCTGTTCGATCCGTTCTTCGAGGAAGCTCCAGGATCTCCAGAACTCCTCGAGGTACTCGCCGCCCAGTGCGTTCAGCGAATAGACCTTGCGCGGCGGCCCCTTCTCGGAGGGGACCTTCACCACGTCCACGAGGCCGCGCTGTTCGATCCTGACCAGCAGCGCGTAGACGGTACCCTCGACGATGTCGGAGAAGCCCTGCTCGCGCAGCCGCGCTGTGATCTCGTAGCCGTAGGCCGGCTGCGCGGCCAGGATGGCGAGGATGATGCCCTCGAGCGTGCCCTTGAGCATTTCGGTCATCTGCTTGCCCATGGAACCCTCCCTAATACGCTACTCAGTGATGCTGACTACCACTAGATAGTAACACTGATTAGCGACTCTGCAAGAGGCAGGTGTGATGGTCAGGGCGCGGGGGTGCAGGCCGGGGGCTGTTCGGCGAACCGGAACCACTCGGGCAGCTCGGCCGTGTAGGCGCCGGCGACGGACGGCGTCCCCGCGGAGCGCCAGTCCACCACCGCTTTGACCTCGACCTCGTTTTTGTTCCACTCGAACCAGTTGATCATTTTCAGCTGGGGGTAATCTTCCGGGATGCTGGGGTCGAAGAGCTGGCGCCACCAGGCCTGCTTGAGGTCGAGTTCAGCGGCTCCCGCCTGGCCCGGGACGAACAGCGCCGCTGTTTCCGGGATGGCCACGGGCTTGTTCCGGCGCTTGCCGTAGTCCGCATAGAAATCCGGAACGGCGAGATCGTTGCCGCCGGCCCCGTTGTAGGAACCGGAGAGCTGCTGCAGGAACTTCCCGGGTTCGGGCACCACATTGGCGCCCCAGGGGTACGTGCTGCCCCAGTGGTAGAGCGACATTCCCACCCAGTCCACGGCGTCGTCGCCCGGATAGTAGGGGGCGTACGGGTCGTCGTTCCCGGTCAGCGCCCCGTCCTGGTCGGAGTCCAGTTCCCGGAAGGCCGCTGTTCCCGGGGCGGCCTGGTGCTGGCCGCCGGCGAAGGGGTAGCCTCCGCCGTAGTTCGGCGCCCACATCGTGGCGCTCCCCGGTGCCCGCCGGTGCAGCGACTCCGCCACACGCCGGAACGCGGCCCGGTACTCGGCCGGCTGCTGGCCCCATTCGTACCAGGAGCCGTTCATCTCGTGGGCGAACCTGACGATGACGGGCACGCCGGCCTTGTTGAATGCATCCAGGGTCAGGGCCAGGTCATCGGTGACCGCCTGCGTCACGGCCCCAAGCCCCGTCCGGGGTTCCAGCGTCAGGAGCAGCATTCCGCCGTTGGTCCGGACCTGCTGGTACGCGGCCAGCAGATTGGCCTGGTCGGCTTCGCCCAGCGGGAACGGCGCAAAGCTGACGGTCACCGCCGGCCTGCGCCCCAGGCCCGCGCTGAACTGGTCGAGCGTCTCGTGCTCCCAGTCCAGGTTGACGCCGGACAGAATGCCCGACGTCGGAGCCAGCTCGGTACCTGCCAGGGGCTTGCACTCGGCTGCTGACACGGCCTGCTGCGGCGACTTCGCGAGGCCTTGGCCGCAGGAGGTGAGTACTACAATGCTTATGGCCGCAGCGGCGCTGGACCAAAGGCGTCGGGAATTCATCGAACAAATGTACAAGCCGGCGCCCCGGGATCCGGGCCGGCCACGCCTGCAAGCCGCGCACCAGCCATTGCTTACGAAAATGCGCGGGCGTATCGTCGCGCCATGAGTACGAAATTCGGACCGGTCGGCGATGGGGTCGGCACCCTCATTCGGTTCGGCGATGCCTTCACCGCCCGAACCCTTCTGGACGCAGCGACAACTGGGGCAAGGTTGTCCATTGTCGAGCACTTGCTGGCCGTGCGCGAACTGGGCGCGCCCCTCCATATGCACAGCCGCGAGGACGAATACACGATCATCACCAAGGGTCGGGTTGGCTTCCTTCTCGGGGATGAGGTGTTTTACGCCGGCCCGGGGGAGCTGGTACTAAAGCCCCGGGATCAATGGCACACCTTTTGGAACGCCGGCAATGAACAGGCACGAATGCTGGAGATTATTTCTCCGGCAGGATTCGAAAAGTACTTTGAGGAGATCGGGCCCTTCTTTCCAGAAGGAGCCCCACCAGACCTTGAAGCGATGGCCGAAGCTAATGCCAGGTACGGCCTTCAGATGGACTTCGAGTCCATCCCGCAACTGATCGACCGCTTCGATTTGACCTCTCCATTGGAGATGGGTGCGCCCCCACCTGGACAGGGCGCATGATGAATCGCCCATTTCCAGGTGAGTAACTGGACAATGGCTCCCGCTCTCCGTAATCGAGAAGCCTCTTCCTGGCCGCAAAATCGCGGCCCCTGCTCCAACAGGCGGCCAAGACAACAACCAAACGTTGCACGCACCCCCTGAGATCGCCCGCCCGGAACGGATCCTGCTGCGAGTCACGTGGGCGGATTCAGGGCCCCGCCCGAACGCTGGATCGCCGCGGCGAAGACCGGCAGGGCGCGCTGGATCATGTCCTCCGAAGCGGTGAGGGAGATCCGGAAATACCCCGGGGTCTCGAAGAGGGTGCCCGGCAGCACGAACACGTCCTGGTCCGCGAGGGCGGCGGTGAACTGCTCGTCGTCGTCGGCCGGAGTGCGGACGAACAGGTAGAACGCCCCCTCCGGCCGCGTGACCTGGTACCCCAGTCCGGTCAGCGCCTCCACCATCAGGTCGCGTTTGCGCTGCAACTGCCCGACGTCGATCGAGAACTCGTCCAGCCGCGGCAGCGCATACTGCAGCAGGGCGTTGGGGTAGATCCAGCCCAGCGCCATCTGCAGGGCGGTGATCGCCTCCCGCAGCGGGCCGCGGTCCGGCATGGTCGGCGGCAACGCCAGATAGCCGATCCGCTGCCCGGGCGCCAGATGGGTCTTGCCGTACGAGTAGGCCAGGAGCGTGTACGGATAGTACTCGGCGGGGCTGTGGAACCGGGCGCCGTCGTAGACGATCCGGTTGTACGGCTCGTCCGAGAGCAGATAGACCCGCCGCCCGTTGCTGCGCGAGGCCCCCTCCAGCATGGCCGCCAGGTCCTTCAGCAGCGCGGGCGGGTAGATCCGGCCGGTCGGGTTGTTGGGCGTGTTGACGATCACCACCCGGGTCCGCGGCGTGATGGCCGCCCCCAAAGCCGCCAGGTCGACGTCGAACGTCTCGGCGTCGCAGCGGATCTTGACCGGCACCAGCCCGGCCTCGAGCACCAGCGGCTCGTAGAAGAACCAGGGCGGCAGGGTGAAGATGACCTCGTCGCCGGGGTCCGCGACGGCCTTCAGCGCCAGCGGAATCGCGGTGAAGCCGCCGGTGGTGAGGTGGATGTCCGCCGGTTCGAAGGGCATCCCCAGCAGCCGCTGCAGGGACGCCGCCGCCGCGGCCTGCGCCTCCGGCTCGTTGGTCTTGTAGGCAAACCACCGCTCATTCCGGGGCGTCAGCGCGTCCGCCAGGGCCTCGACGTAGGCGGCCTGCGGCATCTGGTGCGGGTTGCCCAGGGCCAGGTCGCAGATCCCCGGCACGTGCTGGCGCCGAGCGTAGACGGAGTCGCGGAGGAAGGTGTTGATCCGCTGCTGCGACGGGACGGACGCGAGGGTGGCGGCGCGCCGTGACACGCCTGGTGAAACACTCTGCGGAACCGGAGAATCAGTGCTCATGACAGTCCCTCGAGACGTGGCTGGACGTATGGACGGCTGGGCCCAGCGAGCTCCTGAGCCAGTGGCTGGGCGGGACTAATTCTGGCCCGCGGCGGGCCGGATGTAAACGGGTTCGCGCCGCCGGCGGCGGTGGTCCTTTCCGGGGCGGGTAACCGTGTGGTGACATACGAGTAGCGACTACTCGGGCGGAAACTAAGGGGGCTTAGTACGGTCGGGCGAGTGCGCCGGTGCATCCCAAAACCGGCCCTACGTGGGACGGCAGAAGTGCCGCCGTCAGGGTTCGCCCGTGACTGTTTGCTGCGCATGGTCTCCGCCCGGATGGGTGATGCGTTTCGACGTAAAAATGGAGGAGAAGCTCATGTTAGGAAAGACGTCCCGCCGGTTCGCCCCGGCCGCAGCCCTGTTTGCTGCCCTCGCACTCGCAGCACCGCAATCAGCCTTCGCCGCGGAGGAACCGCCGGTATACCCTGGCTGCGACGGCTTCGGGATAACAATTTCGGGCACTGGTGGAAACCAGGCGGTGAGGTTATTCCGGGATAAGAACGGTGTGGAATACACCATTATTGGCGGACACGGCACTGTCCTGACAGTCACCAACGCCGAAACGAAAAAATCAGTGACGTTTCCCACCAACGGATCAGTCACGAAGATTAAGAGCTACCCGAACGGAACAGCCGATTTCCAACTGACGGGGAAGAACTTGTTTGTTCTTTTCCCAACGGACAACCCTGGACCCTCCACCATCCTTTACACCGGGCGCGTCACGTTCAGCAACGATGCCAAGGGTGTTTCAACAGTCACGAGTACATCCGGTACGCAAAGAGACATCTGCGCGGAACTCGCAAAGCCAACCCGCTAATCCAAACTGAACAGAGAACCGCCCCGCATGCGTTGGCGTGCGGGGCCGTTTCAGGCTTGGCGTCTTGCGAGGTCTCGGTGCTCGTCACACGGGCCCCTGCCCCCGGTCACCGGTCAGCGGCGGGGTTCGCCCCGCCGTCGTGCGGCATGCCCGAACAGCCACACCCCGGCGACCGTGGCGAGGTAGCCCGCGATGACGATCAGCGCGGTCCCGGCCCAGAAGTAGTGCGTGCTGCTGCCCGCCAGGCCCGTGCCGGCGGCGACGCTGAGCAGCGAAAAGGCGGCCACGGCGGCCGCGGCGAGCCCCGCCAGCAGCGGCAGCGCCAGCCACAGCCGGGAGGAGGCCCAGTGCCGGCCGTAGCCCTCCCAGACGTTCCAGCGCGGGCCCTTGCGGATGATCAGCCAGCCCGCCGGGAGCATAAACACGGCCACAACGAGGAAGGCCGCGACGACGTCGGCGGGCCGGTGCCACTGGTTGATCAACGTGGACACCCCGGTGGCGACGGCGAAGCTGCCGCCCAGGAAACCGGCGAGCGGGCGCCAGCGCGGGGAGACCATCAGGAACACCGCCGCCGCGGCCGACGCCGCCAGGGTGGTGTGGCCGGAGGGCAGCGAGTTCAGCTCCAGGGTCTCGATCCCGCGGTAGGGCCGGTCGGGGACGATGTTCTTCAGGATCTGGGTGGCGATGTTGGCGCCCACGCAGGCCGCCACCGCGATCCCCGCCGCGGTCCAGCGCCGCTTCAGCACGGTGACGATCAGGACCACCACCGCGGAGATCAGCAGCGACAGCGCGGGCAGCGAGTCGAGGAGCTTGTTCGCGGCCTTGCCGGCGGTGCCGTGGATTTCGACCGCCTCCACGAGGGCCGATTCGTCGATGAACTGGCCCGTGGTGGTGCGGACGAAGAAGTAGTACGTCCCGACCAGCGCCGCCATGCTGACCAGGGTGGCGAGCAGGAACAGGAATCCGGTGCCCCGGCCCTGGCGGCCTTCGGGCGCGCGGGCCGGCGGCTGCGGGTACTCCGGAGCCGGCTGCATGGTGGGGTGTTCCTGCCGAAAAATCATCGATCTCAGGTTCCCACAGAAGCCTGCGAACTTTCTGGGGGCGCCCCGCGGCCGGCGCGGGTAGTGTTTTGGCCATGGACACCGCGGCGCATCATCCGGACCCAGCCTTCCCCCGCTTCCATCCGCGGCCCGCGCAAGGCTGGATCAACGATCCCAACGGCCTGAGCCACGCGGACGGCCGCTACCACGTGTTCTTCCAGCACAACCCGGACTCCGCGCGGCACGAGGGCATCTGCTGGGGGCACCTGAGTTCCCCCGACCTGGTCCACTGGGTCGAGGAACCGGTGGCGCTCCGGCCCCAGTCCGGCGGGCCGGACGCGCTGGGCTGCTGGTCCGGGGTGGTGGCCGACGACGGCGGCGTCCCCACCGCCGTGTATTCCGGCGTCGATACGGTGGGCGGCCACTCCCGCGTGGTCCTGGCCGGGGCCGACGCGGCCCTGCGCACCTGGACCCAGGACGGGCACGTCGCCGCGGAGGTCCCCCCGGACCCGCAGGTCACCGCCGTGCGCGACCCGTTCCTGTTCACTTTCCAGGGCCGCCGTTTCGCCCTGCAGGGCGCCGGGCTCGCCTCCGGCCACGCCGCGGTGCTGCTGTACAGCGTCGAGGACCTCCGCCGCTGGCGGTACGAGGGGATCTGGTTCAGCGCGGAGGACCCGCTCGCGGCCCGGCACCTGCCCGCGGAGATCTGGGAGTGCCCGCAGCTGGTCCAGGTCCCGGACTCCTCCGGCGCCGAGACCTGGGTGCTGATGGCCTCGCTCTGGCTCGGGTCGGACGAGCACGACCACGCCAACGGCGTCGGCTACCTCCTGGGCGCGCTGGCGGCGAATGTCAGCGGGCTGCCGGTGTTCACCCCGGCGTCGGGCGGGAAAGCCGACCTGGGGCGGGAGTTCTACGCCCCGCAGCTCCTCGCGCTGCCGGACCGGGCGCTGCTCTGGGCCTGGTCCGGTGAGGCGGAGGACAGCGAGGGCCGTCCCGGGCGCAGCCAGGCGGAGATTGACGACGCCGGCTGGGCCGGGATCCTGACGTTCCCGCGCCAGCTGTCCGTGCACGGCGGAGTCCTCGCCGTCGAGCCCGCCCCCGAACTCCGCGCCTACCGCGGCTATCGGCTGCGCCACGGCGCCGCGGGCACGTTCGCTGTTCCGCCGCAGTCCGAGATCCGGGTGGCCGGGGGAGAGGGCACACTCCGGCTGGTCCTCGTCGCCGCGGGGCAGCGGCGGACCGTGTTCGCCGACACCGTGGCCGGGGGCGATGAGCTGCGGATCTTCCTCGACGCCTCGATCGTGGAGGTCTACCGCCACGGCTCGGTGCCGACCACCCTGCGCGCCTACCCGGGCCCGGGCGAGCAGTGGCAGCTCGAGCTGCCGCACGGCGCCGCGGCGGACGTCTGGGAACTCCGGCACCCGGAGCGGCCGGACATGTCCCTCTAGAGAACGGCCTTATGTGCTTTAAGGACCTCTTCGCCGACCTCGGACGACGCTTTCTGTTCCCCGCGCCGACGTGCGCAAACGGGCAGCTGTCTGGGGGTCCTGCAGCTGTAATATCATCGGGCGTGCACCATCGCTCAAGATGCGACTGTCGCCCTACCGGACGTCGGCGAAAAGGCAGACCACCATGACAGCGGGTTCGATCATCGAGTACATCGACCGGTACGACGGTGATGTACGGCATCGGCTGCTGACCGTGTACGAACTGATCCGGTCGGCCGTGCCCGATCAAGCGGTGGAATCGATCAGTTGGCGTATGCCGACCTTCAAACTCGGCACCGAGCCGCTGTTCTTCTTCACCGGAACAAAGCGTCACATCGGGTTCTATCCGACTTCAGACGCGATCGCGCATTTCTCGACAGAGCTGGCCGCATATGGAACCACCGAGCACGCTATCCAGCTGCGCCATGATGCCCCGCTCCCGACCGAGCTCATCCGCGAGATAATCGCGTGGCGGCTACAGCAGTTGCCTTCAGACAGGGTTTGAGTCAGTCGCCTCGGCGCACCGCACCGTTCCGCCGCCGGCTTGGATGAGTGACTCGTCCCATACGACCATCCCCTTGCGGGCTGCGAGGTGACAAATAGCTCTAGTGGACGATTCTCATCTCGTGCGAGGTCTGATTGAGTCGCCGTCCGCCGTCGGGAACAACCGTCACAATGTCCTCGATCCGTACGCCGAACCTGCCCGGCAGGTAGATTCCGGGTTCGATCGAGAAGCACATGCCGGGGTGGAGGATCTGGGTTTCGCCCTCGACCATGTAGGGCGGCTCGTGAGTCGTCAGTCCGATTCCGTGCCCGACGCGGTGAATGAAGTAGTCGCCGTAGCCGGCTTCAGTGATCACCGCCCGGGACACGCGATCGATCTCCTGGCATTCGACGCCTGGCCGCACGGCCTCGAACCCGGCCTGCTGTGCGTGCCTGGCGACGTCGTGAACCTCGCGCTCCTCGGCGGTGGGTTCGCCGACGTGCACGGTCCGCGACGTGTCTGATCCGTAGCCGTGCTTGAGGCCGCCGAAGTCGAGCACCACCATGTCTCCGTCCTCGATGATCCGCGGGCCGATCTCGTGGTGAGGGTTGGCTCCATTCGGACCCGAACCGACGACGGTGAAGTCCACCTGCGAATGACCGAACTGGCGAAGCAGGTCGGCGAGATCAGAGCCGACGTCGGTCTCGCTGCGCCCAGCGAACCGCACGGTGACGATCTCCTCGTACGCCTGGTCCGCGGCCGCGCCGGCCGCCGCCAGCCGCTCGATCTCGTTGTCATCCTTGATCGCCCGAAGCATCGGCAGGGCGGTCGTCATCGAGACGTAGGACGCCTTGGGCAGTCGATCCTGCAGGCCGAGGAGGTGCATGGCCCAAGCCGAGTCAGAGACGGCATAACGTCCGGTGCCGGCCATCAGCGCCGCAGATTCCGTGTAGGGGTCGCTCCCGTCGGTCCAGTCGGTGATCCGCAGAACCGAAGCGCCGGCGGCCGCTTCCGCGTCGGGCTACTCGAGCCTCTCGAGCCTCGGAACGATCATGGCGGGCTCCGCGTCGACGGGGATCACGAGCATGGTGATGCGTTCAGTGATGGCCACGGGAGCATACCCGGTGAGGTACAGCAGGTCCGGTCCGGGAGTGACCAGGATGCCGTCGAGCCCGGCATCCTGGGCTGCTCGCGGTGCGTGCCTCATCTGGGAAATGCTCGACGGGTCCGGCTCCGGGTGCTGCTGGGACCATGATGGATGGGTCGTATTCCCCCGCGGGGCACCTCCCTTGAGTGGAGTGTGAGCACGTCACAGGCGGCGGGACGCGGGCCCCGGTATGAAAGGATGATCCGGTGACTTCCCCTGCCCCCGCCCCGCTCCGCAGCTCACGCGGCCGCCGTTACGCGGGGCTGGTTGCTCTGGTGCTGCCGTTGGTGATCGGGATGGCGGCGTGTTCGGCGCCCGCACCCACGGTTACCCTCAGCCCGGCTGCTGCAACCGGCTCGACCGACAGCTCGCCGGCAGCGGGCGGGCCGGCAACGGAGGTCGCCTCCCCGGAGGTGACCGGGGCGGCCCCGGCCGCTCCGTCCGCCGTTTCCACTGCGGTCGCGGCGGCGCTCCAGGCGCTGGTGGCTTCCGCACCCCAACCCAGCACGGCGCAGGTCCGCGAGAGCCTGTCCGCGGCGGGGTTCGCCCCGGCCGCCGTCGAGGTCTCCGCGTCCCGCACCCCCACCGGACTGGCCGCGGACGCCGTCGAGGTCGGAGTGCTGGGCGAGAACGAATGTGTCATGGCGCAGCTCCGGTCCGGAACTGTGGCAACGTCAGTCTTGCCGGTTCTTCCGAACGGGCGATGCTTCATTGGCAGCGTCCAGCGGTAATTAACAGGAGTGGCATGTCGAACGTACTGAACCGCCGCGCCGCCGACGCGCGGGAAACCCGCCGCCCCCGCCGCGGGCGCTCGCTGATGGCTGTCCAGGTGGTCGGCGAACTGCTGATCACCCTCGGCGTGATCGCCTGCCTCTTCGTCGCCTGGCAGCTGTGGTGGACCAACGTTGAAGCGGACGCCGCCCAGGGGGCTGCCGTGAAGCAGTTCGTCCAGGAGCACCAGGCGCCCATTCCTGATGCGTCCGCCGCCGATTCCTCCGCCCCCGTCCCGGCGGCCCCTGCGGACCCCGCGGACACGCCGGTCGGCACGGCGCCGGCCCACGGGGCGGCCATCGGGGTCATCTACATTCCCCGCTTCGGAGCCGACTACAGCCGCCCGATCATCGAGGGCACCAGCAGCGACGTCATCGACACCCTGGGCCTGGGCCGCTACGCGGGCACGGCGATGCCCGGCGCCGTCGGGAACTTCGTCATGGCCGGCCACCGCCAGACCCACGGCGCGGTCCTCGACAACATCCACACCCTCGTGCCCGGGGACAAAATCTACGTCCAGACCGCCGACGGCTTCTACACCTACGTCTTCCGGAACCAGGAGATCGTCCTGCCGGACCGGACCGACGTGATCCTGCCGGTGCCGACCCAACCCGGGGCGGTGCCGGAGCAGCGGCTCCTGACCCTGACCAGCTGCAATCCGCTTTTTGGGTCCGAGGAGCGCATCATCGCCTACTCGGTCTTCGAATCCTGGCAGCCGCTCGCCGCCGGGGCCCCGGCACCGATCGCCCAACAGCTCGCCGCACTGCAGGGGAAAGGCTAGACCATGTACCTTTGGCTTTTTCAGCACCTTCCCGGGCCTCTCTGGCTGCGGATCCTGCTCTCAGCCGCTCTCCTTGCGGGGGCGCTGTTCCTGCTGGTCGAGTTTGTCTTCCCCTGGCTGGCCGACCTCACCAACCTGACCGACGCGACGGTGGGCTGACCGGTGCAGGTCCCCGAACTGGAGGAGCTCCTCGCCGGCGCGCACGTGGTGAGCCTGCCGATGCGCGTGAAGTTCCGCGGCATCCTCCAGCGCGAGGCCCTGCTGCTGGACGGCCCGCTGGGCTGGGGCGAGTTCTGCCCTTTCCCGGAGTACGGCGACCCGGAAGCTTCCCGCTGGCTCGCCGCCGCGATCGAGGCCGGCTGGCAGGGCTTCCCGGCGCCGCTCCGTGGCGTGATTCCGGTCAACGCCACGGTCCCCGCCGTCGCCGCGGACCGGGTCCCGGAGATCCTGGCCCGCTTCGGCCGGGTGGACGCCGTCAAAATCAAGGTCGCCGAGCCAGGGCAGAGCCTCGAGGACGACGCCGCCCGGGTCGCCGCGGTCCGCGCTGCGCTCCCGGACGCCGCGATCCGGGTGGACGCGAACGGCGGCTGGGACGTCCCGACCGCCGTCGCGGCACTGACCCGGCTGGCCGCCGTCGGGCTCGAATACGCCGAACAGCCGGTGCCGGACATCGCCGGCCTCGCCGAGGTACGCCGCCGGCTGCGCGCCGCCGGTGTCCCGGTACTGATCGCCGCAGACGAAAGCGTGCGCAAGGAGGACGACCCGCTCAAGGTGGCCCGTGCCGGCGCCGCGGACCTGATCGTCGTGAAGGTGGCACCGCTCGGGGGAGTGCGGCGCGCCCTGGACATCGTGACGCAGGCCGGGCTCCCCGCCGTCGTCAGCTCCGCGCTGGACACCTCCGTGGGGATCCGCGCCGGACTGGCGCTCGCCGCCGCGCTGCCGGAACTGCCCTACGCCTGCGGGCTGGGGACCGTGTCGCTGCTCGCCGCCGACGTCACCCGGGACTCGCTGGTGCCCGACGACGGCGCCATCCGGGTCCGCGACGTGACCGCTGATCCGGGGCTGCTGGCGGAACATGCGGCCGCGCCGGAGCGCCGGGAGTGGTGGCTGGAGCGCCTGCGCCGGGTCCACGCGGTGCTGTCCACCGGCCGGTGACGTCCGGGGTTGCGAGTAAAGTAGATGCGGACGCGGCGATGTTGCCGCCGGAAATAGCTTTAGAACGGAAGATTCGTCATGACCACCCCGGTACCCCAGCAAATTGACGAGCTGGCAAAGGCCAAGCCTGCGGAGGGCCAGAACGCGACCCACCAGGCCGGGCTGCTCCGCATTGTCCAGGGCCTGCGGCGCGTGGACACGGGGACCTACGCGCTCCGCATCCGGCTGTCCGAGAAGCTGGGAATCGGCACGATCGACATCAACGCGATGGCGTTTGTGGGCGAGGTGGACGGCCTCACCCCCAAGGACCTGGGCAAGACGCTGAACATCACCACCGGCTCGGTCACCGCCATGGTGGACCGCCTGGAGGCCAAGGGCTTTATGGTGCGCAAGCCCAACCCCACGGACCGGCGCAGCGTGCTGCTGCACCTGAGCCCGGAGGGGACCGAGGCGATGCAGTGGGCCAACGACCACTTCGCCGCGGCCGCCGGGGCCCTGCTCCAGGCCTCCTCCGAGGAGAACATCATCGACATCGCCGAATTCCTCGAGGGCATCGGCCAGCGGCTGATGGCCGCCGCCAGCGCCCCGGAAGAGAACTAACTCTTCCCCCGGACGCTCTCTCAGGTCCGGCGGGTTGCGGGGCGACGCTCTCTCAGGTCCGGCGGGTTGCGGGGCGACGCTCTCTCAGGTCCGGCGGGTTGCGGGGCGACGCCCGGAGTTCACCCGGACTTCATGTGAGAGACGGCTCCGCGTAGGCCGCGGCTGGAACGGTGGGGAGGCACCCCAATCCACCCGTGGAAGGTCTCTCCATGTCTGTTTCCTCCGGACGCAAGTTCTCCCTGCTCCCCATGCTCGGCCACACCAAAGGCAAGCGCAGCGCCGTCACCTGCGCGCTGAAATGCGACAACGCCTGCACCGGCGAGGTCTGCAACACCAGCTCGAACAGCTACTTCCGCGACATCGCCTCCGCGACCATGTCCCGCCGCGCCGCCCTGGGCTTCGGTGCCGCCGGTGCCCTCGCCGTCGCGTTCGGCGGTGCCCTGGCCACGCCCGAGGCCGCAGTGGCCGGCGGTCCCGGCCTGTCCCCGGCAGCCAGGAACGGCTACGGTGCCTCCAAGCTCCGGTTCACCGCGATCGCCCCGGTGGATGCCGCCGTCGACGCCGTCACCGTCCCGGCAGGCTTCACCTGGCGGCCCGTGATCCGCTGGGGTGACCCGATCTTCGACGACGCCCCGGACTTCGACCTCGGCAACCAGACGGCGGCCGCCCAGGCGCGGCAGTTCGGCTACAACAACGACTACACCGACATCCTCGAGATCCCCGGCAGCAAGGGCCGCCGCGCGGTGCTCTTCGCGAACCACGAATACACCAACGAGACGATCATGTTCCCGGCCTCGATGCCCGCCGCCGACGTGCGGGCGGTCGGCGCCGCCGCGCACGGGCTCTCCGTGGTGGAACTCGAGCGCAAGAACAAGAACCATCCCTGGTCCTACGTCAAGGGCGCCGGGCTGAACCGCCGCTACCTGAACGACACGGCCTACGAGCTCACCGGACCGGTGGCCGGCTCGCCGCTGGTCCGCACTGCCGCGGATCCGGCCGGCCGCACCGTCCGCGGCACGCTGGGCAACTGCGCCGGCGGCACCACGCCCTGGGGCACCATCCTCTCCGGCGAGGAGAACTTCAACGGGTACTTCGTCGCGCCCGGCACCTCGGCCGAGGACAAGCGCTACGGGCTCACGTCCTCCGCCACGGCGCGCAAGTGGGAACTCGACGACCCGCGCTTCGACACCCGCAATCCCGGCTTCGCCAACGAAGCCAACCGCTTCGGCTGGATCGTGGAGGTCGACCCGTTCGATCCGACGTCGACGCCGAAGAAGCACTCCTCGCTGGGCCGCTTCAAGCACGAGGGGGCCAACGTGATCGTGGCCGAGTCCGGGCACGTGGTGGCTTACTCCGGCGACGACGAGCGCTTCGACTACCTCTACAAGTTCGTCTCCGCCGGCAAGTACGTTGAGGGGGACCGGAAGCACAACATGACCCTGCTCTCCGCCGGCGACCTCTACGTGGCCCGATTCACCGGCAGCTCCCCGGCCCTCGAGATCACCGGCACGGGCACGGTCCCGTCCGACGGCGGCTTCGACGGCACCGGCGAATGGCTGCCCCTCGTGGTCAGCGGGAAGTCCTCTGTGCCCGGGATGTCCGTCGAGGAAGTGCTGGTCTACACCCGCCTGGCCGCGGACAAGGTGGGCCCGACCAAGATGGACCGCTGCGAGGACGTCGAGCCCAGCCTGCACACCGGCAAGGTCTACGTCGCCTGCACCAACAACTCGGACCGCGGCAAGGCCGGCAAGGAAGGCGCCACCGAGGTCAACCCGCGCAACGCCAACCGCGACGGCCACATCGTGGAGATCACCGAGACCGGCGACCAGACCTCCACGGCGTTCACCTGGAACCTGCTGATGGTCTGCGGCGATCCCTCCACCGGGGATGTGACCTACTTCTCCGGCTTCCCGGCGGACCAGGTCTCGCCCATCTCCTGCCCGGACAACCTCGCGTTCGACTCGGTCGGGAACCTCTGGATCTCCACCGACGGCGCCCCCTCCGGCATCGGCAAGGCGGACGGGCTGTTCAAGGTCACCCTCGACGGCGCCGAGCGCGGCCGCGTGGAGCAGTTCCTCGCCGTCCCGCGCGACGGCGAAACCTGCGGGCCGATCATCCGCGACGAGGAACGCACCGTGTTCGTCTCCGTGCAGCACCCGGGCGAGGACGGCAGCTTCGACGCGCAGCTGTCCTTTTTCCCGGACTATGTCCCAGCAGGCACGACGCCGGCCCGGGGCCAGGTCCGCGCCCCCCGCCCCTCGGTGGTCCAGGTTTTCCGCGCCGACTCCTAACCCGTTTCCGGACGCTCTCTCACGTCTGGCGGCTTTCGGGGCGACGCTCTCTCACGTTCCGCCGCTTTCGGGCGGACGCTCTCTCACGTTCGGCGGTCCGACGGCGGGACGTGCGGGAGCGTCCGCCGTTAGACGGTCAGACGTGCGGGAGCGTCTGTTGTTTGGAAGCCGGAGGTGAACGAGCGCCGGGGTGCGGGGGAACTGATAATTTGAACAGTGTGAATAATCCGGCCGAAATGGTTGTCCCCAGAGTCCAGGCAGCAATTGCCAGCGCGTTCGGCGAAGAGTACGGCGAGACCGATCCCGTGGTCCGGCCCTCGCAGTTTGCGGATATCCAGGTCAACGCCGCCATGGCACTGGCCAAGAAGGTCGGCATGGCGCCGCGGGACGCCGCCGCCCGGATCGTCGAGGCCTTGGAACTGGACGGGATCTGCACCTCGGTCGAGATCTCCGGACCCGGCTTCATCAACCTCACCTTCGACGGGACCTGGATCGAGGAGCTGCTCAACGCCGAGTCTCCCGGCGCCCCGGCCATGCCGGCGGCGGAAGCTCAGCGCGTCGTCGTCGACTACTCCTCCCCGAACGTCGCGAAGGAAATGCACGTCGGGCACCTGCGCACCACGGTGGTGGGCGACAGCCTGGTGAAGGTCTTCGAAGCGCTGGGCGACACCGTCATCCGGCAGAACCACATCGGCGACTGGGGCACCCCGTTCGGCATGCTGATCGAGCACTGGCTGGAGATCGGCGAGGACTCCCCGGAGGCGGCGCTGCTGGTCGATGACCCCAGCGCGTTCTACCAGGCGGCCCGGGCCAAGTTCGATGCCTCCGCCACCGACGAGGACGGCTTCGCCGTCCGCGCGCGGCAACGGGTGGTGGCGCTGCAGGGCGGCGACGAGGAGACCTTCGCCGTCTGGCAGCGGCTTGTGGCGCAGTCCAAACGCTACTTCAACGCCATCTACGCGATGCTGGGCATCAGCCTCACCGACGACCACATCGCCGGCGAAAGCTCCTACGATGCCCATCTGGCACAGCTGTGCCAAGAACTCGAGGAGCGCGGCATCGCCCGGATCAGCGACGGCGCCCTGTGCACCTTCCCGGCCGGCTTCACCGGACGCGACGGCGAGCCGATGCCGCTCATCATCCGCAAGTCCGACGGCGGCTACGGCTACGGCACCACGGACCTCGCCACCATCCGCTACCGGGTCCGCGAGCTCGAGGCCAACCGCGTCCTATACGTCGTGGGCGCGCCGCAGAACATGCACCTGCGCATGGTCATGGCCACGGCCCGCGACGCCGGGTGGCTGCCGGACACAGTGGAGGCCGTGCACGTGCAGATCGGCAACGTGCTGGGGGAGGACGGGAAGATCCTGAAGTCCCGCTCCGGGGCCCCGGTCAAGCTGATGGCCCTGCTGGAGGAGGCCGTGGACCGCGCCCGCGCCGTCATCGACGCCAGCCGGCCCGAACTCACCGCGGAAGAGCGCGCCGTGACGGCCCGGCAGGTGGGCATCGGCGCCGTCAAGTACGCCGACCTCTCCGTGGGGCACGACACCGAGTACGTCTTCGACTTCGACCGGATGCTGGCCCTCAGCGGCAACACCGGGCCCTACGTGCAGTACGCCGCCGCCCGGATCCGCTCGATCCTGCGCAAGGCCGGTGTGCTGGAGCGGTACACCGCGCTGGACTTTGCCGGGATCGACGGCGGCACGCCGGCGACGCCGATCGCCGTCGTCGAACCCGCCGAACGCGCCCTGGCCCTGCACCTGCTCGAGTACGGCGCGACGCTGTACAAGGTCCGCGAGGCGCTGGAGCCGCACCGGCTGTGCACGTACCTGTTCGAACTCGCGCAGCTGTTCACGGCCTTCTATGATCAGTGCCCGGTGCTGAAGTCCGAGGACTCGGTCCGGGAATCGCGGCTCGCCCTGTGCGCCCTGGTGCTGCGCCGGCTGTCCGAGGGCCTGGACCTGCTCGGCATCGAGACGCCGGAGAACATGTGAGTTCGGAGGAGCTGAGCGCGCTGGATGCCGCGCGGATCGCCGTCGCGGCCCTGCTGCTCGAGGGGGTCCGCTACGTGGTGGTGGCGCCGGGCTCGCGCTCCGCGCCGATGGCGTACGCGCTGGCCGAGGCCGACGCCGCCGGACGGGTCGAGCTGCTGGTCCGGATCGATGAGCGCGACGCCGGCTTCACCGCCTTGGGTCTGGCCCTGGCCACGGGGGCGCCCGCGGCCGTGCTCACCACCTCCGGGACTGCCGTCGGCAATCTGCTGCCGGCGGTGATGGAGGCCAACCACGCCGCTGTCCCGCTCGTGGTGATCTCGGCCGACCGGCCCGAGGAACTCCGCGGGACCGGCGCCAACCAGACCACGGCGCAGCTGGACCTGTTCGGTGAGCATGTCCGTTTCGCCGCGGATGTGCCCGCCGGTAGCGACCCGCAGCGCGCCGTCGAGACCGCGCTCAGCGCCGCGACCGGGGCCTTCGAGGACACCCCGCCCGGGCCCGTCCAGCTCAACCTGGCCTTCCGCGACCCGCTCGTCCCCGCGCCCGGCGACCGGTTGCCGCCCGAGTCCGGCCGCCGCGTGTACCGCGCGCCCCGCGGCCCGCTGGCCCTCGATTTCCCGCCCGCCTCGGCCGGGCTGCCGGAACGGCGGACCGTGGTGCTGGCAGGGCACGACGCCGGCCCGGTCGCCGAAGCGTTCGCCCGCGCCCACGGCCTGCCGCTGCTGGCGGAGCCGTCCTCCAACGCGCGGTTCGGGTCCAACGCGGTGGGACCGTACCGGATTGTCCTGGATGCGTTCGGGCCGGACTCCGCGCAGCCGATCGAGCGCGTGGTGCTCTTCGGCCGGCCCACCCTCTCCCGGCCGGTCAGCGCCCTGCTGGCCCGCGCCGACGTCCCCTCGGCGCTGTATCAGCCGGTTCCCGTGGCCTGGTACGAGCCCGGCCGCCGCACCGAACTCCCGCTCGACAACCTGGCCGACCTGGCCGACTTCGCCGGCCGCGGCTCCACGGCGTGGCTGGATGCCTGGCTCCTGGCCGGCGCCGCCGCGCAGCACGCCGTCGACGTCGCCCTGGCCGGCTCCGCTGCCGCGACCGGGCCTGCCGTCGGCGCCCTGGTCTGGGAACACACCCGCGGGCAGCTGGTGCTTGGTTCCTCCAACGGCATCCGCGACGTCGACCTCGCCGGCGCGCCCGCCCCCGAGCCGGCCGCCGTCGTCTTCGCCAACCGCGGCCTCTCCGGCATTGACGGGACCCTCGCCACCGCCACCGGCATCGCCCTGGCCGGCCGGCAGGAGACTACGGTGCTGCTGGGCGACGTCACCTTCCTGCACGACGCCGGCGGGCTGCTGCTCGGCGCCGGGGAAGCGGAGCCCGACCTGCGCATCGTGGTCCTCAACGACGCCGGCGGGGCCATCTTCGGGCTGCTGGAGCACGGCGTCGTCGAGGCCGCGGGCCGCTACGGCACCGCCGTCGAACGCCTCTTCGGCACC
Source organism: Pseudarthrobacter ribosi (assembly GCF_055412865.1). Classification (NCBI taxonomy): domain Bacteria; kingdom Bacillati; phylum Actinomycetota; class Actinomycetes; order Micrococcales; family Micrococcaceae; genus Pseudarthrobacter; species Pseudarthrobacter ribosi. The sequence goes on along the minus strand of NZ_JBVAYZ010000002.1, from coordinate 295,941 downwards.
CCGCACAGCGTGGACCTTGGGGCACTCGCGGCCGCGTACGGCGTCGCGCACCGCTCGGTCCGCACGACGGCGGAGCTCGCCGCGGCGCTGGCGGAGCCGTGGGAGGGCCGCAGCATCATCGAAGTCCACACGGACCGGCGCGGACTGCGGGAGCTGCACGTCCGGATCAGGGCCGCCGTGGGCGCCGCAGTGGCCGGAGTCCTCGCCGCGCAGTAGCCCGGGGCGATTCCGCTGCGGTTTCGGACGAGGGCGGCGCGGATCCGCGGCGCGTCTGTCCGAAAACGCCGCGGATGCGCTGCTTGCCTGGCGGTGGAACAGGTCGTCCCCGTCCAACGCCGAAAGGTCGGTCGCTGAAGCGGTTGGCTTTCGGGGGCGCGAATGGTCAGGTCGTGAGGACGACAGGTCCGTCGTCAGTGATGGCTACGGTGTGCTCGCTGTGCGCGGTGCGGGTTCCTGTTGCACTTCGGAGTGTCCATCCGTCCGGGTCGGTAACGAGGTCGGCGGTGCCCGCCATGACCCATGGTTCGATTGCCAGTAGCAGGCCGGCGCGGAGCCGGTATCCCCGGCCGGGACGTCCCATGTTGGGGATGTGGGGATCCTGATGCATCGTCGAGCCGACGCCGTGCCCTCCGAACTCGGTGTTGACGGGGTAGCCGGCGGCTGCAAGGACGGATCCGATTGCGTGGGAGATGTCCCCGATTCGCGCTCCGGGGTTGGCAGCCGCGATTCCGGCGTCGAGTGCTCGCTGAGTCGTCTCGATCATGCTGGTGTCCGAAGGGTTGGTTGATACGCCGACGATGAAGCTGACGGCGGCGTCGGTGACGATCCCCTGGAGGGACGCGGCTAGGTCAAGGGTGAGGAGATCGCCATTCTTGAGGGCATAGTCGTGGGGCATTCCGTGCAGCACTGCGTCGTTGACTGATGTGCATATGAAGTGACCGAAGGGCCCGCGGCCGAACGAGGGAGCGTAGTCGATGTAGCAGGAGTGAGCGCCTGCTTCGGCAATCATCTCACCGGCCCACTGGTCGATCTCCAGGAGGTTTGTGCCGACCCTGACTCGCTCCTGCAAGCTCTGCAGCACTGTGGCGATGAACCTACCGCTCACTGTCGCTCGCTGAAGTTCGGCTGGGCTGAATATTTCGATCACTGGGTGGCCCTCTCGCTTGCCAATAAATATACCGGTAATACTATACCGGTACTATAGTTGGAGGCATGGTCAGACTCCCACTCACTCCCGCCGAGGTCGAACGAGGACAACGTTTGGGCGCACTCCTGCGTCAAGCGAGGACAGATCGCTCCATGTTCGAGGTGGCGGTGGCCGCAGACATCTCGCCGGAGACTCTTCGGAAGATCGAAACGGGCCGTGTGGCCACTCCGGCGTTCTCCACCATCGCAGCGATTGCGGCGGTGCTCGGTCTCTCACTCGACGATGTTTGGTCCGCCATCAACCCGCCGGCGCAAGCGTCCAGCGATCATGTTTCGGAGCAGCGGCCCGACCGTCTGGCGTCCTAGGTTAGATGCCCCGTTTCCCACGTTTCCGTTGCGGATTCGGACGAGGGCGGCGCGGATCCCCGCCGCGCCTGTCCGAAAACGCCGCGAAAACGCCGCCGGCGCCGTCGACGTTTTCCACATCCGGGCGCCGCGCTGTTGTTGCGGCTCTGAGGCCCGGGCCAGTATCGGTGCATGGACCTGCCCGCCCTGATCCTTAGCAGCGACCTCGCGCGTCTTGGCCGCGACTCGCGTGCGCTTGCCCGGCAAGCAGAGACCGGCGAGCTCAGACGCCTTCGCCAGGGTGTGTATGTCCGGGCCGAGGCGTGGGATGCACTGCAGTACTGGGAACGGTATCCGCTGCTGATCCATGCCGCGGCATCCACCCTGCGAAGCCGGACCGTTTTCTGCCGGCAGTCGGCCGCCGCCCTTTCGGATATCCCAGTGCTCGGAACGCGGCACCCTGTTCACGCCTGCACGTCCGACGCCGGCGGGGGCCGCTCCAGGGCGGGGGTGCGGCGGCACTTCGCCGATCCGCAATCCCTCCAGATCGAGGAGCGCCAGGGCCTGCTGGTCACGGCCCGGGCCCGGACGGTGCTGGACCTGGCTGCCTTCGGATCCTTTGAGCAGGCCGTAGCAGCCGCCGATCATGTATTGCGGCCCGCGCGGAATGGGCCGCCGGCGCTGAATGTTGCGTTGCTCGAAGCTGGCATCCCCGGTATCTACACGGCCGCCGCAGCCCGCAGGATCGTCACCGCCCTTGAGTTCAGCGACCCGGCGTCGGGTTCTCCGGGGGAATCGGTGAGCCGGGCGATGATGCATCGGCTGGGTTTCAAGGCGCCCCTACTCCAGCACGAGATTCGGGATGCCCGGGGACTCGTCGGCTTCACGGACTTTGAGTGGCCGGATGACGGCCTGTCCGGCGAATTCGATGGTCTGGTTAAATACCGGGACGCGGCCTATCTGAAGGGGCGGACGTCCTCGGATGTCGTGATCGAGGAGAAGGTTCGTGAGGACCGGATCCGGGCCACCGGGCGACGGGTCATCCGATGGACCTGGTCGGAGCTCGCCAGCCTGGAGAGATTCGCGGCTTTCCTTGATGCAAAAGGCGTCCCCCGAATTCGCTACAGAAACGGACAGCCGCCACGTGGATCCACGTAGCGGCTGTCTGAAATCGGTGCGGAATCCGCGAAGGGGAACCTACTCCGTGATGTCGATGTGCGTCGGGTCGAGCACACGGCGGAGGAATTCCTTGGTGCGGGCGTGGGCGGGGGAGCTGATGACCTTCTCGGCCACACCTTCCTCCACGACGACGCCGCCGTCCATGAAGACCACACGGTCGGCGACCTCGCGGGCGAAGCCCATCTCGTGGGTCACCACCAGCATGGTCATGCCTTCCCTGGCCAGGTTCCGCATGACCGCCAGGACATCGCCCACGGTCTCCGGGTCCAGGGCCGAGGTGGGCTCGTCGAAGAGCATCAGCTCGGGGTCCATGCTCAGGGCCCGGGCGATGGCCACCCGCTGCTGCTGCCCGCCGGAGAGCTCGTCCGGGAAACGGTCCGCGAGGTGCCCCAGGCCGACGCGCTCCAGGTTCTTCAAGGCCGCCGCCGAGGCGTCGGACTGGCTGCGCTTGAGCACCTTGGTCTGCGCGACCGTGCAGTTCTGCAGCGCGCTGAGGTGCGGGAAGAGGTTGAACTGCTGGAAGACCATGCCCACCTTGCGGCGCATCTTGTCGATGTCCACATCCGGATCGGTGGATTCGAAACCGCCGACGTGGATGGTGCCCTGGTTCGGCTGTTCGAGCAGGTTCACGCAGCGCAGCAGGGTCGATTTGCCCGAGCCCGAGGGGCCGATCAGGCAGACGACCTCGCCGGGGGCAACGTTGAGGTCGATCCCCTTCAGCACTTCGTTGGAGCCGTAGGACTTCCGCAGGTCCTTGATGGAGACCCCGGCGGCGTGGACGGCTCCGCTGCGGCCGTGGGCGTTCTGTATGACGTCGTTCATGACTGTCCTGCCTATCGCTTCGTCCGCGCGGAGCGGCTTTCGAACTTCCGGGCCAAGAGGCTCAGCGGGATGGTGATCACCAGGTAGAAGGCGCCGGCGACCAGGAGCGGGGTCAGGCCCGCGCCGAGACTGGAGATGCCGTCGCGGCCGAACTTCGTGAGCTCGTACTGCGACGCGGTCAGGCCCAGCACGTAGATCAGCGAGGAGTCCTTGGTCAGCAGGATGACCTCGTTGGTCAGCGGCGGCAGGACGATCCGGAAGGCCTGCGGGATGACAATGGTGATCATCGCCCGCCACTGCGGCATGCCCAGTGAACGGGCCGCCTCCATCTGGCCCTTCGGCACGGCCTGCAGGCCGGCGCGCAGGGTTTCGGCGATGTAGGCCGCGGCCACCATGCCCAGCGAGACCATGGCCACCACGGTCACGTTCCAGGAGACACCGAACGCCAGCGGCACGCCATAGCCGAACGCGATGAACACCAGCAGGGCCGGGACGCCGCGGAAGAACTCGATGTAGCCGGTGGCGATCCAGCGGTACAGCGGGAACGAGGAGAGCTTCATCAGGGCCAGCAGCAGGCCGCCCGTCAGGCCCACGATGAAGCCGAGGGTGGTGTAGATCAGGGTGTTCTTCAGGCCCACCAGGATGATGTCCGGGAACATCGGGCCAATCTTGGCGAAGTTGAAGACGCTGTTGCTGATGGTCTCCCAGTCCGTGGCCACGATCAGGGCGATCACGGCCACCACAAAGATTCCGGCCTGGACGTACAGGCTGACTTTGGCTCGTTGACGTGCGGTCATTGCCATGGTGTTCTCACATTCGTTTCGCGCAGTTGAGGCCCCGTACGGACTGTTGTACAGCGGTACGGGGCCTCAGTTGCGTAGGTCTCAGGCCGGGTGCTGGCTACTTGGAAGGTTCGCCGAACCAGGTGGTCTCGAACGTTGCCAGGGTGCCGTCGTCGGTCAGGCGCTTGAGCGTGCCGTTGACCTGGGTGGCCATCGCGGTGTTGCCCTTCTTGATGGCGATGCCCAGCTTTTCACCGGTGGCGTAGTTCTCCACGCGCTTGAAATTGGAGTCATCCTTGATGGCGTAGCCGAGGACGGACTGGTTGCCCAGGGCGGCGTCGATGGTGCCGGCCTTGAGTGCCTGGACCAGGAGTCCCGTGTCCTCGAACTGCTGCGCGTCGAGGCCCTGATCCTTCGCGTACTGGGCGCCGGTGGTGGCCTGCTGGACGCCCACCTTCTTGCCCTTGGCGCCGTCGAGGTTGGTGATGCCTGAATCGCCAGAGGCCACGAGGGTCAGGTCGTCGTCGAGGTACGGGTCGGAGAAGTCCATGATCGACTTGCGGGTGTCCGTGATGGAGATGGAGGAGATGGAGACGTCGCACTGGGTCAGTGCGGTGCCGGTCTCGATGGCCTCGAAGGAGCTGTCGACAACGCTGAGTTCGGCCTTCATGTCCTTGGCCACCTCAGCCGCGATGTCCATGTCGAAGCCGACGATCTTGCCGTCCTTCTGGAATTCGAACGGCTCGTAGGGCACATCCGAGCAGACGGTCAGCTTGCCGGCGTTGATCAGCTGGATGCCGCCTTCGGAGGTGGCTGCGGGGGTCGAGCTGCCGCCGCAGGCCGTGAGCGTGAGGGCGCCGACGGCGAGGATTGTGGCTGCCTTGGCGGCCACCTTTGCCGAGGCGAGGGACTTGAGCTGCATGTTTTTTACCTCTTGTTGCAGGAGCAGATGTGACTTAGTCGGCTTATAGTGTATCGCCGAATACGAGATGTGCATCACAGGAAACTTAGTTTCACCATTGGATAACTATTGATGACACTAGTGCAAGCCCCCGCGGGGCGGCCGTGTCTCCTATTCCGGACTCTAGCTGCTGATGCCGAGGGACTCCAGCATCGGCCGGAACTTCGCCCACGTCTCAGCGAGTTCGGCTTCCGGCACGGAGCCCTCGACGACGCCGCAGCCCGCGTACAGCCGCACGGTCTCCGGGGACTCGATGACGGCGCCGCGCAGCGCGATGCCCCATTCGCCGTTGCCTGCCGCGTCGAGCCAGCCGACCGGTCCGGCATACGGGCCGCGGTCCAGGTGCTCCAGCTTGCGGATCAGCGCGCCCGCCACGATGGTCGGCGTGCCGCAGACCGCCGCCGTGGGATGCAGGGCATTGATCAGCGCGAGGCAGGTGGGCACATGCCCTTCGACCTCGGCGAGCTCCGCCTTCACATCCGAGGCAAGGTGCCAGACGTTGGGCAGCTCCAGGATGAAGGGTTCGCTGTGCGCGTTCATCGCCTCCGAGAACGGTGCCAGCTGCGTGGTCAGCGACTGGATCGCGATGTCGTGTTCGTGCCGCTGCTTTTCGGATCCGGCCAGCACGCGCTCGGCGAACGCCAGCGGCGAGCCGTCCATCCCGTCGGCGTCGCGGCGGTCCAGGGTGCCGGCCAGGACGCGGGCCTGCGCGGTGCGGCCCTCCACCTGGATCAGCATCTCCGGGGTCGCGCCCACCAGCCCGTCCACCCCGTAGGTCCAGCATTCGCGGTAGCGCACGGCGAGCTGGCGGAGGATCTCGGCGGCGTTCACCCCGGCCGGGACGGTGGCCACGATGTCGCGGGCCAGCACCAGCTTCTCCAGCGCCCCGGTGCGGATCTCCGCCACGCCCGCGGCCACGGCCGCCATCCAGTCCGCCTCACTGAGCGACCCGGTGTGCAGCGTCGCCCCGGCGGCGTCTGCCCCAGCGGCGTCTGCCCCAGCGGGTACGACGCCGGGTGTCCCCAGCCAACGGTCCAGCGCGGCGCGGGCGCCCGCTTCGGTGAGGTCGCCGTCGTCGAACGTCATCTGGGTGAGCCAGGCCTTGCCGTCACGGAGCCCGACGACGATCTCGGGCACGATCAGCCGCGACTCGTGCGCGGAGGCTTTGGAGAAAGCGAAGGAGCCGAACGCGACGGGGCCGGTGCCGGGCCAGTCGACGGGGTCGTCGATCTCGGCCTCGATGACCAGGTGGCGCCACCAGATGTCCGCCTCGAGGAAACGCTCGGGCCCCGTGGCGGTGAACCGGGCCACCTCGCCGAAGCCGACCAGGCCGGCTTCGCGGCGGGTCCAGCAGAGGAGGTCGTCCCGGACCAGAAACGACGGCAGCCCCCCGGGGAATGATTCTGCATCGAGGGGCAGTGTCATTGTTCTGATAATTCTGTTTCGGAACGCGCTCGTCATAGTGAGACAACACTACTCCCGCCCCGCCGCAGGCTCGGCCCAGTCGCCACGGACGCCCAGTTCAGCCCCAGTTCAGGCGTGGTTAGGGTGTGTGCTGATCATTTGAGACAATGTCAGGGTGAACCGAGCATCCTTGGATAAGCGTCCGGACGAAGTAGCCACGATGTTTGACGACGTCGCCCCCAAATACGACGTCGTCAACGATGTCCTGTCGATGGGGCAGACGCGCCGTTGGCGCAAGGTTGTGGTCGAAGCCATGGATATGAAACCCGGCCAGCGGGTGCTCGATCTCGCCGCCGGCACGGGCACCTCCAGCGAACCGTATGCCGATGCCGGCATAGACGTGATCGCCTGCGACTTCTCCCTGGGCATGCTCAAGGTCGGCAAGCGCCGCCGCCCCGACATCGACTTCATCGCCGGGGACGCCACGCGCCTGCCCTTCGCGGACAACACCTTCGATGCCAGCACCATCTCCTTCGGCCTGCGCAACGTCAACGAGCCGAAGAAGGCCCTGGCCGAGATGCTCCGGGTCACCAAGCCCGGCGGCAAGCTGGTCATCGCCGAGTTCTCCCAGCCCGTAGTGCCGCTGTGGCGGACAATGTACACCGAATACCTCATGCGTGCGCTGCCCGCGATCGCCGTCAAGGTCTCCTCCAACCCGGACGCCTACGTTTACCTCGCCGAGTCCATCCGCGCCTGGCCGGACCAGGACCACCTCGCGGCCTGGCTGCAGGAAGCCGGCTGGGACAAGGTTTCCTACCGCAACCTCAGCGGCGGCATCGTCGCGGTGCACCGCGGTGTCAAGCCCGGCGCCGAGGCCGGTCCCTCCGCGGCCGCCGCAGCCCTGGCCGCCCACACCGGACCGGTGGCGAAGCTGCGCCGCAACATCACCCGGCCCGCGCGTTAGTTCGTCGCCGCCGTGAAAGTACTGATCGTCGGAGCAGGTCCGGCCGGATCCACTGCCGCCTACTACCTGGCGCAGGCGGGCATCGACGTCACGGTGCTGGAGAAAACCAGCTTCCCGCGGGAAAAGGTCTGCGGTGACGGGCTCACCCCCCGCGCCGTCCGCGAGATCCAGAAGCTCGGCCTGCCGCACCCCGAGGCCGACGGCTGGCGCCGCAACAAGGGCCTGCGCCTGCTGGCCGGCGGCCGCAGCATCGAGCTGCCCTGGCCCGAGGTCTCCGACTTCCCGCAGTACGGCCTGATCCGCACGCGCCTGGGCTTCGATGAGGAACTTGCCCGGCACGCCCAGTCCGCGGGCGCCGTCGTGCTGGAACGCCACAGCGTCACCGAGGCACTGCACGACGACGGCGGGCGCGTCACCGGGGTCCGCGCGGCCCTGCTGGACGAGTCCGGCCGCAAGACGGGGGAGACCCGCGACTTTGCCGCCGACGTCGTCCTCGCCGCGGACGGGAACTCCAGCCGCACCGCCGTGTCGCTGGGCATCCGGAAACGCGACGACCGGCCGCTCGGCGTCGCCGTCCGCACGTATTTCACCTCGCCGCGGCACGACGACGACTGGATGGAAGGCTGGCTGGAGCTCCCCGGCCGCGACGGGAAGCTGCTGCCCGGCTACGGCTGGGTGTTCGGCGTCGGCGACGGCACCTCCAACGTGGGCCTGGGCATCCTGAATTCGTCCAAGGAATTCGGCAAGTTGGACTACAAGCAGGTCCTGCGCGAATGGACCGCCGGCATGCCCGCCGAGTGGGGCTTCACCCCGGAGAACCAGGTCGGCGAGATCCGCGGCGCCGCGCTGCCGATGGGCTTCAACCGCACCCCGCACTATTCGCCCGGCTTGCTGCTCCTGGGCGACGCCGGCGGCATGGTCTCCCCGTTCAACGGCGAGGGCATCTCCTACGCCATGGAGTCCGCCCGGTTCGCGGCCGAGTTCATCATCGACGGCGCCGCGCGCTCGGCCTCCGCGGGCTGGGGACCGGCCGACGCCGATGCGCACCTCGCCCGGTACGCGGGCTACGTGCGGGGCCAGTGGGGTTCGCACTTCACCCTGGGCCGCGCCTTCGCCGCCCTGATCGGCAAGCCGGCCGTGATGAAACTGGCGCTCCGGACGGGCATGCCCATTCCTGTGCTGATGCGGTTCGTGGTGAGGCTGCTGGCCAACCTGACCGATCCCGCGGCCAAGGGGTTCGAGGACCGAGTCATCCGGGTGCTGGAATCGCTGGTCCCGGCGACGTCCAACCAGGGCCTGTCCAGGGCGGATGCCGGCAGTGCAGGCTCGTCGCAGACCGGCCCGTCCCGCAGCGACACCCCTGCGAATACCGGCGCCAACACCGAGGTTTCCGCAACAAAAGTTAGGGTTAACCCGTGACCAACTCTGCAGACCAAAGCTGGACGCACGCCGGACACGGCCTGCCGAGCTCCGAACCCAGCCTCAACACCACCGCGATCGCCACCGGATTGCAGCTGCCGGCCGGCTTTGCTGCGATCGCGGGGGACCCCGAACTGGGACCGGCGATCACCACCAACCTGGCCCGCGTGGAGAAGAAACTGCGCGAAGCCATCGCCAACTCCGATCCGCTGGCTGACGCGACGTCGCGCCACCTCGTGGAAGCCGGCGGCAAGCGCATCCGGCCGTTGCTGACCCTGCTCTGCGCCCACCTGGGTGACGCCTCCCGGGCGGCCGTGGTGCAGGCCGCCGTCGTGGTTGAACTGACCCACCTGGCGACGCTCTACCACGACGACGTGATGGATTCCGCGCCGTTCCGCCGCGGCGCCCCCACGGCGCACGAGGTCTGGGGCAACTCCGTCGCGGTCCTGACCGGGGACCTGATTTTTGCGCGCGCCTCCATCCTGGTCTCCGAACTCGGTTCCCGCGCGCTGGGCATCCAGGCCCGCACCTTTGAGCGGCTCTGCCTGGGCCAGCTCCACGAAACCGTCGGCCCGCGCCCGGACGAGGACCCGGTGGAGCACTACCTCTCGGTCATCGCGGACAAGACCGGCTCGCTCGTGGCGGCCTCCGGCCAGCTCGGCGCGATCTTCTCCGGCGCCGACGAAACCTACGAGCCAATGCTGGTTGAGTACGGCGAAAAGGTGGGCGTGGCCTTCCAGCTCGCCGACGACGTCATCGACGTCACCGGCGTCAAGGTCAAGTCCGGCAAATCCCCGGGCACCGACCTGCGCGAGGGTGTGCCGACGCTGCCCGTGCTGCTGCTGCGCAAGAAGGCCGACGACGGCGACCAGTCCGCCGTCGAACTCCTGAAGCTCATCGACGGGGACCTTAGCTCCGACGAGGCCCTCGCCGCCGCCGTCGCCGGCCTGCGGGAGCACCCCGTGACGGCGGAATCCTGGGTGGTGGCCCGCGCCTGGGCCCAGGAAGCCATTGCCGCGCTCGCGCCGCTGCCCGAGGGTGTCGTGAAGGACTCGCTGACCAACTTCGCGCTGGCCGTGGTGGACCGCGCCAGCTGATTCGGGCCGGGGCTCCGCCTCCGGCGGGTCCGGCTTCGGCCGGGAGGGCGGTCGCGGCTACGCCAGACGCTCTGCTAATCCCGTTCTCAGGTACTCGATGGCTTCGCTGACGCGGCGCGGCGTGTGCACCGCTGCGGGGTAGACGGCATGGATGTCCGCCGCCGGCGTCGGCACGTCCTCCAGGACCTGTTGCAGCCGGCCCTCTCGCAGCATCGGGTTTACGTGCCAGCTGGAGCGCATGATGAGTCCAAGGCCTTGAAGGCACCATCCGGTGACTACTTCGCCGTCGTCGCTGACCATGTTGCCGTTCACCCGTACTTGTTGTTCCCGGCCAACGGATCCGAACCGCCACACGGCGTAGTCACTGTTTTCCTGCCGGAGGATGAGGCAGTTGTGCCGTTCCAGTTCCGCCACTGTCGCAGGCCGGCCAACGGTGTCCAGATATTGAGGGGATGCGCATACCACCCGGCGGCTTTCCGCAAGGCGTTTGGACTTGAGCCGCGAGTCTTCCAGGCTGCCGACCCGGATGCCGATGTCGAAGCTCGTCCCGGCAATGTTGAGGGGGAGGGCGGACAGCTCCAGGTCAATGGAGACCCGGGGATGATCCCGCACGAACTCACCGAGCAAGGGCGCAATGTGGATGCGGCCGAGACCAATGGTCGAATGCACCGCAATCCGCCCCTGGAGTTCACCATATTTCTGCGTCACCCCCTCCTCGAGATCCGTCTTCTGCTGCAGAATCGACAAGGCCCCGGCAGCGTACTGCTCCCCTTCGGGTGTCAGGGTCAGCTTGCGGGTGCTCCTCCGGACGAGCTGCACGCCGAGCCGGGACTCCAGCAGGGTCAACCGTTTGCTCACCGACGGGAGGGACTTTCCCCAGCTTCTGGCAGCCTCCGTCAGGCTACTCGAACGGGAGATCTGTTCAAAGAACTCCAGGTCATCCACGCTGCTCAAATCCACTGGCGCTACTTCTTTCTCTGTGCGAAACAATGCCTTGCCCTGGAACCTATATATCGCATTCTTCTTCATCAATAGACTTATGTCACAGACAGCACAAGGCGCCGTCCGGTGCAGCCAGGCCTGGCACGGGCTCCCCGACAAGAAAGTCTCCTCATGACACAGACCCACAAAATTGCCGTGATTGCCGGAGACGGAATCGGGCAGGAAGTTGTCCCGGAGGGAGTCCGGGCACTCGAAGCCGCGGCAGAGGCCTTTGACTTCAAGCTGCAAACCACCGACTTCGACTTCGCCAACGGCGACTACTACCTCAAGCACGGAAAGATGCTCCCCGACAACTGGGTCGATCAGCTCAGCGGCTTCGATTCCATCTTCTTCGGTGCCGTCGGTTCCCCGGAGACCGTCCCGGATCACATCTCCCTGTGGGGAAGCCTGCTGCAGTTCCGGCGCCACTTCGACCAGTACGTCAACCTGCGGCCCGTCAGGCTGCTGGCCGGCGTCAAGAGCCCACTGGCTGACCGGGTTCCCGGGGACATTGATTTCTACGTCGTCCGGGAAAACACCGAGGGTGAATACTCCAGCATCGGCGGCAGAATGTTCGAAGGAACCGACCGGGAGACCGTCCTCCAGGAGACCGTCATGACCAGGATCGGCGTGGACCGCATCCTCAAGTACGCGTTCGACCTCGCCGCCAGCCGTCCCAAGAAGCACCTGACGTCGGCAACAAAAAGCAACGGCATCGCGATCACCATGCCCTACTGGGACGAGCGGGTCGAACTTATGGCGCAGAACTTCAGCGACGTCAGGACCGACAGCTACCACATCGACATCCTCGCGGCGAACTTCGTCCTGCATCCCGAACGGTTCGACGTCGTTGTGGCCAGCAACCTCTTCGGCGACATCCTCTCCGATCTGGGACCTGCCTGCACGGGAACGATCGGCATCGCACCCAGCGGCAACATCAACCCCGAGCGCCGGTTCCCGAGCCTCTTTGAACCTGTCCACGGGTCAGCCCCCGACATCGCCGGAAAGGGCATCGCGAACCCCATCGGCCAGATCTGGAGCGCATCAATGATGCTCCAGCACCTAGGCGAGGACGCCGCGGCCGCCGCAGTAGTGAATGCCTTTGAGAACGTCCTCGCAAGGGGAGACCGATCCCTCACCCCCGACCTTGGCGGACGCGGCACCACCGAACTCCTGGGGAAAACCATCGCCGCCGAAATCCGTGCCGTCGCCGCGGGCTGACACCCACCCGCCCCGCGGGCTGACACCCACCCGCCCCGCGGGCTGACCATGTCCCCTTGCATGAGTATTTCCCTGCTGGGCTCTCCGGCTTAAACGGAATGGCCCCGGTTCCTGCAACGTTTCGAGTCATCCGTTGCGTCGAACCGGGGCCATTTCTCCGTTCGCATCAGATCCACCGGAGGCATTTGGTGAACCCATGAATGAGCATATGACAGAAGTGTCACGTTGTCTAGGCTGCCTGTAAATTCGCTGTCACAGTATTCGTTGGGGGTCCCTTGGGCCGCGCGGGGGCACTTTGAGGCCTCAAATGGGGGATCCCGGGCTGTGGGGCGGCATGTCCGCGTCGAAGTGCCCCTTGGCCGCTGCAGGAGTTGTCCACATGGCACGGCCCGGGTGGAGTCTGAGCGCCGCCGGCAGGGCACATTGGCGGAATGAACTTCGCCAATTTCCTGGGCTCGCGGGGCGGACCGGCCAGCACGGCCGACCTGGCGCGGGCCGGATTCAACCGATATCGGATTGGCCGGGCCGTGGCGGAGGGCACCATCGTGAGGATCCGCCGCGGACACTATGCGCTGGCCCGGGAAACCTCGGCCGTGCGGGCTGCCCGCGAGGCCGGCGGGCTGTTGACCTGTGTCTCCGCAGCCCCGGGCTACGGCTTGTGGACTTTGGTACCGGCGTCGAAGTTGCACCTCTGCGTAGGGCACCGGGCAGCGCCGCCCGGCTCGGTGGCACATGGCCGCTGCCGGCATCCCCGGCACCCGTGGCTCCCTATTGCCGGACTGGCCGACGTCCTGATCCACGCGCTGCGCTGCCTGCCGGAACTGGAGGCTCTTGTCATGGTCCAGTGTGCTGTGGGCCGCGGGGACATCAGCCTGGCATTCCTCCGCGGCAAACTCGGCGGCAACCGCAACGCCCGCGCCAGGTCGGTGCTGGACCTGGTCATTCCCCGGGCCGACTCGCTGCTCGAAGTTCTCGCCAACACCGTCTTCCTCCGGGCCGGGCTGCAGGTGCGCAGGCACGTCCAGATTCCCGGGGTGGGGGAGGTGGACTTCCTCGTGGAGGACTGCCTGATCGTGGAGACCGATGGCGAATCGCATCTGGAACCGCGGCAGGTGAAGAAGGACCGGGGTCGGAACAACGCGAGCCACGTCGGTGGCTATCTGGTTCTCCGATTCGGCTACGACCTGGTCGTCCACCACCCCGAGCAGATGCTCGCCCAGGTCCTTGCGGTGCTGGAGCAGCGCCGCCGGGGTGCGTTCTAGCCGTGAGCGCCAGGCCGCGGGGGCCGTCCGGGGCTACATTGAGGCCTCAATAGGGGATTTCCGGCCTGGGAGGCGGCGAGTCCGTGTCAAAGTGCCCCCGGACCGCCGATGGTGGCCAGGCGTGATCTGCCGATGCCCCAGGGGCGGGGCGGTGGCCAGGGGAGTGGGTGCCCCCGGGCTGCCGGTGCGCGGGCCGCCCGGTGCGGGGGTTTAGTCCTCGTCCTCGTCGTTGAAGGCCCACTCGAACATGTCGAAGACGAACTCGGAGAACGTGCCCTCTTCGCTCTTCCACTGGCCGCGGGCGTTGTTGCGGCGGTACACGATCGGGTCCGGGACGCTGAGGTCGCCGACCCGGAAACCCCAGGTGAACTGTTCTTCCTCGTCCTCGAGGAACATGAGGAAGCCTTCGTCATCTACTTCGAGCTCTTCGGGGTCCCAGAAGTAGTGGTACGCCTCCATGATGTCCTCGCAGCCGCCGACCGCGAGGTAGAACTCGCGCAGCACCAGCGGGACCTGGAACTGGTGCTCGGCCAGGGCCGTATCCAGCTCGTCGGTCTCGAGGCCATCCTCTTCCTGCCATTCGTCTTCGAGATACTTCGGAACAAGCGCGCGGAACTTCTCGAGGAACATGTCAGTCATGGTTCTTATCCTAGCTAATCCTTGGGCCCGCCATCCGCCGCGTTCAGGCCAAGCCGGTGCCAGCCGCGGACCGCCAGCGGAACGTACCACTTCCGCCGCCAGGCCGTGACGCGGAAGGCGAAAACGACGGCGGCCACGGCACCCGCGCTGAACGCGTTGAAGGTGCCGGTGACGGACAGGACCATGGTCAGTGCCGCCCCCGCAAACGCCGGCAGCGCGTACAGATCCCTCGGGTCGAACAGCTGCGGCACCTCATTGGCGGTGATATCGCGCAGCAGGCCGCCGCCCACCGCCGTTGTGACCCCGAGCAGCACCGCCGCGACCGGGTTCATCCCGGCGTCGATCGCCTTGAGGGTTCCGGTGATGCAGAAGAGCGCCAGGCCGCCGGCGTCGAACAGGATGAGCAGCGAGGTGTACCGCTGGACACTGGAGAACAGGAAGTACACCAGCACCGCGGCCAGCAGCGGCGGCGCCAGGTAGGCCGGGTTGGTGAAGGCCGCGGGCGGGCCGGCACTGATGATGATGTCGCGGATGACGCCGCCGCCCAGGCTCACCACCGAGGCCAGCAGCAGGGAGCCGATGATGTCGAACTGTTTCCGTGCCGCGAGCAGGGACCCGGAGACCGCGAAGAAGAAGACCCCGGCCAGGTCCAGCCAGAGCAGGACAACGCTGAAGGAAAAAGTCATGGAGGGTCCCGGTCGGATAGCAAAGGGGGCGGATGGGCCGGGTCCAAGGTTACGCTAACGGCTATGAATAGCCCCATCCTGATCGCCTGCTCACACGGCACCTCGAGCACCGAGGGCGCCGCCGAAGTCAACGCCCTCCGGGACGGGATCGCCGCGCTGCGGCCCGGACTCGACGTCCGCGAGGCCTACGTCGACGTCCAGGACCCCGAGCTGCCGGACGTCGTCGCGGGCCTGCCGGCGGGGGAGACCGCCGTCGTCGTCCCGCTGCTGCTCAGCGTCGGGTACCACGTCAAGGTGGACATCGCCCGGGCCGTCAAGAGCCGCCCGGACACCCGCGCCGCCGCGCCGCTGGGGCCCGATCCGCGGCTCGCGGCGCTGCTGGACCAGCGGCTCCGGGAGGCCGGCGTGACCGACAACGACGCCGTGATCCTTGCCGCTGCCGGGTCCTCCGACCCCACCGCCGCGCAGAATGTCGAGGTCCTCACGGAGCAGTTGCGCGCGCTGCGGTCCAACCGGATCGTGCCGGCCTACGGCGCGTCCGCGAAGCCGTCGGTGCCCGAGGCCGTGGCCATGCTCCGCGAGGAGGCCGCGGGCGGCGCCGGCGCGGGGGAGTCCGCCGGGGCCGTGGACCTGGGCGGACGTGTGGTCATCGCCGCCTACCTGCTGGCTCCGGGGTTCTTCCACGACCAGCTCCACAAGGCCGGCGCGGACCTCGTCACGGCGGCGCTGCTGCCGTCGCCGGTGCTGGCCGAAATCGCGCTGGAACGCTACGACGCCGCGCTCGCGGCCCGCGCCTGACCCGCGCCTGGCGCGTACCCGCCCATGCACACGACCCGCGCCACTTCAAGGCTCGCCGACGCTTCGTGACGATTTGTTGCCCTAGGTGACCTCGCATTTCCGGACCTTTGTGACGGCATTACAGCCCGCCCTACAGTCGATGCATGACTGATACAGCTCTAGCCGGAGCGTCCCCGGACCAGGCTGCCGCAGGCCGCACCAAGCGCCCCACCTCCCGCCCCGCCGCAAAGCCGCACGGGCAGTGGAAGGTGGACGGCACCGCGCCGCTGAACGCCAACGAAACCTGGAAGCAGGAAGACAACGGCCTGAACGTCCGCGAGCGTATCGAGTCCGTCTACTCCAAGCACGGCTTCGACTCGATCGAGGGCACGGACCTGCACGGCCGCTTCCGCTGGTGGGGCCTCTACACCCAGCGCAAGCCCGGGATCGACGGCGGCAAGACCGCCACGCTTGAGCCGCACGAGCTCGAGGACAAGTACTTCATGCTGCGGGTCAGGATCGACGGCGGCGCCCTCACCACCGAGCAGCTGCGCGTCATCGGCCAGATCTCCGTCGATTTCGCCCGCGACTCGGCCGACCTCACCGACCGCCAGAACATCCAGCTGCACTGGATCCGGGTCGAGGACGTCCCGGAAATCTGGCGCCGCCTCGAATCGGTGGACCTGTCCACCACGGAGGCCTGCGGCGACGTACCGCGCGTCATCCTCGGCTCCCCGGTCGCCGGCATCGCCAAGGACGAGATCATCGACCCGACGCCGCTGATCCACGAACTAGCCGAACGCTTCATCGGCGACCCGGAGCTGGCCAACTTGCCGCGCAAGTTCAAGACCGCCATCACCGGCCACCCCAGCCAGGACGTGGTGCACGAGATCAACGACGTCGCCCTGGTGGGCCTGGTCCACCCGGAACTGGGCATCGGCTACGACCTCTGGGTCGGCGGCGCGCTCTCCACCAACCCGATGCTGGGCAAGCGCCTCGGCGCGTTCGTCCGGCCGGACCAGGCCGCCGACGTCTGGCTCGGCGTCACCAGCATCTTCCGCGACTACGGCTACCGGCGCATGCGCACCAAGGCCCGGCTGAAGTTCCTGCTGGCCGACTGGGGACCGGTGAAGTTCCGCCAGGTCCTCGAGGACGAATACCTCGGCTACAAGCTCGACGACGGCCCGGCCGCGCCCAAGCCCTCCACCCCGGGCGACCACATCGGCGTGCACGAGCAGAAGGACGGTAAGTTCTTCATCGGCGCCACCCCGCTCGCCGGACGCCTCTCCGGCGGCCAGCTCGTGAAGCTCGCGGACACGCTGGAGGCCCGCGGCTCGCAGCGGCTGCGCACCACCCCGCACCAGAAGCTCGTCGTCCTCGACGTGCCCAAGGACCAGGTGGAACCGCTCGTCGCCGAACTCGACGCCCTGGGCCTCTCCGCCCGCCCGTCCGTGTTCCGCCGCGGCACCATCGCCTGCACCGGCATCGAATACTGCAAGCTCGCCATCGTCGAAACCAAGGTCACGGCCGCCACCGCGGTCGCCGAGCTGGAACGCCGCCTCGCCGACCTGGTCGAGACCCGGCAGCTCCCGCAGGCACTGTCGCTGCACATCAACGGCTGCCCCAACTCCTGCGCCCGGATTCAGACCGCGGACATCGGCCTCAAGGGCATGATGCTCCCCACGCCCGACGGCGACCCCACTCCCGGTTTCCAGGTCCACCTCGGCGGCGGGCTGGCTTCCGACAGCCGCGAGGAGGCCGGTCTCGGACGCACCGTCCGCGGCCTCAAGGTCACCGCCGAGGACCTGCCCGATTACGTCGAACGCGTAGTCCGGAAGTTCGTGGCCGACCACTCCGCGGGCCAGACCTTCGCCGAATGGGCCTTCGCGGCCGATGAGGGTGATCTGCAGTGAGCAACGTTCAGCCGCTGGCAGGCGTTGCCGCCCAGGGAGTGGCATCGGGCCTGTCGAAGCCGCGCGCTGAGCTGATCGAAGATCAGCAGCGCGGCGAAGGGGCGGGGGCGGCATCGCCTGCCAACGGCCCCGTTGCGCTTCGCACCCACGACGAGCTCAAGGTCATCGCCGAGTCCGGCGCCGCCGAGCTCGGCTGGGACGCCCCGGCCCGCGAGGTGATCGCCTGGGTGGCGCGGAACTTCGAGCTGCCCGCGGTCGCCGTCGCCTGCTCCATGGCCGACGCCGTCCTCCCGGCGCTCGTCGCGGACCAGCTCCCCGGCGTCGACGTCCTCTTCCTGGAGACCGGATACCACTTCCCGGAAACCTACGCGACGCGCAATGAGGTCGCGGCGAGCCTTCACGTCAACGTCGTCGACGTGCTGCCGGAGAACACCGTGGAGCAGCAGGACCGGCTCCTCGGCAAGGACCTCTTCGCCCGCGACGCCGCCCAGTGCTGCGCGCTGCGCAAGGTCGCCCCGCTGCGCCGAACGCTGGCCGGCTACGAACTCTGGTTCACCGGCGTCCGCCGCGACGAGGCCCCCACCCGCACCAACACCCCGCTGGTCACCTGGGACGACGTCAACGGCCTGGTCAAGGTCAACCCGGTCGCGGCCTGGAGCTTCGACCAGCTGGTCCAGTACTCCGACGACAACCTTCTCCCCGTCAACCCGCTGCTTTCACAGGGCTACCCGTCCATTGGCTGCCAGCCCTGCACCCGCAAGGTGGCGCCCGGCGACGACCCCCGCGCCGGCCGCTGGGCAGGAACCGACAAGACAGAATGCGGACTACACGTATGAGCAATGTTGAGACTTTCGTGGCCGTCGACCCCGATGCCGCCCCCGCCCCTTCGCGGGACGGCGATGCTGCAAGCAGCATCGCGTCCCGCTCCGACAGGCCCGATGCCACTCCCTGGGCGGCATCGGGGTCGACGGCGGACGCTCGCCTGAGCTCCCCGGCCCGCCTCTCGTCGCTGGACACCTTGGAGTCGGAAGCGATCCACATCATCCGCGAGGTTGTTGCCGAGTTTGAGAAGCCGGCGCTGCTGTTCTCCGGCGGCAAGGATTCCGTGGTGATGTTGCACCTGGCCACCAAGGCGTTCTGGCCCGGCAAGGTGCCGTTCCCCGTGCTGCACGTGGACACCGGGCACAACTTCCCCGAGGTCATCGAGTTCCGCGATCGGACCGTGGAGCGCCTGGGACTGAAGCTCGTCGTCGGCAGCGTCCAGGAGTTCATCGACTCCGGCGAGCTGGCCGAGCGTGCCGACGGCACCCGCAACCCGCTGCAGACCGTCCCGCTGCTGGACGCGATCCAGCGCAACAAATTCGACGCCGTCTTCGGCGGCGGCCGCCGCGACGAGGACAAGGCCCGGGCCAAGGAACGCATCCTGAGCCTGCGCGACGAGTTCGGCCAGTGGGACCCCCGCAACCAGCGGCCCGAGCTGTGGAACCTCTACAACGGCCGGCACACCGTGGGCCAGCACGTCCGCGCGTTCCCGATCAGCAACTGGACCGAACTCGACGTCTGGCGCTACATCGAGCGCGAAAACATCGACCTGCCCGGCCTCTACTACGCCCACGACCGCGAGGTCTTTGCCCGTGACGGCATGTGGCGCGCGGTCGGCGAGGTCTCCCAGCCCCGCGACACCGAACAGGTCATCACCAAGACCGTCCGCTACCGGACCGTCGGCGACATGTCCTGCACCGGCGCCGTGGAATCGGCCGCCGCCACCGTGCGCGACGTCGTGATCGAAGTTGCCGCCTCCACCATCACCGAACGTGGCGCCACCCGGGCGGATGACCGCATCTCCGAGGCCGCCATGGAAGACCGCAAGAAGGATGGCTATTTCTAATGAGCACCGAAATCGACACCGCCCGCGCGGCTGCCCTTCTTGACGAGGCGCCCCTGGCCCATGCCTCCCTGTTCCGTTTCGCGACTGCCGGATCGGTCGACGACGGCAAGTCCACCCTGGTGGGCCGGCTCCTGCACGACTCCAAGGCGATCCTCGCCGACCAGCTCGACGCCGTCGCTCGCACCTCCGCGGACCGCGGCTTCGGCGGTGCCGGCGCGGCCGTCGGCCCCAACGGGAAACAGCGGATTGACCTGGCGCTGCTCACCGACGGCCTGCGCGCCGAGCGGGAACAGGGAATCACCATCGACGTCGCCTACCGCTACTTCGCCACGGACCGCCGCAGCTTCATCCTCGCCGACTGCCCCGGGCACGTGCAGTACACCAAGAACACGGTGACCGGCGCGTCCACCGCGGACGCCGTCGTCGTGCTCATCGACGCCCGCAAGGGTGTCCTCGAGCAGACCCGCCGGCACCTGTCCGTGCTGCAGCTGCTGCGCGTGGCGCACGTGATTGTCGCCGTGAACAAGATCGACCTGGTGGACTTCAGCGAGGCCGTGTTCCGTGAGATCGAAGCCGACGTGCAGAAGGTGGGCCGCGAGCTCGGCCTCGGTGCGGACGGCATTGCCGATCTGCTGGTAATTCCGGTGTCCGCGCTCGACGGCGACAACGTCGTGGACCGCTCGGGCCGCACGCCCTGGTACGACGGCCCGGCCCTGCTCGAGGTCCTGGAGACGCTGCCGGCCGCGGACGAGCTCGAAAGCCACCTGGAGAGCTTTCGTTTCCCGGTGCAGCTGGTGGTCCGGCCGCAGGGCGCGCTCGCTCCCGACGCCGTCGCCGCCGGGCTCGACGTCGAGGGCTACCGCGACTACCGCGCCTACGCCGGCCAGATCACCGAAGGCTCCGTGAAGCTCGGGGACAAGGTCAGCGTCCTCACCCCGGGCCAGGCGCCGCGCACCACCACGGTGACCGGCATCGACTTCGCGGGACGACGGCTCACCGAGGCCGTGGCCCCGCAGTCCGTGGCCCTGCGCCTGGCGGACGAGTTCGACGTCGCCCGCGGGGACACGATTGCCGCGGCCGGCACCATCCGGGAAGCCTCGGCCGACCTGTACGCCGCGCTGTGCTGGCTCTCGCCGAAACCGCTCCGCGAGGGCGCCAAGGTGCTGGTCAAGCACGGCACCCGCACGGTCCAGGCCCTGGTCCGGAACGTGACCGGAAAGCTGGACCTCGCCAACTTCCAGCTCGAGCCCACCACCACCCTGGAGCTCAACGACATTGGGCATGCCCAGCTGCGGCTCGCCGCGCCGCTGCCGCTGGAGAACTACCTGCACCACCGCCGCACCGGGGCGTTCCTGGTGATCGACCCGCAGGACGGCAACACCCTCGCCGCCGGCCTCGTCAAGGACCACCCCGGCGACCACGAGGACGAGCGCTACTCGATCTGAGGCCCGCTCGGGGCATACCCCCGAAATCGCCGGAGACGCTCGAGCTCGCAGGCAAACTTACGGCGAGCCCGCACGTTTCCGGCGAAGTCGCCGTCGGAGGCCCTTGCCACCCGGCCGGCGGACCACGATCATCGTGGTGGGAGGCGCCGTGGAAGTCATCAACAGCCGGCTCATCAGCTGGGCGTCGATCCTCGATGACAAGACCCGCGAACAGGCCCTGGCCACGGCGCAGCTGTCCATCATCTATCCGCATCTGGCGCTGATGCCGGACGCCCACCTGGGCCTGGGCGCCACCGTGGGATCCGTCATCCCCACCCTCGGCGCCGTCATCCCCGCGGCTGTGGGCGTGGACATCGGCTGCGGCATGATCGCGGTCCGCACGCAGTACTCCGTGAAGGACCTGCCCAAGGACCGCAAACCGCTGCGGGAGGGCCTTGAGCATGCCGTTCCGCTGTCCGCCGGCCACTTCAACCACAGGATCAGCGCCACCGCCGCACCGCGGATTGACCAGCTGCGGCGCCTGGCGGTCAAGGCGCGGTTCGACCCCGGCCAGTACGCCGCGAACTGGACGCTGCAACTGGGATCGCTGGGCTCGGGCAACCACTTCATCGAGGTGTGCGCGGATGAGACGGACGCCGTCTGGCTGTTCCTCCATTCCGGCTCCCGCGGCGTCGGCAACAAACTCGCGCAGCGGCACATCGGCGAGGCCCGCAGCCTGATCCGGAGCCGGCACATCGCCCTGCCGCATCCCGACCTGGCCTACCTCGAGGAAGGCACCCCCGAATTCGACCGGTACATCAGGGAACTCCGCTGGGCCCAGCACTTCGCCCTGCTGAACCGCGAGGAGATGATGGACCGGGTGGTCCGGCAGTTTGAATCCTGGACCGGCGGCACGGTCCGGGAGGCCGAACGGATCAACTGCCACCACAACTTCACCGCCAAGGAATGGCATTACGGCAAGTCGGTCTGGGTCTCGCGCAAGGGCGCGATCCGGGCCGAGGCCGGGGACCCCGGGCTGATTCCCGGCTCCATGGGCACCGCGTCCTACGTTGTGGTCGGGTTGGGGAACCGCGAGTCCCTGAACTCCTCGCCGCACGGCGCCGGGCGCGCCTACTCCAGGCACGCCGCGCAGAAGACCTTTACCCTGGCCGAGCTGAAGGCCGCCATGCAGGGCATCGAATTCCGGCCCAGCAAGGCCTTCATCGACGAGATCCCGGCGGCGTACAAACCCATCGACCAGGTGATGCGCGACTCCGCGGACCTTGTCAAGATACGGCACAGGCTCCGGCAGCTCGTCAACGTTAAGGGCGATTAAACCGCAATAAATCCGCTGTAAAGCCCGGATGCGGGCCCGCATGTGACGCTGCATGAACCCGCGTGACCCCGGGTTTCCGGGCCGTTGAACCGTGTTCCTGACAGTCCCTATGGTGAAGCAATGACAACCACGGAACTGATCTCCTTTGGCCTCGCCAGCCGGGTACCCCGGGGGCGATGTCGCCGACGCTGACCACCCGCCCGGCCACCCCCGCACTCCCAAGAACAGGACCTCCCTCATGTCATCCCCGTCGAACACCCCCACCCCCGGCCAGGCCCCCGGAACTACCCGGATCGTCGCTGGCGAATCAGCCGAGCCCAAGCGCAAGCGCACACTGGAGATCAGCCTGGCTGTCGGCCTTGTGCTGCTGATCGCCGCCGGCGCCGCCGTCGCGTCCACGCTGTCCCGCAACAACGAAGCCGCCGCTGCGCCGGTCGCCGCCGCGGGCACCCCGGCTGCCGAACTCAAACTCGGCTACTTCGGGAACATCACCCACGCCCCGGCCCTCATCGGCACCAGCCAGGGCTTGATCGCGAAGAGCCTCGGCGACACCAAGCTCAGCACCCAGGTCTTCAACGCCGGGCCCGCCGCGATCGAAGCCCTCAACGCCGGCGCCATCGACGCCACCTACATCGGCCCCAACCCGGCCATCAATTCCTACGTCAAGAGCAACGGCGAATCGATCAGCATCATCGCCGGCGCAGCGTCCGGCGGGGCGCAGCTGGTGGTCAAACCCGAGATCAACTCGGCCGCGGATCTGGCGGGCAAGAAGCTCGCGACCCCGCAGCTCGGCGGCACCCAGGACGTGGCCCTCCGCGCCTGGCTCGGCAAGCAGGGCTACCAGACCACCACCGACGGCGGCGGCGACGTCGCCATCAACCCCACCGAGAACGCCCAGACCCTGAAACTGTTCCAGGACGGAAAGCTCGACGGCGCGTGGCTCCCGGAGCCCTGGGCCTCCCGCCTGATGCTCCAGGCCGGCGCGAAGGTCCTTGTCGATGAGAAGGACCTGTGGGAGAAGGGCGAGTTCATCACCACCGTCCTGATCGTCAACAAGAACTTCGCCGCCGCGCACCCCGAGACAGTCAAGGCGCTGCTGAAGGGCCACGTTGAATCCGTGGACTGGCTCAACGCCGCCCCCGCGGCGGAGAAGTCCACGGCCCTCAACGCCGCGCTCAAGGACTCTGCCGGTGCCGCCCTGCCCGCTGACGTGATCGACCGTTCGCTCAAGAACATCGTCTTCACCGTCGACCCGCTCGCCGGAACGTACCAGAAGCTGCTCCAGGACGGCGTCGACGCCGGCACCACCAAACAGGCCGACATCACCGGCATCTTCGACCTCACGGCCCTGAACAGCGTCCTCGGCGAGAGCACCACGGGAACGAAGATCTCCGCGCAGGGACTGGGCCAGGACTAGCCGGTCCTTCCCCAGCCCGCCAACAGAAGTAAGGACGTGACCATGCCAGTCGTACTGGAAAACCTGGGCAAGCGCTTCGGCGACGGCGCCCCGGTGCTGGACGACGTCAACGCCACCATCGGGCAGGGCGAGTTCGTCGCCCTGCTCGGTGCGTCCGGCTGCGGCAAGTCCACCCTGCTGAACATCATGGCGGGACTGGAGGCCCCGACGTCGGGCGCCCTCGAGGTGCCCAGCGACGGCGCCGCGTTTATGTTCCAGGACGCCGCACTGTTCCCCTGGCTGACCGCGCGGGAGAACATCGAACTGGCCCTGAAGCTGCGCGGCGTCGGCAAGGCCGAGCGCCGGGTCAAGTCCGGCGAACTGCTGGACCTCGTGCACCTGGGCGGCGCGGGGGACAAGCGCCCGCACGAGCTCTCCGGCGGCATGCGCCAGCGCGTCGCCCTAGCCCGCTCGCTCGCCCAGGACCGGCAGCTGCTGCTGATGGACGAGCCGTTCGCGGCCCTGGACGCGATCACCCGCGACCTGCTGCACGACGAGCTCGAGCGGATCTGGAAAGAAACCGGCCGCACCATCGTCTTCGTCACCCACAACGTGCGCGAGGCCGTCCGGCTGGGCCAGCGCGTGCTGCTGCTCTCCTCCCGGCCCGGCCGCGTCGTGCGGGAATGGCACGTCAGCGAAGAGCACCGCACCGACGCCGGACTGGCCGGCCAGCTCACCGGCGAAATCACCGCCCGGCTACGCGAGGAGATCCGCCGCCATGCCAAATAAACCAACGTCGCTGGTGGAACCCGCCGAGACCCGCCACATCACCGCGGCCCTGACCCGGTCCTCGACCGGCCCGTCCGACCTGCGCGAGCTTGAGGCCGGGCTGGATTCGCTGCAGTCCGACGCCGTGCGCAGGGCCCGCGTCGACTGGAGCCGGGTCCTGCTGCCGGTGGCCGCCATTGTGGTGCTGCTGATCATCTGGCAGCTGTACGTGTCCATGGGCTTCAAGCGGCAGGACCTTGTGCCCGGTCCGCTGGATGTACTCGGCCAGCTGGGTACCCTCTGGGCCGACGGGAAGCTGCAGGAAGCGGTGTGGACCTCGCTGCAGCGCGGGCTCGTCGGGTTCCTGATAAGCGTGGCCATCGCGACCCCGGTCGGGCTCCTGCTCGCCCAGGTCGCGCCGCTGCGCCGCGCGTTCGGCCCGCTGATCTCCGGGCTGCAGGTGCTGCCGTCCGTGGCGTGGGTGCCGGCGGCGATCATCTGGTTCGGCCTCACGGATGCCACCGTGTACTTCGTGGTGTTCATGGGCGCCATCCCCTCGATCATCAACGGGCTGATCTCCGGCGTGGACCAGATCCCGCCGCAGTACCGCAGCGTCGGGACGGTCCTGGGCGCGTCCCGGCTCCAGCTGGCCCTGCAGATCATCCTCCCGGCTGCGCTGCCCGGCTACCTCAGCGGACTCAAGCAGGGCTGGGCCTTCTCCTGGCGTTCGCTGATGGCCGCGGAAATCATTGCCGTCGGCGGCTCCATCGGCTTCGGCCTGGGCTCCATGCTGAACCAGGGCCGCGACCTGTCCGACATGACGATCGTGATGGCCGCGATCCTGCTGATCCTCGCCGTCGGCATCCTGATCGAACTGCTGTTTTTCGCCCCGATCGAAAAGCGCCTGCTCCGCCGTCGTGGCCTCCTCGCCGGCAGCACCCGCTAGCCACCCCCGGCGCAAGCCGACAGGAGGCCCCGACGGCGACCACCGCCGCCGGGGCCTGCTGCGTCTGGCAGACTGACGGCATGACCGTGAGCTTCGTCTGCCGCACCGAATCCGTTCTGCCGAGGGAGCAGCTGTTCGACCGGGCGCGGAGCATCGACGCGCATGTGGAGACGATGGCGGCCTCGGGGGAGCGCGCCGTGGCCGGGGTAACCGAAGGGCTCATCGGCGCCGGCGAGGAAGTCACCTGGCGGGCCCGGCACTTCGGCGTCCCCCTGACCATGACCAGCCGCGTGACCCGCCTCGACTACCCGGCCTCGTTCGTGGACGAACAAGTGCAGGGCCCCTTCAAGGCGTTCCGCCACGTCCACGAGTTCGCGGCAACCGACGCCGGCTCGGTCATGACCGACCGGATTGAGTTCTCGGCACCCTTTGGACCCGTGGGCTGGCTGGTCGAGCGGGTCATCCTGCGCCGCTATCTGGAACGCCTTATTGCCGGGCGCGGTGCCCTCCTCGCGACGCCTTGTCCGGACCCCGGCACCGGCCTACACTCGCGGCTATAGGCCGGTATCCGGCCGATCCAGCCCAAATCTGAGGAGACAGCCGTGGCGCCAAAATACGGAGTGCTGGCACTGGTCGAAGCCAAGCCCGGGAAGGAGCAGGACGTCTGGGACTTCCTCAACGGAGGCCGCGAGATCGTCCTGGCCGAACCCGGCACCCGGACCTGGTACGCCTTCCGGGTCAACGAGAACACGTTCGGCATCTTCGACACCTTTGACACCGAGGAGGACCGGCAGGCCCACCTCGACGGCGCGATCCCCGCCGCCCTGGGCCAGCACGGGCCCGAGCTGCTAACCAAGGACCCCGACATCAAACTCATCGAGCTCATTGCGGTGAAGTAGGCCCATCGCCACCCGGCCGCCTGCCATGCGGGGGCACATTGACACGGACACGCCGTCGTTTGAGCCCGCAGCGGCTGATCCGGCCGTCAAAGTGCCCCCGGACGGCGAATGGGCGCCACCCGGGGTGCCTGTCCGGGCCGCCGACGGACCGCGACAACTATGTGACGTGGCGTTACCCCGCGTGAACGGGTGTTTCCGCACCGTTGTTCCGGCCCATGCCGCCGCCCTATCGTCGATGCATGGCAATTCAGGACATTTACCCCACGGCGCTGCGCCTCCTCGGCCGCCCCGTGCTGGTCGTCGGCGGCGGCCCGGTCGCCGCACGCCGCGCCAAGGGACTGCTCGACGCCGGCGCCCGTGTCACCGTCGTCGCGCCCCTCGCCTGCCCGGCCCTGACCGGCCTCGCCGACGCCGGCCTCCTCGCCTGGGAGCCCCGCACCTACCGCACGGCCGACGTCGACGGCGTCTGGTTCGTCCAGACCGCGACCGGCGACGCCGCCGTGGACGCGCAGGTATCGGCCGACGCCGAGGCGCAGCGGATCTGGTGCGTCAACGCCTCCGACCACGAGGCCTCCGCCGCCTGGACACCCGCCGTCGCCGTCGTCGATGACGTCAAGATCGCCGTGAACGCCGGGGGAGACCCGCGCCGCGCCATGGCCCTGCGCGACGCCGTCGCCACCGCCCTGGAAACCGGGGACCTGCCGCTGCGCCGGCAACGCCCATCCACATCCGCCGGCACCGTCGCGCTTGTCGGCGGCGGCCCCGGCGACAGCGGGCTCATCACCGTCCGCGGCCGGCGGCTGCTGGGCCAGGCCGACGTGGTCGTCGCGGACCGCCTGGGCCCGCGCGAGCTCCTGGCCGAACTGGCCCCCGACGTCCGCGTGATCGAGGTCGGCAAGACCCCCGGCCACCACCCCGTCCCGCAGTCCGAGATCAACCGGATCCTGGTCGACGAGGCCCTGCAGGGACACCGCGTGGTCCGGCTCAAGGGCGGCGACCCGTACGTCTTGGGCCGCGGCGGAGAGGAAGCCGAGTTCTGCCGGCAGCACGGTGTCGAAGTTGAAGTGGTTTCCGGCGTCACCTCCGCCATCTCCGTCCCGGCCGCGGCCGGCATCCCGGTCACGCACCGCGGGCTGGCCAAGGGCTTCAGCGTGGTCACCGGCCACGAGGAGCTCTCCGAAGTCCCCGCCCGTGCCGACCACACCGTGATCCTGCTCATGGGCGTGGGCCAGCTGCGCGATTCCGCGGCCTCGCTGGGACGCGCCGGTTTGCCAGCGGGGACGCCTGTTGGCATCGTAGAGAATGGTTATCTGCCGAACCAGCGGGTGACCATCGGAACGCTCGGGACCATCGCGGACCAGGCGGAGGCCGCAGGCGTCGCGAACCCCGCCGTGATCGTGATCGGTGACGTGGTCCGCGTCAGCCCGTTCGCACCGTCGCACTTCAAGACCGCGGACTACGGCACCACCTCCCCGAACGCCCCCCGCACCACCAGCACCACCCAGACCACCAAGACCACAAAGACCACCAAGACCACCAAGTCCCGCGTACTGACCCCCTAGACCCGCACCGCCCCCAAGCCCCGTCGATTGCTCCGTAACTGCCGTTATCAGGCCCCAAAAGGGCGGTTGTGGAGCAACGGATGCAGAAGAACAAAGGAACACAGCCGTGTCAACGAACACCCCTGTAGGAACTGCTGCCCGCCCGCTGCGCATCGCCGTCGTCGGCTCCGGACCCGCCGGTGTCTACGCCGCGGACATCCTGACCAAGAGCGAGGCCGTCAAGAGCGGCGAGCTCACGGTCAGCATCGACCTGTTCGACCGCTACCCGGCGCCCTACGGACTGATCCGCTACGGCGTGGCCCCGGACCACCCGCGCATCAAGGGCATCGTCAACGCCCTGCACAAGGTCCTGGACCGGGGGGACATCCGCTTCTTCGGCAACGTCGACTACGGCACGGACCTCTCCCTCGAGGACCTCCGCACCCACTACGACGCCGTCATCTTCGCCACCGGCGCCATCAAGGACGCGGACCTGAACATCCCCGGCATCGAACTCGAGGGCTCCTACGGCGGCGCGGACTTCGTCTCCTGGTACGACGGGCACCCGGACGTCTCCCGCGAGTGGCCGCTGGAGGCCAAGGAAATCGCCGTGATCGGCAACGGCAACGTCGCCCTCGACGTCGCCCGGATGCTCTCCAAGCACGCCGACGACCTCCTGGTCTCGGAAATCCCGGACAACGTCTACGCCGGCCTCAAGTCCTCGCCGGTCACCGACGTGCACGTCTTCGGCCGCCGCGGCCCCGCCCAAGTGAAGTTCACCCCGCTGGAGCTGCGCGAGCTGTCCCACTCCAAGGACGTGGACATCATCCTCTACGCCGAGGACTTCGAGTTCGACGCCGAATCGGACCGGCAGATCCAGAGCAACAACCAGACCAAGACCATGGTGGGCACACTCACCAACTGGATCGCCCAGCAGCCCGAGGACCTCTCCGAGCTCACGGCCTCCCGCCGCCTGCACCTGCACTTCCTGCACAGCCCGGTCGAGGTGTACGACGACGCCGAGGCCCCCGGCCGCGTCGCCGGCATCAAGTTCGAGCGCACCGAACTGGACGGCACGGGCCGCGCCCGCGGCACCGGCGAGGTCGTCGACTACCCGGTCCAGGCCGTGTACCGCGCCATCGGCTACTTCGGCTCGTCGCTGCCCGAGGTCGAGTTCGACCACAGCAAGGGTGTTGTCCCGAACGACGGCGGCCGCGTCCTGGATTCGTCCGGGGCCCACGTGCCGGGCATCTACGCCACCGGCTGGATCAAGCGCGGCCCGGTCGGCCTGATCGGGCACACCAAGGGCGATGCCCTGGAGACTGTGACCTACCTGCTCGAGGACCGCGCAAACCTGCCGCTCGCCGCGGCACCCGCCCCGGAGACGATCGTCGAACTGCTGGTGAACCGCGGCGTGCAGTACACCAGCTGGGAAGGCTGGCTCGCCCTGGACGCGCACGAGCGGTCCCTCGGCGAGAAGGCCAGCGGCGGCGCCGGCACGGACGGCCTCGCCCGCGAACGCATCAAAGTGGTCCCGCGCGAGGCCATGGTGGAAATCTCCCGCGGCGGCGTGGCCGCAGAGGTCTGATCCCCGCACGCACAGGCACCGCCCGAGCAGGCACCGCACCACCACACACCACCAACCAGCAACGCGGGGTCACTTCGCGCCCATCCCGGAGGGGACTACGGGCCGCGAATGACCTCGCGTTTCTGGTGCGTGGCGGAAAGCCGGTTTTAGTCAGTAGGCTTACCGTCATGGATGAGCAGCACATGCCGGCAGCCCCCGGACCAGGAACGGGCCGATGAGGCTCCGGCGCAGCAACGCGTCCGGCCGCGGCTACCGCCGGGTCCCGGCCGGGACCGGCTTCAGCTACAAGGACCTGGACGGCTCCACGCTGCCGCCCGGGCCGGTGCGCGAGCGGCTGGAGGGCATCGGCATCCCGCCGGCGTGGACGGATGTCTGGATTGCGCCGTACGACAACGGACACATCCAGGCCACCGGGCTCGACGCCGTCGGCCGGCGCCAGTACATCTACCACCCGGGCTGGCGCGAAAAGAAGGACCGGCTCAAGTTCGACCGCGCCCTCCAGCTGGCCGAAACCCTGCCCGCCGCGCGCCGGCTCGTCACCATGGACCTGCGCTCCGAGGGCCTCACCCGGGAGCGCGTGCTGGCCGCCGCCTTCAGGATGCTGGACAGCGGCTCGCTGCGGGTCGGCTCCGAGCGGTACACAAATGAAAACGGCAGCCACGGCCTCGCCACCCTGCTCTGCGCCCACGTCGGCGTGCACAAGGACGAGATCCGGCTCAGCTTCCCCGCCAAGAGCGGCAAGACCTGGGAATCGCGGATCCACGACGCCGACCTGGCCGCCGTCGTGCGCCAGCTCAAGCGCCGCGGCGGCAACGCCCGGCTGCTGGCCTACAAGGACGGCCGGAGCTGGCGCCCGGTCTCCAGCGCGGACATCAACGACTACGTCAAAGAGCGCACCGGCCAGGACTTCACCGCCAAGGACTTCCGCACCCTACGCGGGACGGTGGCCGCGGCCGCCAGCCTGGCGAAGAGCGGTCCGCAGCCCAAGGTCTCTGCCCGGAAGCGGGCGGTGAGCCGCGCCATGCTGGACGCGTCCGATGTGCTTGGCAACACGCCGTCGATCGCCCGGAAGAGCTACGTGGATCCGCGGGTGCTGGACCACTTCTCCGCGGGGGAGACCATCGATCCGAAACGGGTGGACTCCGCCGAATCCGAGGTCCGGGCCTTGCTGTACCAAGAGGGCGACGTCGTTCCGCTGCGGAAGGCCGCGGGGTAGCTGCCGGGCCGGACGACGTCCGGCTACATCCGTCCGAAGCGTGCCCGGACCAGCGCGAACAGCCCGTAGGCGATGAAGCCCGCCCCGATTGCCAGCAGCAGGACGGGGCCGAAAGGGTGGTCCTGCAGGGCTTTCAGGCTGCCGTCCAGTCCCGTGGACGAACCGGGATCGTTGGTGGCTGCGGCGATGACAAACAGCAGGCCCGTCAGGATCAGCGCCACCCCCTTGGCGATGTGGCCGGTGACGCCCAGGCCGCTGATCAGCCGGCCCCGGCGCATCCCCTCAAAGTGGCGCAGCTCCTCCTTGAACTTCTTTCCCGCGCCCTTGACGATGAAGTACACGCCGATCCCGATGATGGTCAGGCCCAGGCCGATCAGCGCCGGCACCCCCAAGGGGCTGCGGACCAGGGCGGTGCTGAAGTCCCGGGTCGAGTCGCCCGAATCGCCCCGGTTGCCCAGCGCGAAGCCCGCGAAGCTGAGCCCCACGCTGCCGTAGGCGATGCTGAGGAAGCCGGAGGACACGAGCTTGCCGAGCCGCTGCCGGCGCGGGAAATGCCTGGCCCGCAGCGTCGCCTCGCTCAGCTGCCACAGGGAGAGCCCGGCGCAGGCGATGAATCCCGCCCACATGACCGCAGGCCCCCAGGCGTTGGCCGCGAGCTGTTCGATCGCCCCGGTCGGCTCGGCCTGACCCGGGGCGCCCAGCACCAGGGCCACCGCAATCGCGCCGATCACGATGTGCAGCAGCGCCATCACGGCAAAGCCGGAGCGGGCGACGACGTCGAGCGCCGCACTGTCCGAGACGGACTCCGCGGCGTCGGCAGCGTCGCCGGCGGCCGCGCCGAGGGTCTCGCCAAGGGCTCCGCCCGGGGTTTCGCCGGACGCGCCGGACGCGCCGGACGTGGCGCCGGGGGTCTCGCCGCGGGCTCCGCGGGACGCTTGCTGGCCGTGTGGCCCCGGTGATTCCATGCCGCCGAGTCTACGCAGGGGAGAGCGCGTCCCCGGAACTATCAACTTTTTCATAAGTGTGCTTACTATAGCCGGAACGTGACCCTCCGTGGGCCACGGCTGTTCCGGATTCGAACTCAGACGATAGGAAGCTCAACATGGCAGGAAATCTTGTTGCCCGATCCATCCACGACCTGACGGCGGGTGCCTGGTTCGGCGGTTCGCTGATGGGCGCCATTGGCCTGAACGGGGCGACGGCGGAAGCCAAGGATCCGGCCGAACGCACCCGGCTGTCGAGCCTGGGCTGGAAGAAATGGGCCCCGGTGCAGACGGCGGCTTTCGGCGCGCACTTGCTCTCAGGCCTCGCGATCATGTGGGAAAACAAGGGCCGGATGGCCAAGCAGGACGGCGTCGTGCGCCTCAGCGTCATCAAGTCTGTCGTCACCCTCGCCGGTGCAGGCGTGAGCCTGTACGCCGGACTCCAGGGCGCCAAGGTGGACAAGCTGGCCAGCGAAGGTGCCAGGGGCGCCACCGAGCCCAAGCCCGGCGCCTCCGAGGAACTCCGCTCCGCACAGCAGCAGCTGAAGATCCTGCAGTGGGCCATCCCGGTCTTTGCCGGCACGGTGATTGTCCTCGGCGCCAAGCACGGCGAAATGCAGCGTCCCAAAAACGTCTTCGCGGGCCTCGCACGCTAAACCGATCACGCTGACCGCGCACGCGGGACCCGCCCGCTAACCGCGAGCTAACAGCAGGTCAGCGCGAGCACAACAAAAGGCCTCCGCACCGGTATCCCGGTGCGGAGGCCTTGTGCTGGGCGGGGCAGCTACTGTTGGATCCACTCCGCGCAGGAGTTCAGGTTCCGGTGCACGCTCTCGACGGCGGCCGTTTCGTCGTGCGCGGCGATGGCGTCGACGAGGTCGTCGTGACCTTCGTGCGGGAGGCCGTTGAAGCCGGCGCGGCCCTGCTGCCGGAGCAGGTCGGCGTGGAAGACGACGCCGAAGCTGACGTATAGCTCGTGCAGCAGCGGGTTGCCCGAGGCCTGCGCCACGAGGACATGGAATTCCCAGTCCGCCCGGGCCCAGCCGGCGTAGTCCTCGGCGAGCCAGGCGACGCGGCGGGCCTCCAGCAGTCCTCGCATCGCCTCGACGTCGTCGGCGGTGGCGTGGCGGGCCGCGAGCCGGGCGGCCTGGGTGTCCAGACCGACCCGGACCTCCAGGATGTGAACCTGCGAGTGGTCCCGGTACATGCGCTGGGCGGCGCCGGAGATTTCGCTCGTGGCGCGGACATAGGTGCCGTCCCCGCGCCGGACCTCCAGCATGCCGCTGTGGGCGAGGGCCTTGATCGCCTCGCGCAGGGTGCCGCGCGAGATTCCGAGCACGGCCATCAGCTCGGGTTCGGCCGGGATCCGCTGCTGCAGGGGCCACTCGCCCGAATGGATCAGCTCCCGCAGCTTGGCAGTGATCTCCTCCACCAGCGGCGGCCGGTGCGATGTGGTGAGCGTCATGACTGTTCCCGTCCAGCTGAGATCTGGGTGGACGCCCCGGCAGGCTGCGGCTCCGCGGGCTTTGGTTCGGCAGGCCCCGGTTCCGGCGGCCGGGGAACCTTGGGCTTGGCGGTCAGCAGGTGTCCGACGGCGATCTGGCCCAGGGCGACGGCCAGCAGCAGGATCAACGGCAGCGTCCAGGAGCCGGTGGCGCTGTGCAGCAGCCCCATGCCGAAGGGGCCGAGCGTCGCCAGCAGGTACCCCGCGGACTGCGCCACCGTGGACAGTGCGGTGGTTTCGGCGGTGGTGCGGCCGCTGCGGCTGATCATCACCATCACCAGCGGGAAGATCCCCAGCCCGAAGCCGAGCAGCACCGCGGTCAGCGGCGCCCAGGAGAGCGGCAGGACGAGCATGGACAGGACGCCCACGGCCATCGTGACCGTGGCGAGGTAGAAGGCGGTGCGCCGCATCCGGGGGCGCGAGCCGATCGCGACGAGCACCATGCCGGCCGGGACGGAAACCAGCTGCATCAGGCCGAACATCAGCCCGCTCCCGGAGGCTGTCATGCCCAGGGTGACCAGCATGTAGGGGAACCAGCTCAGCACGGCGTAGGCCAGCAGGGCCTGGACCGTGAAGCCGAGCGTGATCAGCATGCCCGTGCGGGTCCGCAGCAGGGGCCAGGGGGACACCCGGCCGGCCTTGACCGCGGGCGCGTTGCGGTGGGCGTGCAGCGCGATCGGCAGGAAGCCGAGGCAGGCGCCGAGCGCCAGGAATCCGATCGCCCCGACGCCGGCGGAGGGCGAGCCGAGCTGCTGCGCCACCGGGACGATCAGCACGGCCACCACGGTGGCGCCCGTCGTCATGGTCACGGTATACAGCGCCGTCATCAGCGACGTCCGGTGCGCGAAGTGGACCCGGATGAAGGACGGCATCGCCACGTTGCAGATCGCCAGCCCGGACATCCCGACGACGGTGCCCGCCATCAGCATGCCGGTGGAGGGGATCCCGCGGACCAGCAGCCCGGCCGCGAGCAGCACCAGGGAGAGCAGGATCGCCTTCTCGAGCCCGAGCAGCCGGGTGAGCCACGAGGTGGCGGCGCCGGCCACGGCGAAGCACAGCGTCGGAATCGAGGGGATGACGGCGGCGATCAGCGGCCCGTAGCCCAGGACCGCCTGCAGGTCATGCAGAAGCGCGGCGGCGCCGGTGATCCCGGCGCGCAGGTTGAGCCCGATCAGGACGATCGCGACGACTCCGGCGATGACCACGCCGCGCGGTGCGCGCGCGTCGGCGGGACGTGCCGCGACGGCGGGACGTGCGGTCTGGGGAAGGGCGGACGCCGCCGTGCTGCTAGCCATTCCTAAAGGTTAGACGTTTGACGTTTGCACTTTAACCTTTAGTGGCGAATATCTCGACACATGACGCCCCCTGCGCCCCCGCGTTGCATCGCGGGGGCAGTTGCTGGCGGGGGTCAGTGGGCGTGCCGGGCCCGCAGGATCAGCTTGAACAGCTCGCCCAGGACCAGCAGCACCACGGCCGGGACGAGGCAGGCCAGCCACTGCTCGCCGTTGAGCGCCACGGTGCCGAACAGGTCCTGCAGCACCCGCATCTGGGTGATCAGCATGGAGCCGATGAAGGCCCACGCGAACGCCCAGAGCAGCTTCGGATTGGAGAAGGTGGAGGGCCCGAAGGCGCTCTCGGTGGGGTAGCGGAGGTTGAGGGCGACGGCGATGTTCATCAGCCCCAGGCCCACGATGGCCATGGTCTGGCCGATCTCGAGGGATCCATACGAGGTCTTGCCGATCTGCACGAGGACCAGCGTCGCGGCCGCCATGAACAGCCCGACGATGAACAGCCGCACCATCATCGACCGGACGATGATCGGCTCGTTGAAGGGCCGGGGCTTGCGGTCCATGATGCCCGGCGTCGCAAGGTCCAGGCCCATCACGGCGCCGATCGGGGCGACGATCGCCATGTGGATCCACAGCACCTGGGCCGGGCTGAGCAGCGCCGTGCCGGCAATCGCAAAGGCCGAGGACCCGATGAACGCCAGGATGAACATAAACAGGTTAGCGACCTGGATCCGGATGAACTTCTGCAGGTTGTCATACACCAGCCGGCCCTGCTCGACGGCGGTCACGATGGTGGCGAAGTTGTCGTCCGCCAGGATCATCTTGGCCGCGCCCTTGGCGACGTCGGTGCCGGTGATGCCCATCGCGATCCCGATGTCGGCGGCGGCGATGGCGGGTGCGTCGTTCACGCCGTCGCCGGTCATCGCGACGACGTTGCCCTTGCGCCTGAGCACCTCGACCAGCCGGACCTTGTGCTCGGGGGCCACCCGGGCGATCACGCCGATCCCGTCCACCTGGCTGTCGGCCTCCGTATCGCTCATCGCCGCGAACTCGGCACCGGTGACCGCCCGGCCCCGGATGCCCAGCTCGTCGGCGATCGCGGCCGCGGTGATGGCGTGGTCGCCGGTGATCATCCGGACCCGGATGCCGGCGTGCTTGGCCTTGGCGATGGCGGCGACGGCCTCGGCCCGCGGCGGGTCCACCTCGCCGATCAGCGCACAAATCTCCAGATCCTGCATCAGCGCCATGAGGTCGCCCGAGGGCTGGAAGGTCGCCGGGTCGAACTCGCGCTGCGCCAGGGCAAGCACCCGTCGGCCCTGGCTGGCAATCCGTTCGTTCGCGGCGAGCACCTTCGCCCGCATCTCCTCGGTGAGCAGCTCGGCGCGGCCGCCCGGCATCCGCCCGGACGAGGACCGGTTGAGCACAACGTCGGGCGCGCCCTTCACGTAGGCGCGGATCACGGGCCTGCCGTCGGCACCCGGCATTTGGTGGAACGTGGCCATGAACTTGTAGTCGGAGTCGAAGGGCACCAACGCCACCCGCGGGTTGTTCCGGCGGAACTCCCGGACGTCCACACCGCCCTTCTGCGCGAGCACGTACAGCGCCGCCTCGGTGGGGTCGCCGATCACCTCGCCGTCCTGGATATCGGAGTCGTTGCACAGCGCGCACGGGAACATCACATAGTCGAGGTTCTGCTCGGCGTCGCCGGTGGTCCGCTTGACCTGCCCGTCGAAGCTGTAGCCCTCGCCGCTGACCGTGTAGTGGTGCTGCACGGTCACGAACTCGCGCACCGTCATCTGGTTCAGCGTGAGGGTGCCGGTCTTGTCCGAGTTGATCGCCGACGTGGAGCCCAGGGTCTCGACCGCGGGAAGCACCTTCATGATGGCGTTCTTCTTGGCCATGTTGACCGAGCCCACGGACAGGATGGTGGTGACGACGGCGGGCAGCGCATCCGGGATGGAGCCGACGGCCAGCGCCACGCCGATCCCGAAGAGCACCGCGAAGGATTCGCCCTGGGCCAGGCCCATCACCACGATGGCGACGAAGGCGAAGAGCGCGGCGATGATGATGAAGATGGTGAGCCGGTCCACCTGCTTGGTGAGCGGGGTCTTCTCCACTTTCTGCCCGGACAGCATGTGGGCGATGTGTCCGACCTCCGAGCCCATGCCCGTGGTGGTCACCAGGATCTCGCCGTGGCCCCGGGTCACGTTGGTGTTCATGAACGCCATGTTGAGCCGGTCCCCGATGCCGACGTCGTGCCGGTTGATGGCCGCGGTGTCCTTCTCGACCGCGACGCTCTCGCCGGTCAGGGCGCCCTCCTCGATCTGGAGGGTCGCCGCCAGGATGATCCTGCCGTCGGCGGGGACCCGGTCACCGGCGTCGACCACCACAATGTCGCCGGGGACGATGTCCTCGGCGGCGATTTCGGCCATGTCGCCGTCGCGGCGCACCTTGGCCATCGCCTTCATCATCTGCCCCAAGGAAGCGGCGGCCTCTTCAGCCTTGCCTTCCTGGTGATATCCCAGCCACGCATTGAACAGTGTCAGGATGGCGAGCCCGATGGCGGTCCCGTATTCCGCGATCAGCAGGCTGACTAGCGCGGCGACCACGAGCACGATCTGCATGTAGTCCCGGTAGTGCTTGAAGAACCGTTTCCAGACCGGTTCCTGCTTCGCGGCGGCCAGGGCATTGGGGCCGTACTCCTGCAGCCGCTCCTGCGCCTCGGCTGCGCTCAATCCGCGGGCGGGGTCCACCCTCAGCTCGGCGGCCACCTCGGCGGGTGCGAGCGTATACCAGGGGGCGTCCGCCTCGGCCGGGGCCACTGCTGCCGCTGTTCCGGGATTGTCCTTCATGACTTGCTCCTCATCACGGCGCTGCTCAGAACGGGGTCGGGACGCGCCGCACCGCGAGGGTCGGCTCGCGGTAGTCGCCAGCCTTCTGGCGCTTCGGCAGTTCGACGTCGAGCCCCGGGTACGGCTCGTAGGGCACCTGGCTCAGCAGGTGGCTGATGATGTTCAGGCGGCCGCGCTTCTTGACGTCGTTGTTCGCGACGAACCAGGGTGCCCAGGCGGTGTCCGTCGCGGCGAACATGGCGTCCCTGGCCCGGGAGTAGTCGTACCACTTGCTGTAGGACTTCAGATCCATCGGCGAGAGCTTCCACGTTTTGCGAGGATCGTCCATGCGGCTTTGAAGCCGCCGGGTCTGCTCGTCCGCGCTGACCTCGAGCCAGTACTTCAGCAGGATGATGCCGGAGTCCACCATCGCCTTCTCCACCAGTGGAACCAGGTCGAGGAACTTCTCGGTCTGCTCCGGCGTGCAGAAGCCCATCACGGGCTCGACGCCGGCACGGTTGTACCAGCTGCGGTCGAAGATGACCACCTCGCCGGCCGCCGGGAAATGGTTCATGTAGCGCTGAAGGTACATCTGGGATTTTTCCCGGGCCGTCGGAGTGGGGAGCGCCACCACCCGGAATACCCGGGGGCTCACCCGTTCGACGATGCGCTTGATAGTGCCGCCCTTGCCGGCCGTGTCACGGCCCTCGAACACGATGCAGATCTTGGCTCCGGTGGACTTCACCCATTCCTGCAGGGCCACCAGCTCGCCCTGCAGGACGGCCATCTCCGCCTCGTACTCCTTGCGCGGCATCTTGGTCCGGGTCTCGTCCTCGGTGCCATTGTTGTTTTTCTTCTTGCCCACGATCGGCCTCCTAGTCGGGTACTTCCTAGGGCGGTTCAGGCAACCGCACCGCGACACCGACGGGACCGGCACTTTCGTCCGCGGGACGGGCGGAAGGGCGCGGGCACTTTGCGGGCACTCTCGTACAGCGTGCTGCCAATCCCAGTGTTGACCGTGGCTGAACCCGGGTCTACGGCACTAAGACCCTATTGAGGGGCCGCCCGCGGTGGACGGTCCGCACCGACAGACCCGCCGACAGGCGCGGCAGAGTCAGCGCGGGTGGCGGGCGCTCAGCCGCTGCACGGCCAGCGCGAGCCACAACTGCACCCGGTCCGCGGTCTGCGCCGGGTCGTAGCCGGTGAGCTCGGTGATCTGGGCCAGCCGGTAGCGGACCGTGTTCCGGTGCAGCGTGAGCTCCTCGGCGACGGCCGCCACCGAGCCGTTGTTGGTCAGGTAGCTCTCCAGCGTAGTCAGCAGCTCGGCGCCGTGGGTGGCGTCGAAGCTCCGGAGCGGGTTGAGGGACTCGTTCGCCATGTCCGCCAGCGGCACATCCTCGCTGGCCAGCAGCAGCGAGGTCAGGCTCAGCCGTTCGGGTTCATTCACCGGCAGGCCGTGGCTGGCCGCGTCGCGGGCCTCGAAGTAGCTCCAGCGCAGCCCGTTGGGCTTGGTGTAGGCGCCGCCGATCCCGATCGTGGCGTGGATCCCGGCCTCGGCCAGGTGGTCGCTGAGGCTCCGGGCCAGCGCACTGGCGCCGTGGCCGTCGTCGGGAATCACCACCACCAGATCCTTGCCGACGACGGCACTCACCGCCGTTTCCAGCGGCTGCGGCAGCGAGGACGTGCCCAACTGCTTGATGTGCGCGGCGGACTCGCCCAGCAGGACGACGTTCCGGCGGGTGCTGTTGACTCCGATGCCCGCGAGCCGCCGGGTGGCCTCGCTCGGTTCCAGGGTCCCGTGGATCACGTCCTCGAGGACCTGCCCGGCCAGGGCGCGCTGGGACTGGCGCTGCTTGACCATGTTGTTGAGCTCGACGCTGATCAGGTTCTGGGCGTAACCCACGATCCCCGAGTCCTCGAAGGGCTGCTTCACCCACAGCGTGCACGCGTCGCGGCGGCCGGTGGGAATCGGGAAGGACGCCCAGCCCTCGGCGCTCGGCGCGGGGTGGCCGGGCACGCTGTTGTAGAGCTGGGCGGTGAACTGGGTCAGCACGATGTCGGTGCGCAGCATCGACCCGAGGTGCTTGAGGAGTTCGGCGAGGCCGCCGCCGGTGAGCAGGGCGCGGGCGAGGATCTGGTGCCCGGCGATGAGCCGCTCCAGCTTGGTGAAGTGGTCCGCGGACTGGGCGTCCGCGACGAGCTTGCCGATCGCGATAAACGGCGTCT
Source organism: Pseudarthrobacter ribosi (assembly GCF_055412865.1). Lineage (NCBI taxonomy): Bacteria > Bacillati > Actinomycetota > Actinomycetes > Micrococcales > Micrococcaceae > Pseudarthrobacter > Pseudarthrobacter ribosi. The sequence goes on along the minus strand of NZ_JBVAYZ010000002.1, from coordinate 256,508 downwards.
CGTACGGCACCTCCACCACCGGCAGCCCCCACCGGTTGGCCTCGGCGATCAGGGCCGGCGGCACGGCGTCGTGGGTCAGGCCGATCCCAAAGCCGATGCCCACAGCCCCGGCACGCTGGACCTGGCGGACGAAGCGGCGCTGCTCTGGGGCGCTCTTGAGCCGCATGCCGGTGGTGAGGATGAGTTCGCCGCCGTTGAGGAACCGCTGCGGGTCTTCCTGTTCGGTGACGGCCACCCAGACAATGTCCTGGTGCCAGGTGGTTTCCGCCAGGCCGGCCTTGGCGAGTTTGAGGGACGGCACCCCCAGCAGGGCAGCAAGTGAAATGGCCATGGATTCAGGATAACCACGGGCTGGGCAAGCGCACTAAAATATGGCGACAACGGTGTGCAGGTGACTATTCCCCGGGGTTGACCGGCTGGCATAGGCTCGGAGCAGTCTCATTGGGTCCTTTTCAGCGCGAAAGAGGTTGTACACCGTGGTTCAAACCTTGCAAAACTTCATCAACGGCGAGTTTGTCACTCCGGCCGGAAGCGGTGTCCTGGACATCGTCAACCCCACCAACGGCGAGGTCGTGGCGAAGTCGCCCGTCTCGGGCCAGGCCGACGTCGACGCCGCCATGACCGCCGCGAAGGATGCCTTCAAGAGCTGGAAGCACACGACGCCGGGGCAGCGCCAGCTGATGCTGCTCAAGCTCGCCGACGCCGTCGAGGCCAACAGCGACGAACTCGTCGAGGCCCAGCACCGCAACACCGGCCAGGTCCGGTCCCTGATCGCCTCCGAGGAAGTTGCCGCCGGCGCGGACCAGCTGCGCTTCTTCGCCGGCGCCGCCCGCATCATGGAGGGCAAGTCCGCCGGGGAGTACTTCGAGGGCCACACCTCCTACGTCCGGCGCGAACCCATCGGCGTCGTCGCCCAGGTCGCGCCCTGGAACTACCCGTTCCTGATGGCCATCTGGAAGATCGGCCCGGCCCTGGCCGCGGGCAACACCGTGGTGCTCAAACCCTCGGACACCACCCCGGAATCCACCCTCGTCCTGGCCCGCCTCGCCGGCGGGATCTTCCCGGCCGGCGTGCTCAACGTCGTCCTGGGCACCGGCGAGACCGGCGCCCTGATGGTGGAGCACAAAGTCCCCGGCCTGGTTTCCATCACCGGCTCCGTCCGGGCCGGCATCGCCGTTGCCTCCGGTGCCGCGAAGGGCCTCAAGCGCGCGCACCTGGAGCTCGGCGGCAAGGCGCCGGCCATTGTGTTCGCCGACGCCGACATCAAGAAGAGCGCCGCGGCCATTGCCGAGTTCGCCTTCTTCAACGCCGGCCAGGACTGCACCGCGATCACCCGCGTGCTGGTCCAGGATTCGGTGCACGACGACGTCGTCACCGCCATGGTCGAGCACACGAAGACCCTGCACACTGGCTCGCAGAACGATGAGGACAACTACTTCGGCCCACTGAACAACGTCAACCACTTCAAGGCGGTCACGTCCGTCGTCGAGCACCTGCCGGCGAACTGCAAGATCGAGACCGGCGGGCACCGGGCGGGGGAGAAGGGCTACTTCTTCGAGCCGACCATTGTCACCGGCGCCAAGCAGAGCGATGACATCGTGCAGAAGGAAACGTTCGGTCCGGTCATCACGGTGCAGAAGTTCAGCACCGAGGAGGAAGCGGTGGAGATGGCGAACGACGTCGACTACGCCCTCGCCTCCAGCGTCTGGACCACCAACCACGGCACGGCCATGCGCCTGAGCCGGGACCTGGACTTCGGCGCCGTCTGGATCAACACGCACATCCTCCTGACCGCCGAAATGCCGCACGGAGGGTTCAAGCAGTCCGGCTACGGCAAGGACCTCTCCATGTACGGCGTGGAGGACTACACCCGCATCAAGCACGTCATGAGTGCGCTGGACGCCTAGCGCAGTTGCATCCCCCGCTGGCACCGCACCGATGCACAGCTCCACCGCACACCCAGCACGCTAGAAAGGCTTTTCCATGACCACCACCGCGAATGACATCACCTACCGTCTTGAGCAGAAGCGCCGCGTCCAGGCCGATTTCCCGGGCCCGAAGTCCGTTGCCCTGACCGAGCGACGCAAGGCCGTCGTCGCCGCCGGCGTCGCGTCCACCGTTCCCGTGTTCGTCGCCGACGCCGACGGCGGAATCATCCACGACGTCGACGGCAACTCGTTCATCGACCTCGGCTCCGGCATCGCCGTGACCAGCGTCGGCGCCTCCGACCCCGCCGTGGTCGGCGCGGTCAAGGAAGCCGTGGAACACTTCACCCACACCTGCTTTATGGTCACGCCCTACGAGGGCTACGTCGCCGTCGCCGAGCAGCTGAACCGGCTCACCCCGGGCGACCACGAAAAGCGCACCGTGCTGTTCAACTCCGGCGCCGAGGCGGTCGAGAACGCCGTCAAGGTGGCCCGCCTGGCCACCGGCCGCGACGCCGTCGTCGCCTTCGACCACGCCTACCACGGCCGCACCAACCTGACCATGGCGCTGACCGCCAAGGCCATGCCGTACAAGACCAACTTCGGCCCGTTCGCGCCCGAGGTCTACCGCATGCCGATGAGCTACCCCTACCGCGAGGAAAACCCGGCGATCACCGGTGCCGAGGCCGCCAAGCGCGTCATCACCATGATTGAAAAGCAGATCGGCGGCGAGCAGGTTGCCGCGATCATCATCGAACCGATCCAGGGCGAGGGTGGCTTCATCGTCCCCGCCGAGGGCTTCCTGCCCGCGCTGGCGGGCTGGGCCAGGGACAAGGGCGTCGTCTTCATCGCCGACGAGGTCCAGTCCGGCTTCTGCCGCACCGGCGAATGGTTCGCCGTGAACCACGAGGGCGTCGTCCCGGACATCATCACGATGGCCAAGGGCATCGCCGGCGGGATGCCGCTGTCGGCCATCACCGGCCGCGCCGACCTGCTCGACGCCGTCCACCCGGGCGGCCTCGGCGGCACCTACGGCGGCAACCCGGTGGCCTGCGCCGCGGCCCTCGCATCGATCGGCTCCATGGAGCAGTACGGCCTCAACGCCCGCGCCAAGCACATCGAGGAGCTCGCCCTCGGCAAGCTGCGCGAACTGGCGTCCGAACAGCCCGTGGTCGGCGACGTCCGCGGCCGCGGCGCGATGCTCGCGATCGAACTGGTCCAGGCCGGTTCGAAGGAACCGAACCCGGAGCTGACCAAGGCCGTCGCCGCAGCCTGCCTCAAGGAGGGTGTCATCATCCTCACCTGCGGCACCTACGGCAACGTCATCCGGCTGCTGCCGCCGCTGGTCATCAGCGACGAGCTGCTGCTCGACGGCCTCCAGGTCCTGGCCGCGGCCATCAAGGCCAACGCTTAACCAGACCGGGCACGAAGGCACGGCACCAACACAACGCAGCAGAGCCGCGGACCCAGCGTCCGCGGCTTTGCTGCTTTAACCCGGCTCCCTTCCCCGCGCTGTCCCCGCGCCAATTCCGCGCCCCGGCACACGGCCAATTCCGCGCGCCGCTGGGCTAGAGTCGTTCCTACCACTGCAGGAACGCAGACCGGCCGACGTCGCCCGGAACCCCCGGAGCAAAGCTGGCTTCTGCCACAGACCCATAAGGGGTTCATACATGCGATACGTAGTTGGCTATACCCCCAGCGACCGCGGCGTCGACGCCGTTGCACTGGCCTCCGCCCTGGCCCGGGCCCAGGGAGCGCAACTTGACCTGGTCTACGTTGTGGACCGGCGGACCCCCTACGTCGCCCTGCACCCGGAGGGAAGCGGTGTCAGCGCCGCGGAGCAGGAGATGCTCACCGCGGAACGGGAGGGCCTGTCCCTCATCCCCAAGGACGTCGAGGCCAAGTTCCACGTCCGCCACGCGGACTCACACGCCGCCGGCCTCATTGATGCGGCCCTGGACTACGAGGCCGGCCTGATCGTCGTCGGTGCCGCCAGCGCCGGGCTGTTCAAGCGATACTCCATCGGCAGCGCGGCCAATGCCCTGCTCCACGCCTCGCCCGTTCCGGTGGCGCTCGCACCGCGGGGTTACCACCGCACCGAGCCGATCACCCGGCTGACGCTCGCGGTGGGCCAGCGTCCCGGCGCGGAGGCGGCGATCGACGTCGCGATCATGGCCGCGGAACGCCGGGGGGTCCCGCTACGGCTGGTTTCCCTCGTGGAACTCGACGCCGAAGGGGACAGCGGCGAAAACATCAACGCGGCGCACATCCATGCCAATACCGTCCTCACCGCGGCCGCCCACCGGCTCCCGGAGGGGCACGACGTCACCGTCGAAGTGGCCCATGGCCGCACGATTGAGGAAGCGATCGACGACCTGGACTGGGACGAGGGCGAGATCATGATCGTCGGCTCCTCCCGCCTGGCGGAGAAGAACAAACTGTTCATCGGCAGCACCGCGCACAAGGTGCTCCTGGCCCTGCCGGTCCCCATGGTGGTGGTCCCGCGCGACTACTCACGGATGCACACCAGCCCCGGGGTCTGACTTCAGTCTGAGCGACGCCGCGCCACTGCACCGGCTCGACGGATCTCGGCCCTCCAGTGCGTCACAATGACCACGCATTGGCGGGCCGTACCGCTTAAAGGCCGGCAAATTTAAGGCCGCCAGGCGAAAATATCGCCTGGCGTGACGGCCTATTAATGCCAGCTCCTCAGATGACGTTTTCAGGTGATGAGCACCGCGATTGGGGTCTTAGGGCCCTACCGAAGGGAAGCCGCGGCAATGGTCGGGTAACCGCGGCTATCTATCCGAGTACCTCGCCGCCGAACCGAGTATTGCCCCTATTCTGGCAAGCAAGTTATTCACGTAATCAGCACTCGTGCCCCCATGCATGGATCCCCATATTTTGGAAGTGGGCCGCATGCCGGAATCGAGGAGGCGCAAGGTGGTTACCGAAATCGAGATGTCCATGAACAGCACTGTCCTGCCCCTGGCGCACGCATCTCTTCCGCAAAAGAAGCAGTCTTCAGGGCTGGCTGAGCAGTGCGACCAGTTGCTTGGCCGCACGGCAGCGGCTTACACCCATGCAGCAGGGAAGGGCCTTCGATGACGCATATGCAGGGCGTCGCCGTGACCGCACAGGCGACTTTCGGCCGGGACAGTGCGATGTTCGAGGGCCTGCTCGGCTTCGTGGCTCAGCTGAGCGTGGTGCTGTGGGCCCTGGTGATCCTCACCTTGATCATCCGCTTCGTCGGCATCCGGATCTATCGCCACGGCGCGGCTCGCAGGGCTCTCGTAGAGACCGTGGCGCGGAGCGCCGCCGTTCCGGCCGCTGCCGTGCCGACCACCACGGCCATTGTTGACCTGGTCCAGCCGGCCGCCGGCCAGCTGGCCAACGCCGTCACGAACGCCACGTTCGATGAGGTTCTGCAGCCGGCGGCCGAGGCGGCGGCCGCCGTCGCCGCGTCCGTAAAGGTGCCGCGCCGCGCGCTTCGCACCGAGCGCGCCGAGCCCCGGTCCGCCGCGCACGTGCCCGCGCTAGCCGCCAACTCCATCGAGGCTTGAGCATGGACATCCCGCTGGTGATCTTCTGGCTGTTCGCCGGCGTCAGTATCCTCTACGTCGTGCACTTCGGCCTGTACCTGGTGGGCGCCAACTTCTACGACGTCTGGCAGCAGCGGCGGAAGGGGATGAGGGGCGTCCGGCTCCCCGTCGAGTACGAGGCGGAGTGCGCGGCGACGGCCACCTGGACCCGCCGTGCCCTCCCCGAGGTGCCCGGGCTGGTCTCCATCGTCATCGCCGCCCACAACGAGGAGGCGGTGATCGTCCGGACGCTCGACTCCATCCGGCGCAGCAACTACCGCTCCTTCGAGGTCCTCGTCGCGGACGACGCGTCCACCGACCTTACCGGTCGGCTGGCCCGCGACTACCAGGTGCGTCACCCCGAGATGGACCTGCGCATCGTGCGGATGCGCAAGAACGTCGGCAAGGGCGCGGCGCTCAACGCGGCGCTTCGCCGGCATGCGCGCGGCCAGTACGTGATGACGCTCGACGCCGACTCGATCATCGAGCCGGACGCCATCACGAACGCGCTGTCCTACTTCGACGACCCGTACGTGGCCGGTGTCGCAGCCAACGTGCAGATCCTGGAGGAGACGACGGCGCTCGGCATCCTGCAGCTTTTCGAGCACATGATCGGCTACCGCTCAAAGAAGCTCTATTCGCTGCTGAACTGCGAGTTCGTGGTGGGCGGAGTGGCCTCGACGTATCGGATGCGCGTGCTGCGCAAGGTCGGATTCTACGACACGGACACCGTGACCGAGGACATCGGCCTGAGCGCGAAGATTGCCAGCCTGGGGAACCGGCGCTTCCGCATGATCTATGGAGCTGACGTGGTCGCGAAGACCGAGGGCGTGCTCACGCTCCGCGCCTTGGCGAAGCAGCGCTACCGCTGGAAGTATGGAAGCATTCAGAACCTCATCAAGTACCGCGGCATGATGCTCAACCCGAGCCGCCGGTACACCCGCATGTTGACCTGCTACCGTATGCCGATGGCTGTGCTCAGCGAGTTCACGCTGCTCGTCTCGCCCGTCGCGTGGACGTACGCGGTCTACTGGTCGATGGTCACGCAGACGCCTGCCCTGATACTGGGCGCGTATGCGACCATCACCGTGTACACACTGCTGACGGTTTGGATGGATGAGAACCTTACCGCGCGTGAACGCACTCGGCTGTCCATCTACGCGCCGACTGCCTACTTCCTGTTCTACATCATGGACCTGGTGCAGCTGACGGCGGCGCTTCGCTGCATCGCGCGCTCGCGCGGGCTGTTCCGGCGTCCCGAGATCAACACATGGAAGTCGCCGCAGCGGGCCGCCAGCGTGGTGGTGGTAGCTCGTGCCGCATAAGCGCGGCCGGGTTCTCCGTGTGCTGCTGAATCCGCTGGTCGTCATCTCGGTGATGGTCGTCATGATAACCATCGGGTGGCTGCTGTACACCGGTGGGACCGGCAGCATCGCTCAGGCGCGGCCCGGTGCGAACCTGCTCCCCGCGCTCGGTGTGACTGCGGTGGGCGATCCGGCGGCGTCCGGCCTGGCGCCCTCCGCCGGCGACGTGGGCGGCTGGAACGTCAGCCACAGCGGGGACGCTGGGACCTCGCTGGAGCTGGTCGATGGGCAGCTGAGCGGCCAGGCGCTGAAGCTGGACGTCACCCATTACGCCTCGGGGGATGTCACGCTGACGAGCCCCCGGGTGGAGGTCGAGCCCGGCGAGACCTACCTGTTCAAGGCGTTCACCGCCAGCGACGCGGACTTCACGCTGCTGGCCCGCCAGCACCACGCAGCCGGCAGCACGACTTTGAAGCAGCTGCCGAACCCTCTCGAGCGGCCGGGCAATTCGCTGTTCACGGTGAGTGACGCGTTCGACAGCGGCGACACGACCACCGCAGTGGAGTACGTCTTCCGGCTCGCCTCCAAGGGCACCATCCGGGTCGAGGGCGCGTACATCGAGGCGGCGGACGACGTCCGCGTGCCGCCCGCCGCGACGGCGGGCCCCAACCTCGTCCCCGCCCCCAATTTCGCCGGTCCCCAGCTGGGCGCACCCGACTCATGGTCCCCGTACGCCTCCGGGGCCTCGACCGTGGAGTCCGGGCGCGGCCAGGACGAGGACGGCAGCTTCCTCTGGACCCGCATCGAGAACTACCAGAGCGGCGAGGCGAAATGGCAGTACCAGCCGGTCCCGGTCACCACCGACCGGTACTTCGAGTTCGGCGCGACCTACCAGTCCGAGCGCGAGGTGGATGTGGTGGCGGAGTTCGAACTCGCGAACGGCGGGCGCGTGTTCCGCAACCTGGCGACGGTGCCGCCGGCGGGGGAGTGGACGACGGTCAGGGAGGCGTTCCAGGTCCCCGACGGGGCGAAGACGGCGATGGTCACCCTGGTGTCGCACGGGAACGGCACCACCGGCGTCCGCGACTATACGCTGACCGACGTCACCAAGCCCGGACCCCTCCGCTGGGACCAGCCCATGGTCTCGATCACGTTCGACGACGGCTGGCAGTCAGTGCACGACCGCGCCCTGCCACTGCTGAACAAGCACGGCTTCCGGTCCACCCAGTACGTCAATGCCAGCTCCATCGAGACGCCGAACTTCATGACGGCCGCCGAGGTGCGGCAATTGCACGACGCCGGACATGAGATCGCCGCACACAGCTACGAACACGTCGATCTCACCTCGATCGGCGCCGACCGGCTGCACGAAGAGATGCGGAAGAGTGAGGAGGCGCTTGCGGCCGCGGGCCTCGGCACCGACGACTTGGCACCTCCGTTCGGACGGTCCGACCCCCAGGTCGACTGGTACGCGAGCAAGTACTTCGACATCGTGCGGGGGACGGAGCAGGGCATCAACACCCGGCAGAACCTCGAACCACACGATCTAAAGGTCTTTTACGTGACCGACGAAACTACGCCGGACACCCTAGCCGCAGCGCTCGCCGAGACGTCCCGAGTAAACGGCTGGCTCATCTTCGTCTACCACCAGATCGCAACCCCCGAGTCCACCGGCACTCAGGAGAACACCATCGCGGCGGACCGGAGCACAATTACCAGCGACGTCCTCGCCGCCCAGTTGCAGCTCATTGACGATAGTGGCATCGAAGTCCAGCCGGTCGCGCAGGCGTTCGAGAAGTTGCGGGGCCCGTGATCACTATTCGGCGGTGTAAGCAGGCGCCGTCGGCCACCCGAAAAGAACGGAAAGACTCATGACCGGAACCAGATTCAGCACCTCGCGAGCCCGAAGCAGGCTCGCGACCATAGGGTTTGCCGTCGCAGCAATGACCGCGGCACTGTTCACCCCTACTTCGGCGAACGCAGCCGTGGACAACCCGGCGCCGTCGGCACTCGTCTCGTTCACCTTCGACGACGGCAACACCAGCGCCCTCACTCAGGCCGCTCCGACGCTTCAGAAGCACGGTCTCACGGGCACGAACTACGTGATCACTAACTGCGTTGGCATGACGACCGTGCCGAACACTTGCCGGGCCGACAGCGGCGTGCCGTACATGACCTGGGCGCAGATCAAGCAGCTGCAGACCCAGTACGGCTGGGAGATCGGGTCGCACGGGGTGGACCACCAGTGCCTCACCTCCATCGGCGGCGACTGCCAGGCCAACAAGCTGACCGCGGCCCAGGTCGACGCGCAGATGGCGAACAGCAGGTCTGCGCTGGCCGCACAAGGCATCAAGGCAACCGCCTTCGCACCGCCGTACGGCGACTACGACCAGGCAGTCATGGCCAAAGTGGCCAAGTACTACTCGTCGATGCGCGGTTTCAAGGACGAGGGCGTGAACCTCTGGCCTCTGAGCGACTACCTGGTCAACAACGTCGCGGTCGAGGAGGGCCTCGACACGGTGGCCACGCTGAAGGCGAAGGTCGACCAGGCCATCGCGGCCAAGACGTGGGTCGTGTTCACCTTCCACGACATCGCCGTAAACCCCAGCAGGACCGCCGACGACTACCAGTACGGCACCGCCGAGCTGGACCAGCTCGCCGCCTACGTGAAGACCAAGGTGACGGCCGGCCAGATCAAGAACGTCAACGTCTCCAAGGGCCTCGTGACGGGCACCCCCAACAAGATGCCCAACGCCAGCTTCAACTCGGGCATCGGCGAGGGCTGGCGGACCGACGCTCCCGCGACCATCACGGCGGACACCGGCGGTAACGGCAGCTACCCCGACCCCACGCGGTCGGTGAAGCTCGTCTCCGGTGCGACCCCGTCACACCTGTTCTCACCGCAGGTCGCCGTCACCCCGGGGACGAACTACCTGTACAAGACCTTCCTCAACGTCTCCGCGCTGACCTCGGGCGAGGTGGCGTTCTACGTCGACGAGTACAACGCGGCGGGAGCCTGGGTCTCCGGGCAGTACCGCAAGCGGGAGAACTCCCGGTGGGTGGAGGAGCTCAACTTCACCTACACGCCGAGCTCGACGAACGTGGCCAAGGCCAGTCTCCAGGTGATCGTCGCGGGGACCGGCATTACGGCCTACTTGGACAACGTGGAGCTGCTGGCGCTCGGCGCGGAGACCCTGCCGCCGGTGCCCGCCAACTTAGCCGTCAACGGCACGTTCGACGCCGGCATCAGCGGTGGCTGGAGGACCGACGCTGCGACCGCCATCGTGGCCGACAACGCCGGAAATGGCGCCCCGGCCAACCCGGTGAACTCAGTGAAGCTGCAGGGAACGACGGTCAACGGCCATCTGTTTTCGCCGCAGGTCAACGTGACGCCGGGCAACTACAACATCTCGGCGTACCTCAACATTAAGAACCGCACGGCCGGTGAGGTCGGCTGGTACATCGACGAGTACGACGCCAACGGCAACTGGATCTCCGGGCAGTGGAAGCTCGCCGGCACCGCGCTCGGCGTCGCCAACGTCAACCTGACTTACTCGCCGAGCACGACCAGCGTCGCGAAGGCTAGCCTGCAGGTGTACGTCACCGGCAACTCTGGAGTGCTGGCCTATGTGGACGATGTCCGCTGGTGGCGGCCCTGATGGCCGGGCGCCCGCGCGTACTGATCGTGCTGGCGTCTGGCCTTCTGCTCGCCCTCGCGGGCTGCTCCTCGAACGACCCGACACCGGAGCCCGACGTGGTCCTTGACCTGGTCCATCAGGACTGGCAGCACACGCCCGGGGTGACGGCCGCCGGCGGCGGGCTGCAGGTCGCTGCCACCGCACGGAGCATCGTCGAGCAGGACGGCGGGGGAGGCCAGCCGAACCCGCCGCTCAACCTGGCCGGCACCCACCTGGTCGCAAAGGGGGACTTCACCCTCAGCGCGTCATTCTCCGACGTGACCGCCGACGCGTCCTGGACCGTCTACGACAGCCCGCCGGTGATCGCCGATGAGTTCCGGGTCGAGCCGGCGGGCCTGCGGCTCACCCTCCGCGGCGACGACCTCGAGATTGCGGTCTTCGACGGCTCGCGCCAGCAGCACGTGACCGACCCTCAGCCGGCGCACGACGAGCACGTGACGGTCTCGGATCCGGGGGCCGCGATCTCGGTGCGCCGGTCCGGGCAGAGGTTGGAGGTCGCGAGCGGCGGGGGCACCGTGTCGTCGCTGCCCCTCGGCGGGGTGTTCAAATCGGGGGAGCTCTGGCTGGGGCTGTCGAGCGACGGCGGCTCCTTCCAGGTCAGGTCCCTCACCGCCACCGCTCCGGAGGGCGCCTCCCTGACCACCGAAGGCCCCGCGGTCGCGCAGACCGAGCAGTCGGCGGACGGGCTGCAGGCCCTGGCCTCCCGGACCCGGCCGGACTTCAAGATCGGTGCGGCGGTGGCGCTCGGTCCGCTTGCCTCGGACGTGGACTACGCGCGGGAGCTCGTCGGCAACTTCGGCGCCCTCACGCCGGAGAACGCGATGAAGCCGCAGTTCCTCTCACCGCAGCAGGCCGTGTACACCTTCGAAGAGGCTGATGCGATTCTCGCGATCGCCGAGAGCAAGGGCATGGCGGTGCACGGCCACACCATCGCCTTCACCGAGGCGATGCCCCGCTGGATGCGGGAGCTCCCCACCGGCTCCGAGCTGGAGCGCCGTGCCAGCGCCGAGGCCCTGCTCGACTACGTCACCACCGTGGTGACGCACTTCAAGGGGCGGCTCGACTCGCTCGACGTCGTCAACGAGCCGTTCGACGTGGACCAGGGGACAAGCTTCCAGCAGAACATCTGGTACCGCGTCTTCGGGCCGAGCTACCCGGCGGTCGTCTCCCAGGCCGTCTACGACGCCGATCCGGACGTCAAGCAGTTCATCAACGAGAACGGGGCGGACGTGCCGGGGCACCGCCAGGACGCCCTGCTCAAGCTCGCGCTCGACACCAACGCGCTGGGCGGGCACATCTACGGCGTCGGGCTCCAGGCCCACGTTTACGACCTCAAGACCGACGCGATCTCCGCCGACGACCTCACCGATACGCTCAATCTCTTCGAGGAGGCCGGGCTGTACGTCCGCATCTCGGAGAACGACGTCAAGGACGACGAGGGGACGGACGCCCAGGCGGAGCAGTACACCACGGTGCTAGCCACCTGTCTGCGCTCGCGTGCCTGCGTCTCCTACACGACGTGGGGCGTGGACGACCGCTACAACTGGTGGATCGACGATCACGGCAGGCTGCAGCAGGGCCACGACTTCCTGTTCGACAACGGGAAGCCGACGCCCGCGTACGACGCGATGAGGCGTGCGCTGGGCGGCTGACCACCCGCGACCACCGCGTGTTCGACACGGGTGCCACCGACCCGAGGAGCCCTGCCTAGCGAGTAGCTGTTTACAGCGGCCTCAGCGGAGCCTTATGGTGCTCACCTAGCGACCTTGAGAATGGAAGGTGAGCACCATGAAGAGCAAGATTGCCGTCGCGGCCTTGGCCGCCGCGACCTTGGTTGTGGCACTGCTGGCCGGCGGCCCCACCGTGTCGGCGCAGGCCGCCGGCAAGCCGCTGATCGGCCTGACCTTCGACGACGGGCCCTCGCCCCAGCGCACTGCGTTCGTCCTCGACGTCCTCAAGCAGAAAGGCGTCAAGGCGACGTTCTTCCTCGAGGGCTCCCACGCGCAGCAGTACCCCGACCTCGTCCGCCGGATCAAGGCTGAGGGGCACGTGATCGGCAACCACTCGTGGGACCACGCCGACTTCTCCGCAATCAGCAAGACGCAGCAGAAGCAGCAGATCGACCGCACCAACGCCGCCATCAAGGCCGCCACCGGTGAGGCGCCCAAGCTGATGCGCTTCCCCTTCGGCAACAGCACCTCTTACGCGTTGGGCTACCTCAAGACGATCGGTATGAGCGGCGGGGTTGTCTGGCACTGGGACGTCGGCAACCCCGGCGACTACGAGTGCCCCGGTGCGGCCGGCGTCCAAAAGTATGTGATGGCGGAGGCGGTGCCCGGCGCGATGATCCTGCTCCACGACGCTGAGGACGTCCTGTCCTGCCCCTCGACGCAGTGGACCTACCTGGCCAAAACCATCGACGCACTGCGGGCCAAAGGCTACGAGTTCGGGGTGGTCGCCCCCTCCGCCACGGCCAACCCGGTCAACCAGGGCTCGCCGGCCGTCGTGGTCGCGCCCTAAGGCGCCCAGCCGCGGGCATAGTCCTCGGGGTATGCGATGCAGCCCAGCGCCGGTGTGGTGGCCATCACACCGGCGCTCCATTTCCGGTACGGCCGCGGCGCCAGGTACCGCCAGCGGATCCAGCACGGGGCTGGACGAAAGGGAAGCGGTCAGCTTTGGCGGGAGTCAGGCGCCGACAAGACGCCGGGCACGTGCAAGTTCGGAGGCGCTCACATCGTCGGCGGAGCTACCGCGAAGCTCCCATTTGGTGGTCGAACCGTCCGGAGCGGCAACCGAGCCCGTGCGGAGGGCTTCGCCAATCCGGTGTCGTACGGACTCAACCTCTTCCGACTCCGCGGCGAATACCACGCGCACGGTGACCGTGCTGCCTGTCTTTGTGGCATGCGTGGAGTGGGGAACCGGACACGGCGGGCTGTGTTGCCAGCTTCCGCACAGCTCCAAGGCAACGGCCAAACTAATAGCGTCGATGTCAGCGTCGGAACTCATTTCTAGGGTCGCCTGATGGGCGTAGGCTGCCAGCATGGCGCCAGTATGCCATTGGCCGGCTATCACCGGTAGTCCTCGAATTACACTCTCCGTCCCAGGTGACTGCCTGAAGCGAAACCCACGTGACCGCCGCTACAGACAATGCCGCAGGGCGCCCCCGCCCGCTTCGGTCGCGTGGATCGTTCCTGCGAAATCCTCATCTCTACTTGTTAGAGGTTTCCCCTGCTCAGGGGAGAAAACCGCGGGCCGCCAGGGTCAATTCCGGGTCCTGCTGGGCTAGAGTCATTTCTACCACTGCAGGAACGCAGACCGGCCGACGTCGCCCGGAAACCCCCGGAGCAAAGCTGGCTTCTGCCACAGACCCTTAAGGGGTTCATAGATGCGATACGTAGTTGGCTACACCCCCGGCGACCGCGGCGCCGACGCCGTTGCACTGGCCTCTGCCCTGGCCCGCGCCCAGGGCGCACCTTGACCTGGTCTACGTCGTGACCGGCGGACCCCCTACGTCGCCTTGCATCCTGAGGGAAGCGGTGTCAGTGCCGCGGAGCAGAAGATGATCACCACGGAACGCGAGGGCTTGTCCCTGGTCCCCAAGGACGGAGGCCAGGTTCCATGTCCGCCACGCGGACTCGCACGCTGCCGGCCTCATTGATGCTGCGCTGGACTACGAGGCCGGCTTGATCGTTGTGGGTGCTGCCAGCGCCGGGCTGTTCAAGCGGTACACAATTGGCAGCGCGGCCAACGCCCTGCTCCACGCCTCTCCTGTTGGGGTGGCGCTCGCGCCCCGGGGTTACCACCGCACGGAGCCGATCACCCGGCTGACCCTTGCGGTGGGCCAGCGCCCCGGCGCGGAGGCCGCGATCGACGTCGCAATCACGGCCGCGGAACGCCGCGGGGTCCCGCTGCGGCTGGTGTCCCTCGTGGAACTCGACGCCGAAGGCGACAGCGGGGAGAACATCAACGCCGCGCACATCCACGCCAATACCGTCCTCACCGCGGCCGCGCACCGCCTCCCGGCCGGACACGACGTCACCGTCGAGGTGGCCCACGGGCGCACCATCGAGGAAGCGATCGACGACCTCGACTGGGACGAGGGGGAAATCCTGATCGTCGGGTCGTCGCGCCTGGCGGAAAAGAACAAACTGTTCCTCGGCAGCACAGCCCACAAGGTGCTCCTGGCCCTTCCGGTGCCCATGGTGGTGGTCCCGCGCGACTACACGGGGATCAAAACCAGCCCCGCCGTCTGATTTCAGTCTGAGCGGCGCCGCGCCGCTGCCCCGGCTCGCCGGCTCGGGGCCCTCTTGGGTCAGCCTCGGGCAGGCAAGCGTCCCACGTGAGGCCCGCGCCAGACTCAGGCGGCGGCGCGGGCCAGTTTCCGGTTCACGGAGTTCTTCCGGGCGGCGAGCAGCATGTCCACGGTGAGCACCAGCAGCGCCAGCCACACCACGCCGAAGCCGATCCAGCGGTCCGTCGTCATGGGCTCATGGAACACGGCCAGCGCCACGATGAACTGCAGCACCGGGGCGAAGTATTGCAGCAGGCCGATGGTGGTCATCGGCAACCGCCGGGCCGAGGCGCCGAAGAACAGCAACGGCACGGCGGTGATGATGCCCGACGCGGCGAGGAGCCAGAAGTGCTCGGGGCCGTGGGCTGCCAGCGTCGCGGTCCCGGTGAGTGCCAGGATGATCATCGCGGCGGCGGCCACCGGCGCCAGCACGATCGTCTCGACGGTGAGGCTGGTGATCGCGTCAGCGCGCGGGCCGACGCGCTTCTTGACGAAGCCGTAGAGGCCGAAGCTCAGCGCCAGCGTCAGGGCGATCCACGGCAGCTTGCCGTAGGAGACCGTCAGGACGCCCACGGCGATGAAGCCGATTCCGACGGCGGCCCACTGCAGCGGCCGCAGTTTCTCCTTCAGCACCACCACGCCCAGCAGGACCGAGACGAGCGGGTTGATGAAGTAGCCCAATGAGGCTTCGACGGCCTGTCCGGTGGTCACGCCGTACACATAGGTCAGCCAGTTCACGGCGATCAGGACCGCGGCGATCATCAGCGGGAAGATCAGCGTGCGGTTCCGGAAAGCGGCGCCCAGGACCCGCCAGGAGCGGGTGATGGTGATCAGCAGGGCGCAGAACAGCAGCGACCAGAGCACACGGTTGGCCACGATTTCGACCGCGCCAGCCGGTTGCAGCAGGAAGAAGTAGAGGGGCATCAGCCCCCACAGGCCGTAGGCGCCGATCCCGAAGATGATTCCCGCCGTCGTGTCCGTGTCGACGGCTTTGAGGGCCGCCGGCGGCCGCTTCGACGGGCTTCCACCGGGGGCGGCGGTGCCCGGAGTGCTCAGCGTGGCGGGGGAGGGGGATCGGTCGGGGGTAAACACAAGATCAATAACACCACCGGAGGGACTCCTATTCCTGCCTTTCGGCTCGGAGGCGTCCGGCGCCGGGGGCGGATCCCTGCGATGTCGGTCACCGGGGCGCCCATACTGTCCTGCGGACATTTAGAATGGGGGATTGTGCGCTGCATGTGCTGGCGCTGTCGCTAAGACTCAGAAGGGCTTCCGGTGTCCAACTCGGCCAAAACTTCGCCTAAAAGATCGTCCAAACGTCCGCTCCGCGTTGCGATTGTCGGCGCCGGACCGGCCGGCGTCTACGCCGCGGACATTCTGACCAAGTCCAACGAGGTCAAGGGCGGCGACTTCGAGGTCAGCATCGATCTCTTCGAGGCGTACCCGGCACCGTACGGCCTGATCCGCTACGGCGTCGCCCCGGACCACCCGCGGATCAAGGGGATCGTGAACGCGCTGCACAAGGTCCTGGACCGCGGCGACATCCGCTTCCTCGGTAACGTCACCTACGGCCGTGACCTGACCTTGCACGATTTCCGCGCCTTCTACGACGCCGTGATCTTCTCCACCGGCGCCATCAAGGACGCCGACCTGGACATTCCCGGCGTCGGGCTCGAGGGGTCCTTCGGCGGGGCCGACTTCGTCTCCTGGTACGACGGGCACCCCGACGTCTCCCGCGACTGGCCGCTGGAGGCCAAGGAGATCGCGGTGATCGGCAACGGCAACGTGGCCCTCGACGTGGCCCGGATGCTGGTCAAGCACGCCGACGATCTGCTCGTGACGGAAATCCCGGACAACGTCTACCAGGCGCTCAAGAACTCCCCGGTCACGGACGTCCACGTGTTCGGCCGCCGCGGACCGGCCCAGGTGAAGTTCACGCCGCTGGAACTGCGCGAACTCTCCCACGCCCGGGACGTCGACATCGTGCTGTACCCGGAGGACTTCGAGTTCGACGAGGCCTCGGACGAGGCGATCCGGAGCAACAACCAGATCCGCACCATGGTCAACACCCTGACGAACTGGCTCGTCGAGGAGCACGCCGAGGCCGAGGAGCCGTCCTCCCGCCGCCTGCACCTGCACTTCCTGCACAGCCCGGTGGAAATTTACGGAACACCCGGCGACGGGGCCGACCCCGGCAAGGTCGCCGGCATCAAGTTCGAGCGCATGCAGCTGGATGGCACCGGCAACGTCAAGGGCACGGGGGAGTACCTCGACTACCCGGTCCAGGCTGTCTACCGCGCGATCGGCTACCACGGCTCGCCGCTGGACGAACTGGCATACGATGCCCGCCGCGGCGTCATCCCCAACGAGGGCGGCCGGGTGCTCGACGCCGAGGGCAACCCCGTTCCCGGCATCTACGCCACCGGCTGGATCAAACGCGGCCCCGTCGGCCTGATCGGCCACACCAAGGGCGACGCGCTGGAGACCATCGGCTTCCTGCTCGAGGACCGGCTGAGCCTGCCCCCGGCGCAGAACCCGGACCCGCAGGCGATCATTGACCTCCTCGAGGAGCGCGGGATCGAATACACCACGTGGGAGGGCTGGAACCGGCTCGACACCCACGAGCTGGCCCTCGGCGCCGAGTGGTCCGCCTCCGGGGACGCCCACGGCATCGCGCGGGAACGCATCAAAGTGGTTCCCCGCGAGGACATGGTGCGGATCTCCCGCGGCTGACCCCCGGATCCGGCCTCTCCATCCCGGGCCGGCGAATCCGCTGCGGAAACGGACAGCCGCCACGCGGATCCACGTAGCGGCTGTCTGAATTCGGCGCGGAATCCGCGCGAGGAGGACGGGCGCGCTCTGGCGGGCTTGGGGCACGCCCCGTAGACTTGGGCGGACATGGCTGCCTCCGCACGCCGTCGTGCCCGTCCGGTGGGAGTTCAATGAGGAATCCGATCCATCCGGCAGCCCTGCTCCCGCCAGCCGGCGGGGTTCCCGCAGCGCTGCGACAGCAGTATGCCAGCGCCGGCCACGAGCAGCTGGACTCCCAGGGGCTCGTGTTCCCGGCCGATCTGCAGCTTCCCGGTCTCAGCAGACTGATCCAGGAGTCCTGGCGGCGCTCGGCCCAGCTGCACGCCAACCCGGACAACCCCGAGGCCCCGCTGGCGATGGACAGCGAAGAACTCGAAGAGTACCGGCGCCAGCACCCGCTCGCGGCCATCATGCCGGTCATCCACAAACTCCTGGTCCTGCCCAGCCATGACAGCGGCATGCTGGTGGCTGTGGGGGACGAAGTGGGCCGGCTGCTCTGGGTCGAAGGCGATGCCGAAATGCGGCGCCGGGCCGAGGGCATGATGTTCGTTCCCGGGGCCGACTGGTCCGAAGCGACCGTGGGCACCAGCGCCCCCGGCACCGCCCTGGCCCTGGGCCGCGGCATCCAGATTTCCGGCGCCGAACACTACAAACGCTCCGTCCACCCGTGGAGCTGCACGGCCGTGCCGTTCCATGATCCGGATTCCGGCGCCGTGCTGGGCGTTGTGGACATCACCGGCACCGAGTCCGCCGTCGCACCGCACACCCTGTCCCTGGTCGAGGCCACCGTGGCCGCCGCCCAGGCGCACCTCCGCGTGGAGCGGCTCCAGCTCGCGGCCGCCAAGCAGTCCTCGCCGGCCCGACGTCGGGGCGCTGCCACGTCCGGGACGGGGGACGGTGGCGGCTCGGCCGGCAGCCTGTACCGCAACAGCCTCCAGCTCCTCGGCCGGGACCAGGCCCTGCTCAGCATCGACGGCCGCACCGTGGCAGTGTCCGCCCGGCACAGCGAAATCCTGGCCCTGCTCAGCACCCACCCCGAGGGGCTCAACGCCGAGGAGCTGTGTGCCCTGCTGTACCCGGGGGACGCGTCCACCATGACGCTGCGGGCCGAGATGGTCCGGCTGCGCAAGGTCCTCCAGCAGCTCAACCCGGCTGCCGTTCCGGAGTCACGGCCCTACCGGCTGCCGCTGGACCTGGTGCCGGACTCCGGCCAGGTCCTGAACTGCCTGCAGCGCGGCGCCCACCGGATCGCCCTGGAAATCTACCGCGGCGCCGTCCTGCCCCGCTCCGAGGCCCCCGGCATCGCCGAACTGCGGTCCCGGGTCTCCTCCCTGCTCCGCGACGCCGTGCTGACGGACGGCAGCGCCGAGTCGCTCCTGCGGTATGCCGAGCTGCCCGAGGCGAGGGACGACGTCGAGGTCCGGATCGCGGCGCTGAAACTGCTGCCGCCGCGTTCGCCCAAGCGCTCCGCGATCGTCGCCGACCTGGAACGCCTCGAGGCGGAACTCGGCGCCTGACCCGCCGACCCCGCAAGAGTGACCCTGGAAGTGATCCGGGTCACGTGGTTGCAACCTGACTGCAACCTCCTAGCTCCTAGGCTGAACGCAACGGTGGCGCCGGCACTGGCCGCCACTATCTTGCACAGCAAAGGAGCTAGCAATGACTGTTTACGCACAGCCCGGCACCGAGGGCTCGAAGGTCACCTTCAAGGACCGTTACGAGAACTGGATCGGCGGCGAGTGGGTCGCCCCGGTCAAGGGCCAGTACTTCGAGAACATCACCCCGGTCACCGGCAAGGTCTTCTGCGAGGTCGCCCGCGGCACCGCCGAGGACATTGAACTGGCGCTGGACGCCGCCCACAAGATTGCGCCCTCCTGGGGCAAAACCTCCGTCGCCGAGCGCGCCGCCATCCTGAACAAGATCGCGGACCGGATCGATGAGAACCTCGAGATGCTCGCCGTCGCCGAGTCCTGGGACAACGGCAAGCCGATCCGCGAGACCCTCAACGCGGACATCCCGCTCGCCGCCGACCACTTCCGCTACTTCGCCTCCGCCGTCCGCGCCCAGGAAGGCCGGCTGTCCCAGCTCGACGACGACACCACCGCGTACCACTACCACGAGCCGCTCGGCGTCGTCGGCCAGATCATCCCCTGGAACTTCCCGATCCTGATGGCCGTCTGGAAGCTCGCCCCGGCCCTCGCCGCCGGCAACGCCGTCGTCCTCAAGCCGGCCGAGCAGACCCCGTCCTCGATCCTGGTCCTGATGGAACTCATCGGCGACCTGCTCCCGGCCGGCGTCCTTAACGTCGTCAACGGCTTCGGCGTCGAGGCCGGCAAACCGCTGGCCTCCAGCCCCCGGATCCGCAAGATCGCGTTCACCGGCGAAACCTCCACCGGCCGCCTGATCAGCCAGTACGCCAGCCAGAACCTGATCCCGGTCACCTTGGAACTGGGCGGCAAGAGCCCCAACATCTTCTTCAACGACGTGGCCGACACCAACGACGCGTTCTACGACAAGGCACAGGAAGGTTTCACCCTCTTTGCCTTCAACCAGGGCGAAGTCTGCACCTGCCCCTCCCGCGCCCTGGTCCAGGAAGGCATCTACGATTCGTTCATGGCCGACGCCGTGGCCCGGGTCGAGAAGATCATCCAGGGCAACCCGCTGGACACCGAAACCCAGCTCGGCGCCCAGGCCTCCAACGATCAGCTGGAAAAGATCCTCTCCTACATCGACATCGGCAAGCAGGAGGGCGCCAAGATCCTCACCGGCGGCGCCCGGGCCGAGCTGCCCGGCGACCTGGCCGGCGGCTACTACGTCCAGCCGACCATCTTCGAAGGCCACAACAAGATGCGGATCTTCCAGGAGGAAATCTTCGGCCCGGTGGTGTCCGTGACCCGCTTCAGCGACTACAACGACGCCATGGGCATCGCGAACGACACCCTCTACGGCCTCGGCGCCGGCGTCTGGTCCCGTAACGGCAATGTCGCCTACCGCGCCGGCCGCGAGATCCAGGCCGGACGCGTGTGGGTGAACAACTACCACGCCTACCCGGCGGGCGCTGCATTCGGCGGCTACAAGTCCTCCGGCATCGGCCGCGAGAACCACTCGATGATGCTGGACCACTACCAGCAGACCAAGAACCTCCTGGTCAGCTACAACGAGAACAAGCTCGGCTTCTTCTAAGCCGCACCGATCCCGGGCGGGGTGGATCACTATGGATCCGCCCCGCCCGCACCACGTGTGCACCCACGCGAAAGGACGCCGTGCACACGCCCCCTAGCTGCACCCACGCTTGACGACGCAAGGATTTCGCTATGACGACGACAACGACGACGACGACAATGCAAGCCGCAGTAGTAACCGAATTCGGCAAGGACCTGCAGATCCAGACCGTTCCCGTGCCGGTGCCGGGCCGCGGCCAGGCGCTCGTGAAGGTGCTGACCACCGGCGTCTGCCACACCGACCTCCACGCCGCGGAAGGCGACTGGCCGGTCAAGCCGAGCCCGCCGTTCATCCCCGGCCACGAAGGCGTCGGCGAAGTGGTGGCCCTCGGTGAGGGCGTCACCGACCTGGCCGTCGGAGACCTGGTCGGCAATGCCTGGCTCTGGTCCGCCTGCGGCGATTGCCAGTACTGCCGCACCGGCTGGGAAACCCTGTGCGAGGCGCAGCAGAACGCCGGCTACAGCGTTGACGGCTCCTTCGGCGAGTACATGCTGGTGGACACGCGCTTCGCCGCCCGGATCCCGGCCGGCTCGGACCCCGTCGAGGTCGCCCCGGTGCTCTGCGCCGGAGTGACCGTCTACAAGGGACTCAAGATGACCGAGGCGCGCCCCGGCCAGTGGGTCACCATTTCGGGCATCGGCGGCCTCGGCCACATCGCCGTCCAGTACGCGGTTGCCATGGGACTGCGCGTTGCAGCGGTGGACATCGCCGATGACAAGCTCGCCCTGGCCAAGAAGCACGGTGCGGAACTGACCGTCAATGCCCTGCACGAAGATCCCGCCGAAGTCATTCAGCGCGAAACCGGAGGTTGCCATGGAGTCCTGGTCACGGCGGTGCACCCGTCAGCGTTCGGACAGGCTATCGGCATGGCCCGCCGCGGCGGAACGATTGTGTTCAACGGCCTGCCGCCGGGTGACTTTCCGGCACCCATCTTCGAGATTGTGCTCAAGGGCCTGACCGTCCGCGGCTCCATCGTGGGAACCCGGCAGGACCTGCAGGAGGCGCTGGAGTTCTACGCCGAGGGCAAGATCCACCCCACGGTCTCCACCCGCGAGCTCTCCGACGTGAACGCCGTCCTCGACGAGATGAAGCACGCCAAGATCGACGGCCGTGTGGTCATCAAGTACTGATCAGGAGAGGACTCTGATGCCACCACCGACAAAGCTCGACGCCGCCGTGACCCTTCCCGGGGAGGACTTCTCCCGGGTGGCGCTCACCCCCGTGGCGGTGGAGCTGCTGCGCAAGATGTGGGTCCAGCACGGGCCGCTGATGTTCCACCAGTCCGGCGGCTGCTGCGACGGGTCCTCGCCGATGTGCTATCCCGCAGGGGAGTTCATCACCGGGGACTCGGATGTGCAGCTGGGCCTGTTCGATATTTCCGACGGTCTGCAGCCGCAGACCATTGAGTTCTGGATGTCGAAAGAACAGTTCAACTACTGGAGCCACACCCACCTGACCGTGGATGTGGTGCCGGGCCGGGGGAGCGGCTTCTCGGTGGAGGCGCCCGAGGGCAAACGGTTCCTGATCCGGTCAACGCTGATGGACTGGCCGGTCTAAACCGGAGCGCACCACGCGCGGGCGGGCCGTGCAGGGAAACCTGCACGGCCCGCTTTTTGCGTCTCACCATGTGAGATAAAAATGGCCGTCCAGTGGATGGACACTACTATGGATAGGTCTGTTTCTAAACAAGCTACCGAGATTGTGGACTTTTCTATGAACCTCTTCCGGACCAAATCGATCGAGCAGTCCATGGCGGACGCCGATGAACCCGGACGCCAGCTCAAGCGCTCGCTGAGCTCCTGGGACCTGATGATCATGGGCGTCGCCGTTGCTGTCGGCGCCGGCATCTTCTCGGTGGGCGCCAAGGCTGCAGCAAACTTCGCCGGCCCTGCCGTCACCCTCTCCTTCGCCATTGCCGCCGTCACCTGTGCGCTGGCCATCATGTGCTACGCCGAGTTCGCCACCGCGATCCCCGTGGCCGGCTCCGCCTATGTCTTCACCTACGCCACGATGGGTGAGCTGCTGGCCTGGATCATCGGCTGGAACCTCATCCTCGAGCTGTTCACCGCCGGTGCGGTGATCGCCAAGTACTGGGGCATTTACCTCAGCAAGGTTTTCGCGCTCATGGGCGTCGACATCCCGCCGTCGATCTCCCTGGGCGGCGTGGACCTCTACTGGGGTGCCTTCCTGATCGTCGCCGTGTTCACCGTGCTGCTGGTGCTGGGGACAAAGCTGTCCGCCCGCGTCGGCAACATCTTCACGCTGATCAAGATCGGAGTCGTGCTCTTTGTGATTGTGGTGGGCTTCAGCTACGTGAAGTTCGAGAACTACGCCCCGTTCGTCCCGGCCTCCGAGCCGACCGGCGGCACCGCCGCCGCCGACGTCATGAAGCAGTCCTTCTTCGGCTTCCTCACCGGTGCCGCCCCGGCGCAGTACGGCACGCTGGGCATCTTCGCCGGCGCCGCCCTGGTCTTCTTCGCCTTCATCGGTTTCGACGTCGTCGCCACCTCCGCCGAGGAGGTCAAGAACCCGCAGAAGACGCTGCCCCGCGGCATCTTCGGCGGCCTCGCCGTTGTCACGGTGCTCTACATCCTGGTGTCCCTGGCGCTGACCGGCATGGTGTCCTACACCGAACTGGCCGAGGCCGAGAACCCCACCCTCACCACGGCGTTCGAGGCGGTGGGCAACACCGATGCCGCCAAGGTCATTGCCTTCGGCTCGCTCGTGGGCCTCACCACCGTGATCATGGTGCTGCTCATGGGCCTCTCCCGTGTGGTGCTGGCAATGAGCCGCGACGGCCTGCTGCCGCGCTCGCTGTCCAAGACCAGCACCATCCGTGCGACGCCGGTCCGGCTCCAGATCATCTGTGGCGCCGGCGTGGCGGTTGTCGCCGGACTCACCAACGTGGACCTGCTGGAGGAAATGATCAACATCGGCACGCTCTCCGCGTTCGTGACCGTCAGCATCGGCGTCCTGGTGCTGCGCAAGAAGCGCCCGGACCTCAAGCCCGCGTTCCGGGTGCCGTTCGGCAAGGTGCTCCCGATCGTCTCCGCCGTCCTGTGCCTGTACCTCATGACCAACCTGGCCGTGGAGACCTGGATTTTCTTCGCCGGCTGGCTCGTGATCGGCGTTGTCATCTACTTCTCCTACGGCCAGCGCCACTCCCGGCTGAACGAGAAGTTCGCCGAGGCCAGGGCGTCCGTGAACGGCCCCGCCGACAAGAGCGCCGCCGTCGCGGACGCCAAGGCCACGGCCAAGGCCACGGCCAAGGCCGGAGCCAGCGCCAACTAAGGAGTCTGTTCCCCTCCCGAAAAAACCGACGTCGCCGGAGCAGTGCGATTCGCCGGAACGTTCCGGCGAACGGGCAATGCTCCGGCGACTTCGGCGTTAACGGCCCGCTCCCTATGATGGAACCATGGCCCGCCCCGCACGACCGGAACGCAAAACAGAGCTGTTGGCCGCCATTCTGGACTACCTCATGGACAAGACCCTCGCGGAGCTCACGTTCCGGAGCCTGGCCGAGGGCCTGGGAGTCAGCAGCTATGTGCTCGTCTACCATTTTGGCCACCGCGAGCAGCTGGTGAACGAGATCATCCGCACCATCGAGTCCCGGCTGGACAGCATCCGGGCCACGGACGTGCGGGACATTGACCGGGACGCCTGGCGGGCGTTCCTGCTGGAGTCCTGGCGCTGGACCATGGCGCAGCGCAACCGGCACCTCGCCCGGCTGGAATTCGAGGCGACCGCGCAGGACATCGTGGCGGATCCGCCCCGCGGAACGGCGCAGGAACATTTCCGCATGCTGCACGAGAAAGCCCGGGACTGGCTGATCCTTCAGGGCATCCGCGAGGAGTTCGCCGACACCGACGCCCGGCTGTTCACCGCCGCCTTCTACGGGCTGCAGTTCGACTTCGTCGTGAACAACCAGCCCGAGGAAGCCAGCCAGGCCTTTGACCTGATGCTGCTGGTTTTCTTCAACAACCTGGACCGCCGGCTCGCTACCGACGGCCAGCACATCTGACGCCGTCGCCCTTCCGGCCGGCCGGAAGATGCCCTTTGACGCCCCGTCTCAGAGCTGTAACAATGCGCTGGACGTGGTTGACCCCACATCAGGTTTAGATCAGACTTAATTTGAACGTCTGTTCGAATAGCGAACATTTGGGGCTGGGGGCTTGTCACTCCCATGCCAATGGGCACATAGGAGTGAACATGAAACGTCGTTTTATTGCCGTCTTGGCAGCCGCATCCGTTCTGGGACTGTCGGCCTGCGGGAGTGGCTCGCCCAGTTCCACGGGAGGCGGCACTGCCACGGGCGGCGCCGGCGGAGATTCGGGCCTGACCAAGGTCAGCGTCGGCGTCATTCCGATCGTTGACTGCGCCCCCATCTACCTCGGTGACAAGCAGGGCTTCTTCAAGGACGAGGGACTCCAGCTGGACATCCAGACCGCAACGGGAGGCGCGGCGATCGTCCCCGGCATTGTCAGCGGCAGCTTCGACTTCGCCTTCTCCAACCTGATCTCGGTCATGGTCGCCAAGGACAAGGGCCTTGACCTGAAGTTTGTCGCCAATGGTGCCTCCACCACCGGTGAGATCGGCAAGGACATCGGCGGCGTCGTCGTGCCGGCCGGGTCGAGCATCCAGTCCGCGAAAGACCTCGCCGGCAAAACCGTCTCGGTGAACAACCTCTCCAACATCGGCGACACCACGATCAAGTCCGTCATCGAAAAGGACGGCGGGGACCCCAACAGCGTGAAGTTCGTTGAGGTGGCCTTCCCGGACGCCCCGGCGGCGCTGGCCAACAAGCAGGTGGAGGCGGCATGGATCCTCGAGCCCTTCCTGTCCAAGGCGGTGGCTGAAGGCGGCAAGGTGGTGTCCTGGAACTTCGTCGAGATGCACCCGGAGCTGGACATTGCCGGCTACTTCACCAAGGCAGAGACCATCCAGGGCAAGGCCGAGCTCACGCAGAAGTTCACCCGTGCCATGAACAAGTCGCTCGAATACGCGCAGCAGCACCCGGAGGAAGTCCGCGACATCGTGGGCACCTACACCAAGATCGACGAGGCCGCCCGGGCCGCGATCGTGCTGCCGCGGTACCGGGTTGAGTTCAACCAGGACGCGTTCAAGACCCTCGGCGACGCCGCCGCCAAGTACGGAACGCTGACCGAGGCTCCGAACGCAGGCGAACTTCTCCCGTGAGTTCCAAGACCCTGACCTCCGGTGCTGCCGCTCCCAGGATGGAGCGGCAGCACTGGCAGGTCCGCAGGGTGCCAACCAAGCAACTGCTCGGCCTCGCGGGGATCCTCGGATTCCTGCTCACCTGGGAGCTCATTCCCAGGCTCGGCATCATCGACCCAAAGTATTTCCCGCCCGCCAGCGAGGTCATTGCCGCGCTGGTGGTCGATTTTGGGCTCACGGCCTTCTGGGTTGCCGTGGGCGAGACCATGAAGGCCTGGTTCCTGGGCCTGCTGATGGCCGTGGCGGCCGCCGTGGTGCTCGGCTTCATCATCGGCTCCAGCAACTTCCTGCGCAAGGCCACCAACTCCACGATTGAATTCCTGCGCCCGATCCCGTCGGTCGCGCTGATCCCGCTGGCCGTGCTGATGTTCGGCGTGAAGATCGAGTCGTCGCTGCTGCTGATCGTGTACGCCGCGTTCTGGCAGGTCCTGATCCAGGTGCTCTACGGCGTGGCCGACGTCGACATGGTCGCCAACAACACGGCCAAGACCTACGGCCTGGGCAGGATGGCCCGGATCCGCTACGTCGTCTTCCCCACCGCCCTGCCCTACCTGATGACCGGCGTGCGCCTCGCCGCCGCGGTGGCGCTGGTCCTGGCCATCACCGCGGAACTCGTGATCGGATCCCCGGGGCTCGGCCGCGAAATCGCCCTGGCCCAGTCCGGCGGAGCGATCTCCGGCATGTACGCCCTGGTGCTCGCCACCGGACTGATCGGCGTGCTGATCAACATGCTGATGCGCTTCATCGAAAAGAAGACCCTGTCCTGGCACACGTCGGTCCGTTCCGAGGTGTTCGTATGAAGACCCTGAAGAATCTCGGCTACCTCCTGGGCCTGCCGGTGATCCTGATCCTGATCTGGTGGGCCGCCACCCTGGAGACGGACAACTTCTTCGTTCCCACTCCGGCCAGCCTGGTCGAAACCTTCTCCGAGGTCTGGTTCGGCGAGCGTATCTTCACGGATGTGCTGCCCAGCATCGGGCGGCTCGCGGCGGGCGTCCTCGTGGCGATCGTGATCGGCGTCGTCGGCGGGGTCCTGATCGGATCGGTCCGTTGGCTCCGGGCGCTGCTGGAACCGACGCTGGAGTTCTTCCGCGCCATCCCGCCTCCGGTCCTGGTGCCGGTCCTGATGCTGCTCATGGGCATCACCGACGCCATGAAGGTCGTCGTCATCATCTTCGGCTGCATCTGGCCCGTACTGCTGAACACGATCGAGGGGGTGCGCGCCGTCGACCCGGTACTCTCCGACTCCGCCCACACTTACGGCATCGACGGCTGGGCCCGCGTCCGGTACCTGGTGCTGCCGTCCGCCAGCCCGCAGATCATGGCCGGCGTGCGCCAGTCGATGTCCCTCGGGCTGATCCTGATGGTCATTTCCGAAATGTTCGCCTCGTCCTCGGGACTGGGCTTCACCATCGTCCAGTTCCAGCGTTCCTTCTCCATCCCGGAGATGTGGTCCGGCATTGTGGTGCTCGGGCTGCTGGGTGTGGGCATGTCATTCATCTTCCAGTGGGCCGAGCGGAACATCCTGCGCTGGTACCACGGCCAGAAAGAGGTAGAAAATGCAGCCTGACCCAACGCATGCGGCCCCGGAGGCGATGCTCTCCGTCCGCGGGCTGAAGAAGGTGTACCAAGCCGACGGCGGCGACGTGGAGGCCGTGCGGAACCTCACCTTCGATCTGCGCGCGGGGGAACTGGCCTGTCTGGTGGGGCCCTCCGGGTCCGGCAAGACCACGCTGCTCAAGTGCATCTCCGGGCTGATGGCCCCGACCGAGGGCGAAGTCCTCCTGGACGGCAAGCGGGTTTCCGGTCCACCGAAGAAGATGGCCGTGGTGTTCCAGGAATACGGACGCTCGCTCTTCCCCTGGATGCGGGTCCGGGACAACGTGGAACTGCCGCTGAAAAACCAGGGCGTCCCGAAGGCCGAACGCGACCGGCTCGTGGATGAAGCCCTCGAGGCCGTGGGCCTGTCCCACGTCCCGCGGTCCTACCCGTGGCAGCTCTCCGGCGGCATGCAGCAGCGCGTGGCGATCGCCCGCGCCATTGCGTACCAGCCCGAGGTCCTGCTGATGGATGAGCCGTTCGCGGCCGTGGACGCCCAGACCCGGGCGGACCTGGAGGACCTGATCCGCACCGTGTGGAAGAAGCTCGGGATCACTATCCTGTTCGTCACCCACGACATCGACGAATCCGTGTACCTCGGCGAGCGGGTCATCATCCTCTCGAGCTCCCCGACAGTGATCCAGGAAGACATCACCATTGACCTGCCCGAAGAACGCGACCAGCTGGAGACCCGGTCCCTGGCGCGCTTCACCGAACTGCGCCACCACGTGTACGAGCAGATCCAGCTCGCCAAAAAGGGCCACCGCCCGGCCGCGGCCGGAACACCAGCGGCAGGTTCGACGCCGGCAGCGGCCTCGGGCGCGGACGTCGCCTAACCGCTCACGGCAGTAGCGCCAGCGAACAAAACACCCCGCCACGGGGACCAGTTCAGGTCCGTGGCGGGGTGTTCGGTTAATGCCTGGCGCGGGACGATCAGACCTTGTTGGCGGCCTCGGCGTCGGACTCGACCTGGCCGGCACCCAGGTTGGCGCGCAGCTTGGCGCCGAACTCGGCGTCGACGTTGGTCCAGTACTGGATGGCGCGTTCCTTGATCCCGGCGCTCTTGACGCCGCTGACGGCACCGGTGACGGTCTCGAGCAGGCGGGCCTTGGCGCCGTCGTCGAACACTTCGCGGTACAGCGTGCCGGCCTGGCCGAAGTCGCCGTCCTCGGCATGCAGGGAGTGCGCGGAGTGCGTGAGCTCACCGTCGTTCTCCCAGCCGCCGGCCGGGTTCAGCGGCTCGACGGCAGCCGGGCCGCCGAAAGAGTTCGGTGCGTAGACCGGAACGGACGGGGCGTTGAAGAGGTACCGGCCCTGGCCGTCCTGGCTGTAGTTGTTGACCTGGTTCTTGGGCAGGTTGACCGGCAGCTGGGCGTGGTTGGTGCCCACGCGGTAGCGGTGCGCATCGGCGTAGGAGAAGATGCGGGCCTGCAGCATCTTGTCCGGCGACGCGGCGATGCCCGGCACGAAGTTCGACGGCGCGAAGGCGGCCTGCTCGATCTGCGCGAAGTAGTTCTCCGGGTTCCGGTTCAGCTCCATGGTGCCGACCTTGATCAGCGGGTAGTCCGCGTGCGGCCACACCTTGGTGAGGTCGAACGGGTTGAAGCGGTAGGTCTTGGCATCCTCGTACGGCATGACCTGGACGTGCAGGTCCCAGGAGGGGAAGTTGCCGGCGGCAATGTTCTCCTGCAGGTCGCGGATGTAGAAGTCGCCGTCGGCGCCGGCCAGGACCTCGGCTTCGTCGCCGCTCATGGAGTTGACGCCCTGGTTGGACTTGAAGTGGTACTTGACCCAGAAGCGCTCGCCCGCGGCGTTGATCCACTGGTAGGTGTGCGAGCCGTAGCCCTGCATTTCACGCCAGGACGCCGGGAGGCCGCGGTCGCCCATGAGCCAGGTGACCTGGTGCGCGGACTCGGGGGAGAGGGTCCAGAAGTCCCACTGCATGTCGGCGTCGCGCAGGTGGGTGCCCGGGAGGCGCTTCTGCGAGTGGATGAAGTCCGGGAACTTGATGCCGTCGCGGATGAAGAACACCGGGGTGTTGTTGCCGACGAGGTCGTAGTTGCCCTCGGTGGTGTAGAACTTCACGGCGAAACCGCGGGGATCGCGCCAGGTGTCGGGGGAGCCTGCCTCGCCGGCGACGGAGGAGAAGCGGATGAGCATCTCGGTCTCGGTGCCCGGCTGGAACAGTGCGGCCTTGGTGTACTTCGAGACGTCGTCCGTGGTCGTGAAGGTACCGAACGCGCCGCCGCCCTTGGCGTGCACCACACGCTCCGGCACACGCTCGCGGTTGAACTGCGCGAGCTTCTCGATCAGGTAATGATCGGTGAGGATGATCGCGCCGTCAGCACCGACGGATTTCGAGTGGGCATCGGACGTGACCGGGGCACCGGTCTGTGTTGTGGACACGGCGGGCGCAGAGATGTTCTGAGTCATCGTTCTCCTATTTCTTGGTTGTACTTATTTACGTTCGGAGGGAAGTTGTTGGGTCCGCTGGCAGTCCTGGCAGATGCCCTGGTACAGCACGTCGGCGATCTGGATGGTCATCGGCTGGGAATTCTCGTCCCAGCTCGGCGTCAGGCACGGCGCATGCCCGACGGCGCATTCGACGTCCTCCACCCGCCCGCAGCTGATGCAGACGGCGTGGTGGTGGTTGTCGCCCACCCGCGTCTCGTACAGGGCGGGGGAGTGCGGGGGCTCGAAGCGGCGCAGCATCTGCAGGTCGGTGAGGTCGCCGAGGACCACGTAGACGGACTGTGCGGTCAGCTCGGGGAGATCCTCGCGGGCGGCGGCGAGGATGTGCTCGGCGGGGGAGTGCGGGTGGTGTTCGACGGCGGTGAGCACGGCGAGTCGCTGCTTGGTCACCCGGCGGCCGTGGGCACGCAGGGCGGCAGCCCATGCCTCGTGGGTGCCCGTGGAATCCGTCATGCCCCCATTCAAGCACTTATTATGAGTCGATCATAATAAGGCACGCCTATGTCGCGTGTGACTGCGGCGGGTACGGGTGCGCCGGCCGGCCGCTCCGGCGCCACTAGAGTATCCGGGTGGGGAAATATCTGGCGGACATCACGCCCTTGCGCGAGAGTCCGGCGTTCCGCCGCCTGTGGCTGGGATCCGCCGTCGCAGCCCTGGGCAGCCAGCTGACCCTCGTTGCCGTGAGCCTGGAAGTCTACCGGCTCACCCAGGACAGCCTCTACGTGGGACTGCTGAGCATCTTTGCCCTCGTCCCGCTGGTGTTCGGCGGGCTGCTGGGCGGCTCGATCGCGGACGCCCATGACCGCCGCACGGTGGCGCTGCTGGCCTCCTCGGTGCTGTGGCTGACCACCGCCTGCCTGGCCCTGCAGGCCTGGCTGCAGCTGGGGAACATCTGGGTGCTGTACGCCCTGGTGGCGGTGCAGAGCGGCGCGCAGGCCATCAACCAGCCGGCCCGCAGTGCCATCATCCCGCTGCTGGTCCGCAAGGAGCTCTTGCCGGCCGCCAACGCGCTGAGCATGATCAGTTTCGGCCTCACCCTGACCGCCGGGCCGCTGCTGGCCGGGCTGCTGGTGGCCACGGTCGGCTTCGCCTGGACCTACACGATCGACGTCGCCACCTTCGCCTTCGCCTTGTGGGCGCTGCTGAAGCTGCCGGCCATGCCGCCGGGGGAACATGCGCGGCCCGCGGGGCTGCGCTCCGTCGTCGAGGGCTTCCGCTTCCTGGGCACCCGCCCCAACCTGCGGATGACCTTCATCATCGACCTCGTCGCCATGATCTTCGCCCAGCCCCGGGCGCTGCTGCCCGCCATCGGCGCCGTGATGATCGGCGGCGGCGAAACGACGGTGGGGATCCTGCTGGCCTCCACCGCGGTCGGCGCGTTCCTGGCCGGCCTCTTCTCCGGCCCGCTCGGGGCGGTGCGGCGGCAGGGAGCCGCCGTCGTCTGGTCCGTGATGGGCTGGGGCGCCTCGATTGCCGGCTTCGGCCTCGTCGTCGTCCTCGCC
The DNA here is from genome assembly GCF_055412865.1 of Pseudarthrobacter ribosi. NCBI lineage: Bacteria > Bacillati > Actinomycetota > Actinomycetes > Micrococcales > Micrococcaceae > Pseudarthrobacter > Pseudarthrobacter ribosi. Next base: position 224,868 of record NZ_JBVAYZ010000002.1, on the reverse strand, counting down.
GGGGACTCCGGCGCCGGCGGCGTGACGTGGTGGCTGCTGCCCGCGGCCCTGTGCTGCGGGCTGGCCGGCATCGCCGACTCGGTCAGCGCCGTCTTCCGCACCACCATTCTGCAGGCCTCCACGCCGGACCACCTGCGCGGCCGGCTGCAGGGCGTCTTCATTGTGGTGGTGGCGGGCGGACCCCGGGTGGGGGACATGCTCGCCGGCGGTGGGACTAAAATTTTGAGTGAAGGCTGGGTCCTGCTTTTGGGCGGCCTGGTGTGCATCGCCGTGGCCTGGGCCGTGGCGCACAGGCAGTGCGGCTTCCTGAAGTATGACGCGCGGAACCCGGTGCCCTAGCGGGACGTTTTTCTTGTGCGGGTCGATATTGGGACGACTTCGGGAGGAATCGTGCATCAGCATCACAACGGACTGAAGACCGCGGCCCTTTTCGGTGTGTTGTGGGCCGTGCTGCTGGGACTTGGCGCGCTGATGGCCTCCAGCATGGGCAGTGCCGCGCCGATCTGGATCATGGCGCTGGTGGGCGTCGCCACGACGGCCTACGGCTACTGGAACAGTGACAAACTCGCGATCCGGGCCATGCAGGCGTACCCCGTGACGGAGGCCCAGGCGCCCCAGCTCTACCAGATTGTCCGGGAGCTCTCCGTCACGGCGCAGCAGCCGATGCCGCGGATCTACCTCTCGCCGACGATGGCACCGAACGCGTTCGCCACCGGACGGAACCCGCAAAACGCCGCGGTGTGCTGCACCGAAGGCATTCTCCGGATGCTCGACGCCCGGGAACTCCGCGGCGTGCTGGGCCACGAGCTGATGCACGTCTACAACCGGGACATCCTGACCTCCTCGGTGGCCGCCGCCGTCGCCGGCGTGATCACCTCGGTGGCGCAGATGTTCCTGATTTTCGGCGGCGGCGGGGACCGGCGCAACGCCAATCCGATCGCCGCGATCGCAATGGCGCTGCTGGCCCCGTTTGCTGCCTCGCTGATCCAGATGGCCATCTCCCGGACCCGGGAGTTCGACGCCGACGAGGACGGTTCCAAGCTCACGGGAGACCCGCTGGCGCTCGCCTCGGCCCTGCGCAAGATTGAACAGGGCGTGCAGCTCGCGCCGCTGCCGCAGGACCAGCGCCTGGTCAACGCCTCACACCTGATGATCGCGAACCCGTTCCGCGGCGGGGGCGTCGCGAAAATGTTCTCCACGCACCCGCCGATGGGCGAGCGGATCGGCCGGCTGGAGCGGATGGCGGGCCGGCCGCTCGGCTAGCCTCCTGGTGGGACCGGGTGCATCCGTCCGGGGGCACTTTGAGCCCAGCTTTCGACGGCGGGGCCCCAGCCGGCGGCGTGTCCGCGCCAATGTGCCCCCGGAGCGCGGCCGGCAGGGCGAGCGGGATGCTGTGCCGGAGCGCTGCCGGCCTGGCGAGAGGGATGCCGTGCCGGAGCGCTGCCGGTACTAGTGGCGAGGGGTGCCTGGTGCCGGGCCGGCCGCTTTGTTGTGTGCGGGCCTGTCCCCGCGGACCGGGTTGCATCCGTCCGGGGGCACCATGAGCCCAGATTTCGACGGCGGGGCCTCAGTCGACGGCGTGTCCGCGCCAATGTGCCCCCGGAGCGCGGTCCGGTCGCCGTGGATGCCCTGGATCTGGGGTTCCTGGGGGTCCGCGGGATGGGAGATGACCGGGTGCGGCGTCGTGGGTGACGCGGACACCCGGCTGCATCCGCGACGAGCAAGTGGTTCCGCGACGCGCAAGTGGTTCCGTGACACGCGAAAGGGCTGGCGACATCGGTATACCGGCGCGCCAGCCCTTTCGCGAAGCGTCAGGAAATTACTACCGCGTGAGAAACCTGCGCAGCGTGAGGAGGCTACCGCGCCGTGAGGAAACCTACACCGCGTGAGGAGGCCTGCGCCGCGGAGAGGCTGCTAGCTGCGGAAGTTCACGAACTGCAGGTCGGCCTCGTCGAAGCCCTTCAGCAGGTTCATGGTCTCCTGCAGGTCGTCGCGGGACTTGGAAGTCACACGGAGCTCGTCGCCCTGGATCTGGGACTTGACGGACTTGGGGGCCTCGTCGCGGATGAGCTTGTTGATCTTCTTCGCGAGGTCCTGGGCGATGCCCTCCTTGATGGTGGTCTCGAGCCGGTACTCCTTGCCGGAAGCGTAGGGCTCGCCAGTTTCGAGGGACTTCAGGGAAATGCCGCGGCGGATGAGCTTGGACTGCAGCACGTCCAGGACCGCGAGGACACGCTCTTCGGAGTTGGCCTTCATGAGGATCTTCTCGCCGCTGAAATCGACCTCGGCGCCGACGCCCTTGAAGTCGTAGCGCTGGACCAGTTCCTTCTGCGCCTGGTGCAGCGCGTTGGCGACTTCCTGCTTGTCGACCTTGCTGACGACGTCGAATGTGGATTCGCCTGCCATGACTGTCCTCCTGGGGGTTGGGGGGGTGCCCGGTGAGGGGCCGTTGTGTCTGCAATCCAGCCTAGTACGGATGCCCCTGATGTGAAGTCCGGCGGTCCGATGTCGCCTTCACAGACCCCTTCACAGTCCGCTCAAAGCTGAGTCAGGGCGGGAACGAAGTTTCGGGTGGGAGAGTTGCAGGAGTTGGAAGAGTCGCTCGAAAGGTACAGATCATGCAGAACAACGCCGTCCGGTACGTCGTCCGCTCCACGGCAGCCGCCGCCGGCGGTATTGCCACCGCCGCGACCTCGGTGGCAGCCGCGACGCTGGCTGCCTCGATCATTTTCAGCCCGGCCGCGGATGCCTCGTCGCGGCTGGACGGCGTCCACGCTGATCTGGCCCGCGCGGTCCAGCTGAACCAGATCACGGAGGAGCAGGCGGCGAGGTTTGAGTCCAAACTCGCCGGCCGCATCCTGGGAGATGCCTGATTTTCCGGGCTTTTTCGGGCCTCAGAGCGCCGATTCGATTCTTCGGCAGAAGTTCTGTAAAGTTGTCTTGCCCGCGGTTACTGGAAGCGGAACGGACTGGAAACAGGCGTTCTGACGATGGAAGCCGCGAGTGATCTTCTTTTGAAGTTCGGCAGATTACCCGAGCGGCCAAAGGGGGCTGACTGTAAATCAGCTGGCAACGCCTACGGGGGTTCGAATCCCTCATCTGCCACCCTTGGAAAAGCCTCCGGAACCAACAGGTTCCGGAGGCTTTTTCTTTGCCCGCACCCGCGGCCCGCGCCCGCGCCCGGGACCGCGCCCGGGGCCCGGGGCGCGGCATCCGGCTACCGGGGGCGCGCGGCCAGGGCAGCCGCCAGCGCCGTGCTGGAACTGGTGCTGCTGTTGATCCGCCAGTCGGTTTCCTTATTGAAGTTGAACCAGACCACGGCAGTGACGTCGGCCTGTGCCGCCAGGTAGCTGATCAGCGCCGTGTTCCAGCCCGCCTTGGATCCGCCTTGTTCCGCGGACGATGTTTCCGCGATGAGCACCTGTTTGCCGGGCGCGAGCCGTCTCAGTTCGGCGAGTCCCGGGCCGAAGAGCTCCGCCGGGGCGATCCAGCTGCTCCAGGCCGCCGAGGTGCCCCAGTTGTAGCCGTCGAGCGCGACCGCATCCACGTACCCGGGTCCGGGGTAGAGGCCATCGAGCGGTGTGGAGCCCCAGTAGGGGACGTTGGGGTTCCAGACCCAGGTGATGTTGGTGGCGCCGGTGCCGGTGACGACGTCGTGGACGTGCCGCCACGCCGCGGCATAATCACCGGGTCCGTTGCCGTTGATGCCCTCGGCCCACGGGTACCAGTCGCCGTTCATCTCGTGCCCGAAGCGCAGCATCACCGGATGCCCCCAGGACGCCAGGGCCGCGCCCCACTGCCGCAGGTAGGGGTCGAAGTCTCCGGCGGTTACGCGGTCGAGGGCATAGGCAGGCTGCTCGGTTCCGCCGCCCCAGGCCCAGGGCTCCCACGTCAGCAGGGTCGTGGCGCCGCGGCTGCGGGCGGCGTCCAGCTCGGGAACGGGCGGGGCCTGGCTAAAGTCCTTGTAGGACAGAATGACGGACGGCACCTCGCCGGCGAGGGACGCGGCCTGGTCCAGTTCCGCCGAGGCCAGCGGTCCGCCAGGGGTGCCGACGCCGAAGCGCAGCGGCGAGCTGCTGATGGCCGTCGGCGGCGCAGGATCGGTCGCCGGGGCGACGACCGTGAAGGCCGCCGACGACCTGACGGTCCCGGCGGTGGCCTGGACGTCGAGGACCGGTTGTGTCGTCTGCGGGATGACGACGGCGGCCGTGAAGTATCCGGAGGCGCTCACCTTGAAGGCGGCGGAGCTGGTGCCGGCGGTGAGGGTTCCGGAGCCCTTCTTGGGGAACCCGGTGCCGGTGACGGTGACCGTGGTTCCCGCCGGGCCCTGGGCCGGACTGAGGCTGATGTTTGCGGTGGCGGCCTGCGCGGGGACGGCGGCCAGCGACAGGCTCAGGACCACCAGGGCGAGGACGCAGGCCAGGCTTCTTATCGGCTTCAAAGGAACTCCTCAGCCGGACGCCGGGTGCGGCGGGGCATGGTGACGGTACCCGGCCCCCACCGGAAGCCGTAACTTCCAGTGTCCGTTACGGCCGGCCCGCTAAGGGGACTAAAAACGCAGGACATCCCGAGGATTGTCCAAGCATTCCGCTCAGTCGTTCAGCGGGGACTTGGACAGGATCCAGGTGTTGGTCCCGTCCTGGCGCTTGAACGTCACGGTGGTGACGAGGGCGCGGATGAGGGCGAGGCCGCGCCCGGATTCCGCCTCGCCGCCGGGCATGGCGGGGTCGGTTTCGATGGGGTCAGGGGACGCTGCGCCGAAGGCGCTGACCCGGGCCTCCAGCCTGAGGGGCGTGACGCTGATGTCGACCCCGAGTTCCACCGGTGTCGTGGATTCGGGAACCGCATGCTGCACCACGTTGCTGGCAGCTTCGATGACGGCCGTGGCGAAGGTCATGCGGTCCATGTCCGGGACGAAGGACGCGTCCTCCCACAGGCCGTCCAGTTCCGTGTGCACGGCCTCGATGGCTTCCGGCAGTGCCGCCTGGCGCAGCGTCCGCCGGGCGAGGACGTCAGTCATCGCCGAAAGCTTCGGCCGCGGAGGGGTAGGACGTGAGGACTTTATCCATGCTGGTCAGGCCCAGGACCATCTGGACCTGGGGCTGGACGGCAGCGATCCGAAGGTCGCCGCCGGCCTGCCGTGCGGCCTTGAGGCATCCGATGAGGGCTCCGAGGCCGGAGGAATCCATGAAGGCCGTCTCTTGCAGGTTGATTACGATCCGGGAGGTGCCCGCCGCGACAACTTCCGCCACCAGTTCCCGCAGTTTCGGCGCTGACACCATGTTGAGCCGGCCGGCGGCCGTTATCTCGGCGTAGCTGTCTTTCACTTCATAGCTCAGGTCCACGGATGGCCCTTTCTTTGGATGACTCGGTGCTGCTGTCGGTCTCATCGTCGGAATCGGCGGCCGGATACCCGCGGTAGAGGACGGCCCGGACCAGGATGCTCATGACGACAAGGTCAAACACCACCCAGAGTACGTTGACGAGGGTGCCGATCGGTTCGGACATTCCGGCGGCCAGCCGGCCAATCCCAACAACCGCCGCGATGACCAGCAGGACGGACACGGCAAGCTGCGGCCGGATCAGGCTCCACCGCGGTCCTCCGGACTGCCGGTCCTTGGGGGTGACGGCGAAGCCCAGGGGCCGTCCCAGCCAGACGTTCCGGGCCGCCGTCGTGCAGGCCTTGATCCAGGTCGGGAACAAAGCGAGGCTGTACTGCTGCCCGCGCCAGGTGGGGATGCCCCTCCCGGCGACGGCAAACAGGAGCTGGTTCACCACCATGAACGGGATGAACCTCAGGAAGAAGTCCGCACTGAGGCTGGTGACGGGCAGGATGCCGAAGAGCAGGTAGACGATCGGGGCGGTGAAGTAGACGACGGCAGCGAAGCCGCTGAGGTAGGTCCACATGGTCGCGAAGTACATCAGCCGCTGGCCGAACTTGAGCCCCCGCTGGCCCAGCGGGTTTTCCCGCAGGAAGACCTGCATGGTGCCCTGGGCCCAGCGAAGCCGCTGGGTCAGCATGGTGCCGATGTCCTCGGGTGCCAGCCCGTAAGCCAGGACCTCGTGGTGGTACACGCTCTGCCAGCCCATGGCGTGGAGCCGCATGGCCGTGGCCATGTCCTCTGTCACGGAGATGGTGGCCAGCGGCATGACCGGCTGCGCCTCGTCGGTGCGTTCCACCGACAACGCGTCCAGCACCGCCTGGACGGACTCGATCGCCCCGAGCGGCGACCAGTCACGGGCCGCCATCCGCTGCACCGCGTCGTCGGTCACCACCGGCACGCCCGCGTCGCCGACCTCCACCGGGGACATCGCTGCGATCTCCTCCAGATCGGCCTGCAGGGCGGACACGTCCGCCAGCACCAGCGACTGGACGGCCTGGTCCACCCGCCGCCGCGCCCGGTAGGTGATCTCGCTGAGAGACTCGCCGGCGTCGAGCCGGCGGCGGGCCTCCTGGGTGGCTGCTTGGACCTCGTCGAGGGTCTGCTGCAGAAGGGGAGATTCGCTGGAAGCCGCCTTGCGGGCCTTGCGGATCGCCGCCTGGGAGGCGCTGAGGGCGCGCCGGATGCTCTTTTCAGTTTCCTTCACGTAGCCAACCAGCCCCAGCTGCATCAGGGCCTCGCGCCGGAGGACGGCGTTGGAGCCGCAGAAGAAGGCGGCGTTCCAGCCGTCCTTGCCCTGCTGGATCGGGCCGTAGAACAACGGCGCCTGGCTGCCCAGAGGATCGTCCGCCGGGACGTTGCTGAAGTACTGGGGCGTCTGGACGAGGGCAACCCGGCGGTTGTTGAAGTAGCCCAGCGTGTTGTCCAGGATGCCCGGTTCGGGGATCTGGTCCGCGTCCAGGATGAGCAGGAACTCGCCTGAGGTCATCATCAGCGCGTTGTTCAGGTTCCCGGCCTTGGCGTGCCGGGGCATCCCGCTCCACGCCGCACTCCGCGTGACGTATCCCAGTTCGTGCGCGGCAGCCAGCTCCCGGAGTTCCGGCCGGTCACCATCATCGAGGATCCACGTGCTGTGCGGATGCCGGATCTTCTTGGCGGCCAGCGCCGTCGTCATCACCAGGTCCAGCGGCTCGTTGTACGTCGTAATGAAAACGTCGACCGTGGCGTCCGCCGGCGCCGGTGACGGCGGTGTGCGGGTCTTGAGCCGCCAGACCGTCATCCCGAAGAGCATCACATCGATCAGGCTGTAGGTCTCGGCGATGACGAGCGGAACGGCAATCCACCAGGCGTCCCAGTTCAGCGACGCCAGCCAGCGCCAGGCAATGTAGTTGACGCCGGTCAGCACCGTCAGGACGACGACAAGCCGGACCCAGAAGGGTCTCACCGGGTCCCTCCGGCGCGAGGGGTCAGGCCGGACGGGCCATCCCGGCGGACGGCCAGGATGGTGACGTCATCGGGGTTGGCGGTGCCCTGTGCCCGCCGGCGCACGGCATCGACGAGTTCTTCCGCGGACCCCGCGCCGACGGCGACTCTTCCGATCTCGTCAACCGCGGCGAGTGTTCCGTCGTAAAGGTCCAGGACGCCGTCGCTGAAGCTGACAATCATGTCACCGGGGCCCAGCCGCGTTTCCAAGGATTCCCAGCGGGTGTCGGGGAGCAGTCCGACCGGGAAGTTGTCCGAGGCGAGCCTCTCCCAGGTGCCCGCGGCCCGGACCACCAGGGTCAGGCCGTGGCCGGCGTCCGAGAACAGGATCCGCCCGTCGGAGGCCCGGAGCCGGGCGTGGAAGAGCGTCGCGAAGGTGCCGGCCTGGCTCAGGTCGGTGGCGAGGCAGTCCTGCGTGAGGGTCAGGGCGGTCGCGGGGTCGCCGCTGTTTCGGGCACTGCGGATGACGGCCCGCGTGGTGGCGGCGATCATGCCGGCGCCGGCTCCCTTGCCCATGACGTCGCCGAGCGTGAACCCGAGCCCCTCCTCGATGAGGTACCAGTCAAAGAAGTCCCCTCCCACGGCGGTGGAGGGGATGCAGGCGCCGGCGGTCTGGTAGCCGGGGAGGGGAGCGGCGTTCTTCGGCAGCAGGAAGCGCTGGATCTGGGCGGCCCGGCTGAGTTCGGCGGTGGCCGCGGCCGCCTGCTCGCGCGCGGTGTGGAGGCGGCGTCGTGCCCGCCGCGCCAACTCGTTGACCACCAGGGCTCCCAGGACGAAGATCATCGTGCTGTACAGCCCGCGCAAGAGCTCGTTGGGGTTCGCGTCGATGCTCGACCCGAGAGCGAACGGGACCAGGATGGCAACCGTCGCGCCCACAGCCGCGTAGGCCACGTGGCGGCGGCCCTGCATGGCGGCGAACCAGAGGACCGGCAGCAGCACAATCGAGGCATAAATGGAGTGGCTTTCCCCCGTACCGTGCCGCAGGGCTCCGGCCGCCAGGAAATCCAGGCAAGGCACGATGATGGCAAAGCGTGCCAGCTCCGGTTTCGTCGCCAGTGCGGCCAACCCGGTGGCCGCCGCCGTCAGCACCGCCCCGGCTGCCAGTGCCGTCCAGTCGCTCACCGTCAGGGTCGCGATCGCACTGCTCATGGCCGCGGCGACGATAAAGAACAGCGCGAACGGCAGCTGTTTGCGCAGCGGTGACAGCTCGTCCACGCCCGTCCAGGTGAACGGCAGCTGTTGCCGCAGCCAAGGTTGCTCGTCCACACCCGTCAAGACGGCTTCCCGTGTTGCCGTTGCCGCCACTGACTCCCCTATACCTAAACTTCCCCAGCTCTTGTCCCCATGAATCCTACCGACGCTTTTAGGGTGCGCACTCCGGCAGGGCGCCGGCCCGCCGCGGACCGGCGTCGAAGCTTAGATTCGCCCCGGACCGCGCTGGAAAAGGACCGCCGTGATGTCGTCCAGGACCACGGATTTTCCCCGCCGGTCGCACAATTTCTTGACAGCCGTGTCCGCGTCGTCCTGCGTCCGGCAATCCGTCATGGCGGTGGCGAGCAGGCCGAGGTCGCCACCGTGGAGGTCGAGGAGGCCGTCGGTCGGAATCAGGACTGCATCTCCGGGCGAGAGCGTGAAGGGGCGCTGGGTCCAGGTCGCGCTGGGGACCAGCCCCAGCGGCGGGCCTGTGGGGGGCAGACGCTCGACGGTGCTGTCGGCCCGCAGGATGTGGGTCAATCCCTGTCCGGCGTCCGCATAGAGGCCGGTGCCGGTTGCCGGGTCGATCACGGCGTGGAAGACCGAGGCGAAGGACCCGGCGCGGGCCAGGGTCCCGTCAAGGCGGTCCGCTGCGTCCCGGAGGAGGCGGGACGGGTCCGCGTCCCAGCCGGCGTCGGCGAAGGCGGAACGCGCCGCCCCCGCCACGAGCCCGGGACCGACACCCTTGCCCATGGCGTCGCCGACGGTCATGCGGAAGTGCCCGGACTCTGTGGTGCCGAGGTCGTAGAAGTCTCCGCTGAGCCCGAAGGCGGGATAGAAACAGACTCCCAGGGAGTAACCGGCCGGGGCCGGGGGAGTGACTGGTAGGAGCGCTCTTTGGGTGCGGGCTCCTTGGTCGATGTCCCAGGACAGGTTCATCTCACGCTGGATGATTTGGGTCAGATCCTCAAGGATCTTTCGCTGTTCCGCACTGAATGACCGGGGCGACTGGTCGATGATGCAGAACGTCCCGACATGGGTGCCGCCCGGTCCGGTGAGGGGGTGGCCGGCATAGAACTGAATGTGGGGACTGCCCGTCACGAGCGGGTTGTGCCGGAAACGTTCGTCGGTGAGGGCGTTCTCCACGATCAAGGTTTCAGAGGACTTGAGCGTCTCGGCGCAGAACGCGTCGCCCCGGTCCGATTCGCGGGACAGCGGACCCACAAACGATTTCAGGTACTGGCGGTTCTCGGCGATCAGCGACACGCTGGCTGCGCTGACCCCGAACAGGCTCTGCGCCAACCGCGTGATCCGGTCGAAGCGCTCCTCGGAAGGTGTGTCCAGCAGGCGGGTCCTGGACAGGTCCTCCAGCCGCGCCCACTCCGGGGCATTCGGACCCCGGAGGCTGCTGGGGGATGGGTGTTCCGTGCTTGTCATACGTCCTCCAACTTTGAGGGGGAACACCCGCCATGGACCTACTCGTCCGAATAGACGGGTCATCCCCAAGCCGCGGTGGGCGCTCAACCTCGAATGAGCTTACAGCCCAGCGCGGTGGGGCAGAGAAGCGTCGTCCCGGCGGGCTCACCCGAAAGGGATGATGCGGCCACCCCGCCGCGGCCGCTGTGGTGGTTCCGTAGCAGCCTGAGCGAGAAAGAGGCGCGGCCCGCGGCCACAAGACATCTTGCGTGAAATCATCACCGCGGCGTCTGGGGGACCCGGGCCAAGGGAGACCTGTGCAGCGTTGGACCGGCCGCCGGCTCGCCCCCGGTATCACCCGATGCGGGTGGTGACGCCCCGGCAGGCGACGCCCAGACTGAGACGAGCGTGCCGGACAGGACGCTCCAATCAGAACGGAGGAAAGCCAGTGACAACCACACCGGAGACTGAGGCCCACGGGCCGGTCGACTTTGTGCTCCTCGAGTTCCCCATGGCAGGACTGACCGGACGGGCGAGTGACGAGCTCATAAGGCTCGTGGAGCAGGGTGTGATCCGGCTCTTCGATCTCCTCATCGTCATGAAGACTGAGGACGGCACGGTCGAGGTGCTCGAACTCACCGACCCCGGCGGCCCCGCGGAGTCGTTCTCCTACTTCGAGGGCGCGCATTCCGGGATTCTCGGCGAGGAGGAAATCGCCGAAGCAGCAAGCGCGATTCAGCCGGGGACCCTCGCCGCGCTGATTGTCTACGAAAACATCTGGGCGGCACCCTTCGTGGCGGCCGTGCGCGACGGCGGTGGCGAGCTCGTTGCGAGTACAAGGATCCCCGCACCGGACGTGATGGCAGTGCTCGAGGCTCTTGAGTCCGTCGACGCCGCGCCGCCGGTTGCGGGCGCATAAGAACTGACGCAGACAAAGAGATGCGAGAGGAGCATAACAATGGGACTACTTAGGGGTATGGCGCGGACGGCGGTGGTCGCCGGGACGGCATCTGCGGTCAGCGGCCGCGTCCAGCGCAGGCAGGCTTCGAAGTTCGCCGAAAAGGACGCCGCGACCGCTGCGAAGCAGCAGGAGGCCTACGACGCGCAGATGGGCCAGCAGCAGCAAGCGGCCTACGAGCAACCCGCTTACCAGGAGCCGGCTGCGCCCCCGCCCGCCGCAGGCGGTATCTCCAACGAGGCCATCCAGCAGCTCAAAGAGCTCGCGGCGCTGAAGGAGCAGGGGATCCTCACGGAACAGGAGTTCGGGGTGCAGAAGGCCAAGATCCTCGGCGGCTAACTCCGGCTGGCCCGCCCAACCCGATAAAACACCCCCGCAGCTGCCTGACAGGCGGCTTCGGGGGTGTTTCCCTGCGGATTCGTTTTTTGCTGCGGACCCGCTCCGGTCAGCTGACCTTGGTCTCGGCGAGGATGGCGTCGATCTGGGCGAGGGCCTGCTTCATGCCCTCTTCCATGCCCATGGCGAGAACCTTTTCCAGCGCCTCCGCGGAGTCAAAGGTCGACACCATGGTCATCCGGGTGCGCTTGTCGATTGCTTCAAGCTCCATAACGGCGTGGCTCGTGCCCATGGCGGGGACCGGATCGCCGTTCTCGTCGGCGAAGCCGTCGTCGAACTCCAGGCGGTGTGGGGCCTCGATGGCGGTGAACCGCCACCAGCCCCGGCTCTTCTCGCCGGCAGGCCCGGTCATGTAATAGCTGGCCTTTCCCCCGGACACGAAGTCGTGGCTGTCGAAGGTCGCGGGCCAGGTGGGCGGGCCCCACCAGCGTTCCAGCTTTCGCGGGTCTTCCCAGACCTGCCAGACACGCTCGACGCCGGCGTCGAACTCGGCGACGACGGTGAAGCTCAGGGCTTCAGCATTCTTCTGCGAACTGATTACGGTCATGACGGAACTCACTTCCTATCCCTCTGCGAGAATGTCTGCGATCCGGTCAGCCCGCTGCCGCCAGATCGTTTCGTACTCATCGAGCAGCCGTCGGGCGCGTTGTAGGCCATCGTGGTGGGCCCGCACGATCTGCTCCCGTCCGCGCCGTTCCTTTGTCACGAGGGAGGCGCGCTCCAATACCGCCACGTGCTTCTGGACGGCGGCGAAACTCATGGCGTAGTGCTCCGCCAGCCCCGATACCGAATACTCGCCGGCCGTCACGCGGGTGACGATGTCCCGGCGGGTGGCATCGGCAAACGCCTGGAACAGGCGGTCAAGGCCAGCGTCTCTAAGCTCATCTACAACCATTTGGTTGTAGAGTAATCCGCCCGTTCCGCGGTGTCAACGGGATTTTGGTGGGCTACTTAGCCATCCCGGGGTGCACCGCGACGAACTCGATCGCGTTGGCGGGCTGGACGGTCCTTTTCGGTGCCCGGGAATATCCCTTCGCGTCCAGGTGGTTCTCTGCCCGGTACACGGCCAGGGCCTCGTCGTAGAGGGTGTTGAGCCGCTGGCCGGTGAACTCCTCCGTGGAGCCATCGTTGAAAGTAACGGCAACGACGGTGCTGCCGGGGAAGTGCCTCTTCATGCGGATGAAGCCTTCGGCGTCCTGCTGGAGATTGATCAATGCGGTCCTGCCTTCGTATTGGGGACTTCCAGTCTCCCGCACGTTCTTCGGAACGCCCGCACGGCGGGGCGTGACGGAAAGGAAGGCCCCTCGGGGAGGAGCCTTCCTTGGTTTTCAGCTAGACCTTCTCGCGGGTCCGGTCAGTCGTGGCCGGCTCCTCGACGGTGAATTCCCTGCTGCGGCGGGGGAAAGCCCAGAACTTGAAGCCAGGCGATTCCACCCGGGGCTCCGGGCGCACCTCAGTGTCCTTTGATTCATCCTTCTTGATGTCCCGCCGGAACTCCCTGTTGTACTGATAGCACATCACTGACCTCCTCATCGTGACTGCCCTTTAATCCTCCTCCGCATTCCGCCGCGCGTCGATACCCTGCCTGCCCAATCGGGGAAATGCCCGCGAATATGGTGGCCCTTCCGGATCGGCCGCGGACCGGCTTTACTGAAACCTGCGACACACAATGGAGGGGGAACCATGAAGTCCAACGGAACACGGCTAATCGTGGCGGGCAGCCTTGGCCTGGCTGCAGCCATTTTTGTCCTGCCGACGCCGCTTTTCCACGTGGCCACCGGCAGTGCCGATGCCGGAGCGACCGGTCTGTTTATTCTGGGACTGGTGTTACTCGCAGGCGGACTCGGATTGCTCGGCTTCGGACTGTACCGGCGCTCGCGGGACTTGAAAACCGCGCGGACCTACGCCACCAGGGAGCCGTCCTCCCTGGACGAGGACCGGCCGGTCAACCCGTACGCGATCCCGAAGTCCTAAGGAGCGGTACCTCCGCTGTCGCGACGGGGTCCGGCACCGGCGGTGTTACCGTCCGGCCGTATCCACAACGCAGAAGCGGTTGCCCTCGGGATCGGCCAGAATCACATAGTCCGCGTCGGCCGGACGTTTGCTCCATTCCACCCGGCTCGCGCCGAGCCGTAGGAGCCGGTCGACATCGCGGTCCTGCTGCTCCGAATAAAGGTCGAGGTGGATGCGGGGCGGTACCTGGACCGTCGACGGGACGCGGTCCAGGGAGACGTTCGGGCCGCTCCCGTTCCGCGGCCCAAGGACGACGAAGTCCTCTTCGGGAGGCCGCCGCGGCACGTAGTCCAAAGCGGCGGTCCAGAAGTCCAGTTGGCGCTGGAGATCATCGACACGGATGACGATCGAGCCGATACTGATCATGGGACGCGGCGCCCTAATCCCCGCCGAGGAGCCGGTCGGTGGCGGCATCGGGCAGACCGTCGAAGTATTTCGCCAGGACCTCCTGGAAAACGCCCTGCCGGGGGTCCGCCCGCCGGAAGAGGGTCATCGAGGAGTGCAGCTTCCGCTCATCGGTGCCGCCGAAGATCTGCCTTGCGGTGCGCCCTTCGAGACCGGCGACAGCCGCAACGCATTCGGCCAGCCGTGGACCCAGCACGGGGTGGCCCAGATAAGCCTTCGCTTCATCGAGCGAGGACACGGCATACTTTCGGGCCGTCGGGCTCTGCCCGAGCCCGGCGATCTGCGGGAACACAAACCACATCCAGTGGCTGCGCTTGGATCCCGCGCGGAGTTCCTCGAGGGCCTGCCGGTACGTGCCGCCCGCGTCCTGGGCTGCAACGAACCGTTCCAGATCGAAGGGATCCGCCACGGCGTCCTCCCCGGGTCCGGGTGACATCACTCCTCGAACCGGGCCGTCATGTCGGTGTCGCCGGCGATGGAGGCCACGACGGCGGCCGCAACGTCGCGGATCTTCATGTTCCTGTTGTTCGAGGTGTTCCGAAGGATCTTGAAGGCGGCTTCGCGCCCGCAGCGGTTCTGGGCCATGATCGCCCCGATCGCAATGTCGATGATGGTCCTCGACTGCATGGCAGCGGCAAGGTCATCCCGGGACTCGCTGAGATGCGAGATCCTCAAGGCGAGCAGGAGGGCCCGGGAGGCTTCGACGGCAAACTGATGGGCGTGCTCGACATCGTCGGTGGAGAATGCCCCGGTCCGCGGCGAGTAGAGGTTGAGGACGGAGGAGCTGTCATCGTCGAGCACGAGCGGGATCCGAAGCGTGCTGGCGGATCCCTCGCTGGTGCTGCCCGCATCTATGGAAGCCTGCTTCCGCCGGTGGACGGTGATCCCGCAGGACACCTCGGTTCCCGGGTGCGAGAGTTCCGCCGCCGCCAGGCTGGCCAGATCGGCCAGGAAATCGTCTACGCCGGACCCCGCCCGGGTGCTCTCCAGCAAAAGGCCCAGCAGTGTGCTGACGCCACTGACCCCGCCTCTGATGTTGTGCGCCGCAGACGATACGGCACGGTCCTCACGCATTTGCTGCCCCCAATTCCCAGCCGCGCGCTGAGAAACGGCGGCTTTCTCCCATCCTATTCCGGCGGATCGGCTGAGGGTAGCGAGGCGCCCTGCAGGATGTCCGCGGCAATGGTGTGGAGCTTCGTGTCGGTTGCCCTGGCGGCCATATGCAGCAACTCCATGGACTGCTCCCTGCTGCACCTGTTCTGCACCATGATGAGGGCGACGGCGGCGTCAATGACGGCGCGGGACTTCAAGGCGGACCGGAGATGCTCCGGGTAAATCTCCGGAGGATGGACTTTGAGTGCCAGCCGCAATATCCGGGACATGGCGACGGCGTGGCGCTCCACCTCCGCGACCGTCTCGCTGCCAAAAACGCCGCTCGTGCGGACATAGCAGTTCAGGGCAGCGGCTGAGCCCGGATCCGTGGCGATCGGCACGGCCAGCACCGACCGGATGCCCTCGCCGGAAACCGTCGAGGCGTAGTGCGCCCAGCGGTCGTCGGCCGCCACGTCAGGAACCAGGACGGTGATTCCCCGCCGCAACGCCGTAAGGCAAGGGCCGTCGTCGAACGTGTACTGCTTCTCGTCCAGCCGTTTCGCTTCCTCGCCGCTGCTGGCGACGGTGGCCGGGGAACCATTCCGTTCCACTGTGATGGCACACAGCATGGGCTCCGGACCGCCGAGGCGGGTCGCGGAGATGGTGGTCAAGCCCAGAAGAAATTCAGTGAATCCCGGACTTTCCAGCAGGAGATCCTGCAGTTGCTCGGGTGTTGGAGATGCGCCGGTACCGGAAACCATGCCGGCCTCAATCCTACGAACGCCTGAACGTATGTGACGCGCCGGCTCAGCGGTGGCGGACTCTTGATCGCCCGCAACCCAAATAGCGAAACCCGGACCCGTCAAGGCCAACATCCAGCTACTACGACACTACGCCGTGCGGGGGACTGTGAATATAGGCGCCCCGGCCAGCCCGCCGTATGCTTGACTCCTGCGGCGATACGCGCCGGCTGGCGTTCCGCCGGTATGACTTCTGAGGTGAAGATGAGCGTAGACCTGCCGCTGGCTGACGAGATCACCGCTGTTTTCGCCCGGGCCACCAAGCTGCTGCTGACCGAACAGACCGTGGCCCACGCCCTCCGGCTGATCACCGACGCCGCCACTGCGGCGATTCCCGGCGCGATCGGCGCCGGAGTCTCCCTGATCAACCATTCGGGCCTGCGGCAGACGACTGCCGCCTCCGACGCCGTCGTGGCTGAAGCCGATGCACTTCAGTACGAGCTGGGGGAAGGCCCGTGCATCACGGCCTGGGCGAGCGGGGAAACGGTCCTGGTGGAGGATCTGGCCTCGGACCGGCGCTGGAAGCGGTGGGCTCCCGCGGCGGCGTCCCTGGGAATTTCGTCCTCGGTAAGCTGCCCCCTGCTGTCCGGCGGTCTCGCACTGGGAGCCGTCAAGGTCTATTCCGACGGCGGACAGTTCGCCGGCAACGGCACGGTCCGTCTGGCCGAACTCTTTGCCGAACAGGCGACGCTCTTTGTCATCCACACGCACGCCCGTGAGGCTGCCCGGACGCTGAGCGTCCGCCTGCAGGAATCGCTGGCGCAGCGGGACGCGATCAGCATGGCCAAGGGCCTGCTGATGGCCCAGAACGGCACCAATGATGACGACGCATTCAGGGACTTGATGATGCTGTCGCGGCAGACCGGGAAGCCCCTGGCGCTGGTCGCGGCGGAGCTGCTGGCTGCGGCCAGGACCTTCGAAAATTAAGCGCAGGACGACGGCATGGCCTTGGGCGGCGAGGAGAGCGAACAGCGGCAGCGATTTGCCGACTCGCTGCGCCATGCCGACGTCAGCATTGAAGAGCTGTGGCTGAGGTACTTCACCCTCGGCGGCCACGCCGGGCAGTTCGAGGTTGAGGCGTACATCCACGGCGCCATGGCGCTGCCCCCACTGCAGCGGGACATCCTCGCCCACGCACTGAACGAACGCCTCGATGAGCTGTACTCCCGGGCGCCCCGGGCGCCGTACAGCGTCGAGGCCCCCGACGACAGGCCCGACAACGGGCCGGACGAGTCTGACCACGGGTCCGAAAAAGAGTCCGACGACGGCTGACTGCCGCCTTGCTAGAGTCAGCAATAGGGGAGTGATCCGGGCCGGTCCGCCGCTGGTTGACGGGCCAAGGAAGGAGGTGGCATGTTCGCATTCTTCACCGACACAAGCCTGGTGGAAGCCGGGCTGCTGGCCGCGACGTTCGTGCTGTGTTCGGCGATCGGCATTGAACGGCAGGTCCGGCAGAAGAGCGCGGGCTACCGGACCCATGTGCTGGTGGGACTCGGCTCGTGCGCCTTCACCCTCGTGTCCGCGTACGGCTTCGCCTTTGTGATGGTGCCCGGAGCCGTCGTGGACCCGTCGCGCATCGCGGCCCAGATCGTCAGCGGCATCGGCTTCCTGGGCGCCGGCGTCATCTTCAAGGGGCGGGACGTGGTCCGCGGGCTCACCACGGCCGCCACCATCTGGGTATCTGCCGCGGTGGGGATGGCCTGCGGAGCCGGCATGGTCTCCCTGGGTGCCGTTCTGACGGTCTTCCACCTCCTCACGCTGTTCGTGATTGCCCCGGCGGTCCGCAGGATTCCCTCCGTGGACAGAAACCGCGTGATGCACATCGATTACGTCGATGGCCAGGGCGTGTTGCGGCAGATTCTCGAAATCGCCACCACCATGGGGTTCAGTTCCTCGATCCTGCGCACCCGGAGGACCGGCGATGAGCAGAAGCCGATGGTCTCGATGGAGGTGCGGTTCTTCGGCCGCCACCCGCTGCGCAACCTGGTTCTTCCGCTGATGGACCTGAACGGCGTCGCCAGCGTCATTGTCCGCGGGACCGATTCGAGTGAGGACGACGACGACGATGACGAAGACTGAGGCGCTTCCCGGGGCCCTCCGATGACCGGGACCAGCAGGGCCCTGGCGGGCAGCGTCCGGATCCGGGTGTTGAGGGCCACCGACGCGGAACCCATGTGCGCCGCCTACCTGCGCAACCGCGAACACCTGGCGCCGTGGGAACCGCTGCGGGCCGAGGAATTCTTTACCGTTGACGGGCAGATGATGAGCGTCCAGTCCAAGCTGGCCCTGTTCATCGCGGGATCCGACGTTCCGTGGGTGCTGACGGACGGGGAAAAAATTGTGGGCCTGATGACCCTCAGCGGCATCGTCCGCGGGCCGTTCCTCAACGCCCACCTCGGGTACTGGGTGGACAAGGACTACACCGGGCGCGGGGTCGGCTCCGCGGCGGTCGCCTTCGCCGTCGACGCGGCGCGGGACGAACTGGGCCTGCACCGGCTGCAGGCCGCGACCCTACAGCACAACGCCGCCTCACAGAAGATCCTCAAACGGTCGGGCTTCACGGAAATCGGCGTGGCACCGGCCTACCTCAAAATTGCCGGGGGCTGGCGCGACCACATGCTCTTGCAGCGCATCCTGTTCTGAGGCGCCGGATACTGAAGCACCTGAAACTGAGGTGCCTGTGTCTGGCGGAGCCCGGCGGAAACCGGCGGGCCTTGGCGTGCGAGACTCTCTGGGTGACTGATGAATCGCTCGGGGCCCTGCACCATGTTGAACTGTGGGTGCCGCACCTTGGCCGCGCCAAGGACGAATGGGGCTGGCTCCTGGCCCGGCTGGGCTACCAGGACTACCAGGACTGGCCGGACGGGTGCAGCTGGCGGCGGGGGCCGACGTACATCGTCGTCGAGGAATCCCCGGCCCTCAGCGGCCGGGAGCATGACCGCACCGCTCCCGGACTCAACCATTTGGCGTTCAGCGCCGGGACCAGGGCACAGGTCGACGCGCTGGCCGCGGCCGCCGTCGGGCACGGCTGGCGTGAGTTGTTCCCGGAGAAATATCCGCATGCCGGCGGCCCGGACCACTTCGCCGCATACCTGGTGAATTCCGACGGCTTCGAAGCCGAACTGATCGCCACGGACTGACCCCGCCCGTACCGCTCAGCGTTTCTGAGGGCACTTCTCCGGGCACGGTTCAGCGCACCATCCGCAGGATCCGGACCGGAGTGCCGGCCAGCTCATGCTCAGCGGTCGCCCCGTCCGGGACGAAGCCGTTGCGCCGGTAGAAAGCGAAGGCCCGGGGATTATGCTCCGCTATCCAGAGGTACGCGCCGGCGTCGCCCACGGCCGCGTCCAGCAGCATCTGCCCCGCCCCCGAGCCATAGTGGCTGGCGAGCACGTAGATGCCCGACAGCTCCCTGGGCCGGGGTCCGTCATCATCGCGGCCGGCCCCCGCGCTCGCCCAGCCGATGATGTCCGTCCCTGCGCAGGCCACCCGGATGTCCGAGGTGGCGGCGGCGATGATTGCGCGCCAGCGCTCTTCCCGCGGGCCCTGCTGCAGCCCGGCCAGGGACTCCGCCGGCAGCAGGTGGGCGTAGCTCTCGCGCCAGGCCTGGAGGTGCACCCGCGCAATGCCGGCGGCGTCGTCCAACACGGCGGTCCGAACGGTCAGCTCTGTTGTCATCCGCACAGCGTAATACGCATTTCTGCCCCACCCGTGGCAGCGATCCGGGTACCTTGAAGCCATGAGCATCTTTCTGGTCGGCGGTGGCCCGGATACCGTGTCGACTCCGGTGATCTTCGACCAGTTCATCGCGGAGGCCCGGCACCGCACCGGGGGCGGCCGGCCGCCGCGGATCGCCGTGGTGCTGGTTGACCACGAAGGCAGCGCCGAATACTTCCTCCCCGCCTACGTCGATCCCCTGCACCGCCGGATGCCGTGCGATGTGGCCACGGTCCTGCTGCACCGCCGGGGAACTGTGGACCCCCAGGCGTTCGACGGAGTCGACGCGATTGTCGTCGGCGGCGGCCCCACCCCCGTCTACGCCGAGGGCCTGCGGACCGCCGCGCCCGCCATCCGCCAGGCAGTCGCCGCGGGCGCCCCCTATCTGGGCTTCTCCGCCGGTGCCATGATTGCGCCGGGGCGGGCGATTGTCGGCGGCTACCGGGTCCGGGGCGTCGAGGTGTGCCCCGAGGAAGCGTCTGAGGGGCTCGGCGAGGTAGAGCTCCGCGCGGGGCTGGGACTTGTCTCGTTCGCTGTCGACGTCCACGCCGCGCAGGCCGGCACGCTGGGCCGTGCGGTCGCCACCGTCGTGCACGGGATGGTCGACAAGGCCATGGCTGTCGACGAAAACACGGCCCTGGTGCTGCCGCATGCGGACCCGGGGGAGCAGCGGGCGATCGGGACCAACAACTGCTGGCTGATCCGCGGTCCCGGACCCAGACCCACGGTCTCGGTCCTTGGCAGCGTTATTACTCGCGGGTAACATAGTTTCCATGCATCTGCTCCTCCGCACGCTTGTCCTGCTTTTCACGTCCGCCCGCCGCCCCCCGCTGAGCATCTGGGACACGGCGTCGCTGCCGCTGAAGGTCCTGCCGACCGACATCGACATCGCGATGCATGTCAACAACGGCATGTATTTCTCGCTGATGGACCTGGGCCGGTTTGACCTGATGGCCCGCAGCGGAACCTGGAAGGCCATGCGCCGCCGGGGATGGAGCCCCGTGGCGGCGGGGGAGACCATCGCCTTCCGCCGGTCGCTGCAATTGTGGCAGCGGTACACGATCGAAACGAAGATCATCGGCCTCGACGAGAAGGCCATCTACTTCGAGCAGCGCATGGTGGTGGACGGGGAAATCTACGCCCGGGCCTTCATCGCCACCCGCCTGGTCAGCAAGGGCAAACCGGTCAGCCAGGAGGACATCCTCCGCGAGTTCGGGGCGCCGCCGGCCGACCTCGAGCTGCCCGAATGGATCCACGAATGGCGCGAAACCAACGCCCTCCCCGGTGCGCGGCGCCCGGCACCCCACGTCTGGGCTTGAGCCGGCCTACACCTGGGTCCCGACGTCGCGCCGGCTCAGTGCCGCCGCGCTGAGCGCCACGAGAACGGTCGAGATTCCCCACAGCCAGCCGGCGGCCGCCCAGTCCGCCCCATACGCCACCGGATTGTTGCCGTAAGCCCAGCTGTAGGGCGATAGGTTCAGGAGCCAGTCGACGTCCTCGCTTTGCCGGCCCACGGCATTGAACACATAGCCCAGGACGCCGACGCCGGCGCCGGCGGCCAGCCCGTAGGTCTTCCGCCCCGTCACCGCGCCGGCGAACAGCGCCGTGCTGCCCGAGAGCATGGTCAGCCCCGCGAACAGCACCGAGACGCCGAAAGGTTCTCCGGCCTGATGTTCAGCTGTGCTGAATCGGTCAGCACCCGGATCAGCACGAACACCAGGGCCACGAGCAGCAGCACGCGCAGCAGGATGGCCAGCGCCCGCTCCAGGACCACCTGCGTGCGGGTCACACCGTGCGCCAGGGTCAGTTCCAGCTGGCCCGATTCCTCGTCCCCGCCGACCGCCGCCGCACCCCATGCCACGGACGCGATGGTCATCAGCAGGAAGCCGATCAGCCCGAACACGGTGGCCTGGGTGTAGCCGGGTCCCGAGGTGATCTGGTCGTAGTTGAGGGCCTTGATCATCTCCGGCGGTAAGGCATCCATCACGCCCTGCATCTCCGGGCTTCCGCCGATCGAGGGATAGAGCGGCAGGTAGAGGAAGATCGTGGCGGCGAGCCCTGCCGCCCACCCGAGCGTGGAACGCCAGGAGTCCACGAACGCCCGCGTGAACAGCGGCAGCGGCTTGCTCATGCGCCGTGACCTTTCCGTCGGCGGCGTCCATAGCCGCCGTTCCCGCCGTTCGTGGTGCCGGCGCCGTTGCCGTTGCCGCGGATGGTGCCGTAAAGCTCAAGGACCCGGGCACCCCGGCCAGCAGCGCGCCGGCGTCGGGCGCCGAAACCCCGGCGGCGGTGAACCGTACGTGCCGGACCGCGCCTTCCCGCAGGCTGTTCACGGTGGCGACGGTGATGATGCGGCCGTCGCGGAGGATCGCGACCTGGTCGGCGGCCTGCTGGACTTCGCTGAGCACATGGGAACTGAGGAAGACGGTCTGCCCGTTGGTCTGGGCCTCCCGGACCATGGTGAGGAATTCCTGCTGGACCAGCGGGTCCAGCCCGCTCGTCGGCTCGTCCAGCACGAGCAACTCGGGATCATGCATAAAGGCCGGACGAGCCACAGCTTCTGCTTGTTGCCCTTGGAGAGCTTGCGGGTGTGGCGGTCCAGATCCAGGCCCAACCGTTCGGCCAGGGCATCGACCCGGCCCGGCCGGACGGGGCCGCTGATGTCCGCGTAGTGGGACAGCAGCTTGCGGCCGGTGATCCGCCCTTCCAGGAACAGCTCGCCGGGCAGATAACCGATCCGGCGGCGCAGCGCCGGGCCCGCGGTCCGGGCGTTCTCGCCCAGCACCGTCGACGTGCCGGCGGTGGGCCGGATGATGTCGAACAGGCACCGCATGACGGTCGTCTTGCCTGCACCGTTGGGCCCGATCACGCCAAAAACGGAGCCCTACTCGATGCCGAAGCTGACCCCGTGCAGGACTTCGCGGCGGCCGAATTTCTTGGTCAGGGAGTCGACCGTGATGGCCTGGCTGGCGGTGTTTGCCGGGTCTGGGGGCATGGCGCCGATGGTAGGCCGCGGCCACCGAGCGGGCCAGGGTCCTAGGGCCCCGGGCCGGATGGCAGGGGGGCGGGGGACGGCCGTCACATGGATGTGCCAACAGCGAAATGCAGGGGACAAGCGGGGGCTGCTCGCGTACCGTTGACCCATGGCTACCGTAGACCTTACAGGTGAACAGTTCGCATCCACCGTCGAGGACAATGACATTGTCCTCGTTGATTTCTGGGCCGAATGGTGCGGCCCGTGCAAGCAGTTCGGCCCCACATACGCCGCCGTTTCCGAGAAGCACCAGGACGTCGTCTTCTCCAAGGTGGACACCGAGGCCGAGCAGCAGCTCGCCGCCGAGGCTGGCATTACGTCCATCCCGACGCTGATGGCGTTCCGCGAGAAGGTGCTGGTTTTCTCCCAGCCGGGTGCGCTGAACGCCCAGCAGCTGGAGCAGGTCGTGGACGCCGTCAAGGCCCTCGACATGGAGGAAGTCCACGCGCATGTGGCCCGGTCCCAGGCCGCCGCCGCGTCCGGCAAGCAGGACGGCAGCCAGATCCCGGAGGCCTAAGCGCCACCCCTCACCGGCAAACAGCACCTCATCGGCTAACAGCAACGCGGGGCCACTCCGCGCCTACAATCTTCGGATTGATGGGCGCGGAGTGACCCCGCGGTGCTTTGTTCTGTCGTGGGTCTGGGTCCGGCTAGAGCTTCACAAGCTTGACCGGCTCGGCCAGCAGGGCGCTGAGGGATTCGTTGAGGTCCTGGACGGCGGTGCCTTTCGAGTGCGTGTCCAGGTCCTCCTGCGAGGCCCACCGTTCGGTCAGGACCAGCTTGTCCTCGCTGGCCTCGGTGAGCTCGTAGCGGATGCAGCCGGGTTCGTTGACCACCTCGTCTATCGCGATCTCCAGCGCGAGCTTCACACGGAAGAACTCGCCGTCGTTGGGGATGAAGATGGCCTGAAGATCAATGGGTGCGCTCATGGTTTTCACAATACCGGGCGGCGGCAATATGTCCCCAAGATTTCGTAGGACATCCAAGCTTTACTCTTCTTTTGGGGGCCGAGTGTTGGTAGCGTCACATCATGCTTGCATACACAGCCGGGGACACTGACGTCCCGCTGCTCGAGGAAACCATCGGCGACAACTTCGAACGGGTCGTGGCCCGGTTCCCCTACCAGGACGCCCTGATCGAAGCCGCGGCAGTGCCGGGGGAAGAAGCCCGCCGCTGGAGCTACACCAAGCTGAACGACGACGTCGACCGCGTGGCGCGCGCGCTGCTGGCCCTGGGCGTAGCCAAGGGTGACCGGATCGGCATCTGGAGCCCGAACTGTGCCGAGTGGACCATCCTGCAGTACGCGACGGCCAAGGTTGGGGCGATCCTGGTCAACGTCAATCCCGCCTACCGCAGCCATGAACTGGACTTCGTGGTCAAGCAGAACGGCATGCGGATGCTGGTCGCGGCGCCGTCGGACCGCAACAGCGACTACACCGGCATGGCCCGGCAGGCGCTCGCCGAATGCCCGGAGCTGCACGAACTCGTGTTCCTGCCCGACGCCGGACTGCCCGGGCTCACCGCCGGCGTCCCTGAAACCCCAGCGGAGCGGACGTTCGCGGAGCTGCTCAAGCGGGCCGACGACGTCGCCCATGCCGCGCTGAAGGCGCGCATGGCCGAGCTGGACCCCCACGACGCGATCAACCTGCAGTACACTTCCGGGACCACCGGCTTCCCCAAGGGGGCCGCGCTCTCGCACCACAACATCCTGAACAACGGCTACTCGATCGGCGAGCTGATGGGGTACACCGAGCACGACCGGGTGGTGCTGCCGGTGCCGTTCTACCACTGCTTCGGCATGGTGATCGGAAACCTGGCCGCCCTCAGCCACGGTTGCGCCACCATTATCCCGGGCCGGGGGTTCACGCCCGCCGCGGCGCTGGAGGCCGTGCAGGACTTCGGCGGCACGTCGTTGTACGGCGTGCCCACGATGTTCATCGCCGAACTCGCGCTGCCGGACTTTGCCTCCTACGACCTCTCCACCCTGCGCACCGGGGTGATGGCGGGGTCGCTGTGTCCCATCGAGGTGATGAACCGCGTCATCTCGGAGATGAACATGACCGATGTGGTCATCTGCTACGGCATGACGGAGACCTCGCCGGTGTCCACCATGACCCGCAGCGTGGACACGATGGCCCAGCGCACCCAGAGCGTGGGCCGGACCATGCCGCAGCTGGAAAGCCAGGTGGTGGACCCGATGACCGGTGACGTGATGCAGCGCGGCGAGATCGGCGAACTGTGCACCCGCGGGTATTCGGTCATGAAGGGCTACTGGAACCAGCCGGACAAGACCGCGGAGGCCATCGACGCCGACGGCTGGATGCACACCGGGGACCTGGCCCGGATGGACGAGGACGGCTACATCGTGATCGAGGGCCGGATCAAGGACATGGTGATCCGCGGCGGCGAGAACGTCTACCCCCGCGAGATCGAGGAGTTCCTGTACACGCACCCGGACATCCAGGATGTGCAGGTGATCGGTGTGCCGGACGCGAAGTACGGCGAGGAGCTGATGGCCTGCGTCATCCTCAAGCCCGGTGCCGCCCCGCTGGATGCCGGCAGCCTGGCCGAGTTCTGCCGCGGGAAGCTGGCGCACTACAAGATCCCGCGCTACGTGGACGTGCGCGAGAACTTCCCGATGACGGTTTCCGGCAAGATCCGCAAGGTGGACATGCGGCAGGAAGCAGTGGCCCGGCTGGGTCTCTAGCGCGTGTTCCGGTGGACCGTCCGGATGCCTACGGCAAGCCCGACGGCGGCTGTCACACCGGCGGCGGCCAGCCCGAGCAGCGTGTCCACCCCCACGGCCCCGGCGAAGAGTTCGCGTTCGGCGTTCACAAGATACGTCAGGGGATTGAACAGGCTCGCCGCCTGCATCCATTCCGGCCCGGCCTCGATGGGCAGCATAATGCCGGACAGGATCATGAGCGGAAACAACAGGGTCTGCTGAACCGCCCAGAAAATCCATTCCTTGCTCTGCGAGACCAGGGCCAGTGAATAGGACAACGCTCCGAGGCCGATGCCGAAAATCCCCAGGATGACCAGCCCGAACAGCACGTGAAGCGGGTAGAAGGCGAAGCCGAAGGGAACGCACACGACGGCGATCAGGAGGCCCTGCACCACCAGGGGGGCCCACTCCTTGAGCGCCCGCCCGATCATCAGCGAGGAACGGGACAGCGGTGTGGCCAGGATCCGCTCGTAGGAACCCGTCATGAGCTCGTACTGCAGGTTGGAGCCGGTCATGGACGTGCCGAACAGTGCGATCATGACCACGACGCCGGGCAAAAACCACTGCAGCGTCGACTGGCCCCCGAAGGCTGGTGCCCCCACCGCGGATCCGAGAAGAGGTCCGAACAGGGCGAGAAATATCAGCGGCTGGAGCAGGGAGAAGACCAGCGAAAAGGGGTCCCGCAGCGGAAGCAGCATCTCGCGCAGGAACACGTACCAGATGTCCCGCAGGAGCTGCCCGGCCCCGGGCTGCTTCACGTCGGCGTCGGGCCGCGGGCCGTTCCCGGGCATCAGACCTTCGCCCCTTCCCGCAGGCTGCGCCCGGTCAGTTCGAGGAACACGTCATCCAGGGTCGGCGGCTTCAGTTCCAGGGACAGCGCGGGTGCGCCGGCGTCGTGCATTTGCCGCAGCAGGTCCGGGGCCAGCCGGGAGCCGTGCGTGAGCCGCAGCCGGAACCGGACTAGGCCGTCGACCTCGGATTCGTCGAGTCCGCCTTCCGCGGCGGTCCGCCGCAGCAGTCCCCGCACCGCGGCGGCCGACCCCGCGGCCACTTCCACGGCCAGCAGGTCTCCGGCCAGATCTGCCTTGAGCCGCGCGGGAGTGTCGTCGGCGATGATCGTGCCGTGGTCGATGACGACCACCCGCTCGGACATGGCATCCGCCTCGTCCATGTAATGGGTGGTCAGCACGATGGTGGTTCCGTGCTCGGCACGCATGTGCGTGATGTGCTCCCAGAGATTGGCCCTGTTCTGCGGGTCCATGCCGGTGGACGGTTCGTCGAGGAACAGCAGCCGGGGTGAATGCATCAGCCCCAGGGCCACGTCCATCCGCCGCCGCTGGCCCCCGGAGAGCTTGATGACGGTGCGTTTCGCGAGCTCGGTGAGGTCCAGGGATTTAAGCAGCTCATCGGCCCGGGCCAGCGCGTCCGCACTGTTCATGCCGTAGAAGCGGCCCTGCATGACCATCTCGTCGATGACCCGGAAGCTGTGGCCGCCGCCATTGCCCTGTCCGATGTAGCCGATCCTGGCCCGCACGCCGGCAGGATCCGCCGCGACGTCCAGGCCCGCAACCGTGGCGGTGCCGGACGTGGGCGTCAGCAGGGTGGTCAGCATGCGAAGGGTGGTGGATTTTCCCGCGCCGTTCGGGCCGAGGAAGGCCACGAGTTCGCCGGGGGCCACGTCAAGGTCGATGCCCTTGACCGCCTCGATGGTGTCCTTCTTGACGACGAAGTTTTTCGTGAGCTTCGCGGTGTGGATCACGGGTGCTCCAGGAGTATGTTCCCAGGCGCCCCCGGGCTGCCGGGCGCCATGCCGCCACGCTATACCCAACAGGCAGGGCCGTCCACAGGCGGGGTTGCCTACTGGGGGAGCCGGCGGATTCTAGGCGGTTTTCTCCAGGGTTGCTGACTGGACGTTCTCGCGTTCCTCCAGGGCTCCGGTCACCGAGGCTGTCAGGCTGTTGGCGATGTGGGTGCGTGCGAGTTCGGCCGCGCCGTCGCCGTCGCCGGCGATGACGAGCTCGAGGATCTGGTGGTGCTGGTTCAGATCGATCATTCGGGGCTCATCCCCGGAGGGGAGCTCGAGGCCGATCCGGCGGTATCGGTCGGATTTGTCCCACAAGTCATCCAGGAGCTTGATCAAGACGTCGTTGTGCGAGGCGGCGTAGACGGCCCGGTGGAATTCCCTGTGCACAGTGATCGCGTCCTCGCCCCAGACCCGGGTGACAGGGAGCAGCTTCCCGGCTGCCGCGCGCATCGCGGAGATATCCGCTTCAGTCCGGCGGAAGGCTGCCAATTCTGTGGCTGAGGGTTCAAGCGAGAGGCGGACTTCCAGGAGTTCTCGTGCTTCGGAGGCGCTCATGGTGGCCACCCGGGAATCCCGGTGGGTGTCCATGATAATCAGGCCCTCGCTCGAGAGCCGGCGGATCGCTTCACGCAGGGGAGTGATGCTCATCTGCATGTTCTCCGCCAGTTCGTACTGGGAGATGCGCGAGCCCGGGGCAAGGCCACCGGAGAGGATCAGCTGGCGGAGTTCGTTGTACGCCAGGCTGCCCTTACTGGAAAAGACGTTTGTGGTGTTCATCTGCCGCTCCGAATCCATCATCGGGGTGGTGACGCCCCTCGTGCACAGTATAGGCCGGGGAACATCTTATAAGAAATTCCCTCAGGAGCCTTGTGCCCCCCGTCACTCCTGGGCTAGCCTCGAACCCACAGTCTTATAAGATATATCTTCGGGGGACTGATGTTCCCGCAACTACCGGCCTAGCTTCAGGTCAAGACTTATAAGAAATAAGATACCCACTCAGGAGAGATTCAAAGATGAAAATCGTTTCCGCCCACGTAGGCACCATTCCCATCAGTTCCTCGATCCGGAACGCCTTCATTGACTTCACCAAGATGGACTGCACGATCATCGCCCTCGTCAGCGATGTGTTTGTCGATGGCAAGCCTGTGGTTGGCTATGGCTTCAACTCCAACGGCCGCTACAACGCCACGGGCATCCTGAAAGACCGCATTCTGCCGCGCATCATGGATGCCCCGTCCGAGGACCTTCTCGATGCGGACGGCCAGCTCTCCCCGGAGACGGCGTGGGACCTGATGATGTCCAACGAGAAGCCGGGCGGCCACGGCGAACGGTCGGTCGCCGTCGGCGTAGCCGACATGGCGCTGCACGACCTCGCGGCCAAGATCGCCGGCGTGCCGCTTTACCGGTGGATCTCAGACCACTATGGCGACGGAAATCCGGACAAGGACGTCTTCGTCTACGCGGCAGGCGGCTACTACGCACCCGGCAAGTCCCTCGAGGACCTGCAGAACGAAATGCGCGGTTTCCTCGCCAAGGGCTACGACGTGGTCAAAATGAAGATCGGGGGCGCCGACCTCGCTGAAGACCTTCGCCGCATCGAAGCCGTGATCGAGGTCCTCGACGGCGACGGCTCCCGCCTGATGGTGGACGTCAACGGCAAGTTCGACCTGGAGACCGCGCTGGCGTACGGCCAAGCCATCGACCAGTACGGGCTGTTCTGGTACGAGGAAGTCGGCGACCCGCTGGACTACGCCCTGAACGCCACCCTCTCCGAGCACTACAAGAACCCGATCGCAACCGGAGAGAACCTGTTCTCCCTCCAGGACGCCCGCAACCTGATCCGCTACGGCGGGATGCGCCCGGACCGCGACTTCATCCAGGTCGACCCGGCCCTGAGCTACGGCCTGACCGAATACCGCCGGATCCAGGACATGCTCGCCCAGCACGGCTGGTCCTCACGCCGCTGCATCCCCCACGGCGGACACCAGTTCTCCCTGCACATCGCAGCTGCCCTCAAGCTCGGCGGCAACGAGTCCTACCCGGGCGAGTTCCAGCCCACCGGCGGCTTCACCGACGACGCCGTCATCACCAACAGCCGCGTGGCCCCGGGCGATCTGCCGGGCATCGGGCTCGAAGGCAAGGCGGAGTTCTACAAGGTCCTGCACGCACTGCACAACTGACCAGTCCGGTAGTGCCCCCGGTCCCGGGCAGCGTCACTGCCCGGGACCGCACCTCTCCAATTTTCTCTGTCTGACGTGCAAAGGAGCACCCAAGATGTCGTCCCACACCATGCAGAACCCGCAACATTCCGCCCACCCGCCCAAGCAGCGATCCCGGTTCGGCCGGCTGCTGCGCGAACTCTGGTTCCAGGTCGTCCTAGGTGCCGTCCTGGGCATCGCCGTCGGGTTCCTCCTGCCGGAAGTCGGCAAACAGCTCACCCCGCTCAGCGACTGGTTCATCGCCCTGGTGAAAATGATCGTGATCCCTGTGGTGTTCTGCGTGGTGTCCCTGGGCATCGCCTCGATGGACAGCCTGCGCAAAGCCGGCCGCATCGGTGTCAAGGCCCTGGGCTACTTCATCGCCCTGTCGCTGGTGTCGATGCTGATCGGCCTGGTCGTCGCCAACGTCTTCCGCCCTGGCGAAGGCATGAACATCGACCCGGACAAGCTGGACGCCAGCATGGTCCCAGCGGCCGCCAATAAGGGCTTCGATGGCCTCGAATTCGTCAACAACATCATTCCCGAATCACTGTTCGGCGCCCTGACCGGCCACACCATCATCGCCGCGCTGATGGTATCGATCGTGTTCGGTGCCGCCATGAACGTCTCCGGAGAATCCGGCGCGTTCCTCACCAAGGGCATCCAGGCCCTGTCCGTGGTCATCTTCAAGATCGTCAACTGGGTCATGCGCCTTGCCCCCATCGGTACCTTCGGGGCGCTGGCGGCAGTGGTGGCCAACTACGGCACAGCCAGCCTGCAGCAACTCGGCTACCTCGTCCTGTTGTTCACCGCGACCTGCGTCCTCTACGTCCTCGTGGTCCTGGGCACCATCGCCCGTGCCTGCGGATTGAACATCTTCATAGTGATGCGCTACTTCAAGGCCGAACTGCTGATCGCCCTGAGCACCTGCTCCAGCGAAGCGGTCCTCCCGCAGCTGATCAAGAAGCTCGAAGCCATGGGCGTCGGCAAGTCCACCGTGGGCATCGTGATCCCGTCCGGGTTCTCCTTCAACCTCGACGGATCCGCCGTCTACCTGACCATGGCCTCCGTCTTCCTGGCTCAGGCCGTCGGCATGGACCTCTCCTGGGAACAGCAGCTCGTCATGGTCGGCGTCATGATGCTCACCAGCAAGGGCACCGCTGGAATCGCCGGCGGCGCCTTCATCGTCCTCGCCAGCACCCTGAGCTCGGTCGGCGGCATCCCGCTGGCCGCTCTCGCCCTCATCGTCGGCATCGACCGGCTCCTGAACGAAGGCCGGGTGTTCATCAACGTCCTGGGCAACGTGATGGCAGCCGTCGTCGTCGGCAAGTGGGAAAAGGACTACGATCCCGAACAGGCCCGCAAAGCCCTGCACGCCTCAGGCCAAAAGAAGCACGAAATCGAATCAACGACACCAACCGTTGTGGAAGCGGACAAGGTCGACGTCCACTAACACCGCACCCAGCAGGGCCGCCGCGCGGACCGCGGCGGCCCTGAGCCGCCCAAACCGTAAGCCCACGCCCCGATGTCAGCAGCTCATCCGCACCAAACAAAATAGGAAGCCACCCGCACCATGGCCCCACGCATCCTGATCACCACCGACTACCTTTACCCGGGAGATACCGTTGACCAGCTCCTGCGCGAACGCGGTCTGGAACCGGTCTACTCGCCATCCCGGGGGCCGCGGACCCTTGAGGAACGCCGCTCGTTGTTCGACGGCATATCCGGCGCCATCCTCGCCAGCGAACCCGTGACCGCCGACATGCTCACCGGCGCTGCCTCCCTGCAAGTCATCGCGCGCAGCGGCGTGGGCTACGACTCCATCGACGTCCGGGCCGCGTCCGCTCAGGGAATCAGGGTCTGCAACGCCCCCGGAACAAACCACCACTCGGTTGCCGAACTGACCATCGGACTGATCATCATGGCCGCACGCCGCCTCGTGGAGGTCACCGCCGCCGTAGGCCAAGGCCACTGGCCCCGGGAAGCCGGCCACGAACTGCGCGGTTCCACCCTGGGCATCATCGGCTACGGCCCCAGCGGACGCGCCACTGCAAGCCTGGGTGTCGCCCTCGGCATGACCGTCCTGGTCAGCACCGCCCACCCCGACCGCGGCAACAACGCGGTCCAGTTCACCGATTTCGACACGGTCATCCGCGACGCTGACTACCTCTCCCTGCACACCCGTGGAGGCCAGAGCATCGGCAAACTCATCGATGCGCCCCGGCTCCAAGCGATGAAACCCACCGCCGTCCTCATCAACACCGCCCGCGGCTCACTCATTGATGAAGAGGCCCTGGCCACAGCACTTTCCGAGGGCACCATTGCCGGCGCCGCGCTGGACGTGCTTGAGAGCGAACCCCTACCGGGCGACAGCCCTCTTCGGGGCCTGGACAACGTGCTCATCACCTCCCACCTCGCCGGCCAGACAGCCGAAGCCCGGACACGGGCCGGACTGGCCGCCGCGCACGCCGTCATCGACGTCCTCGAACACCGCGAACCGGCACACCCGGTCGACCGCTAACCCCGAACACCTAACAAATACGAAGAAGGATCCTGATGTCGAAAGGTCTTAGTCGTCGACTCGGCGGGACCACGCGGAAAATGACGCTGCGACGACGGCTGGAAACCGCCGGGTGCTAGTGGCCGCGGTGGTCCTGGATGGTCATCCGCGGGCCGAAGGTGGGTTTGCGGAAGCCGCTGAGGCTGATCATCCGGACCACGCGCTGCCGGTGCCCGGCCCACGGGGCCAGCAGCCGGAGCATCCCGGCGTCGTCGGTCCGGCGCCCGGTCAGCGCCGCCCCCACATACGCCGCCAGGTGGTAGTCGCCCACCGCAATCGAATCCGGGCAGCCGTGCGTGCGCTGCATGACCTCCGCCGCGGTCCACACGCCGATGCCGGGGATGGACTGCAGCTTCGCGGAGGCCTCCGCGGCCGGGAGCGCCGCCAGCCGTTCCAGCGCGGCGGCGGAGCGCAGCGCGCGCATGACGGTCGCCGAGCGCTGCGGGCCCACGCCGGCCTTGTGCCATTCCCAGGACGGGATGCGCAGCCACTGTTCGGCGGTGGGCTGCACCAGCAGGTTCGCCGGCGCCACCCTGCCGGCGCCGGGGGCCGGGGTGCCGAAGCGGTACATCAGGTAGCGGTAGCCGCGCCGGGCCTCGATCACGGTGACCTTCTGCTCCAGGATCGTGGGCACGAGCGAGTCGATCAGGCGGCCTGTGGCGGGCAGCCGGACGGCGGGGTTCCGGCGTCGGGCCTCAACCACCATCCGGGGGAGGGTGGCGTGGAACGCGGGCTCATCGAAGGCGGACCAGTCGTCGTCGCGGCCCAGCATCCGCGGCGCGGACGCTGCGGCGTCGGCCGCCCCCGGCCCCCAGGCCTGGATCTCGACGGCGGGACCCGCCGGCGGGCAGTCCGACGGACAAGCCACCGTCAGCCGGAGCGTGGCCGGACCCGACGGCGTGGTGAACGCCATCCAGAGGCCGTCCGCCGCCGTGCGGATGGACGGATCGCCGTGCCCCCGCAGCAGCGTCCCGATGGTCTGCATCAGGTCGAAGGGGCCGCCCGGGTGCCACCGCAGGGAGGCGTCCGCCGCGGCGGCAACGCCGGCGGGAACGTCTGCAATGGTCATCCGACCATGATTCCACGAACGCCTGACAGCGGCCGCCGCTGCCCGTCGAAGGCATGGGCCGGACGGCCCTTAACTCCGGGGTAGACCAGGACTAGACTCCGGCTGTGGTGTTGGGCGCCCACGCCTGGCATTTGGCCCGAATCCTTTGTTCCTAGGAGAGCGTGATGGCTGGTGGAGTAGTACATTTCGAGATCCCCGCAGACGACGAGAGCCGCGCACGGGAGTTCTACCGCTCGGCGTTCGGCTGGAAAATAGATGCCGTGCCGGAGATGAGTTACGCCATGCTCATGACGACGCCGTCGGATGAGTCGGGCATGCCCTCCGTTCCGGGCTCGATCAACGGCGGCATGTTCCGCCGCGAGGGGGAACTCACATCCCCGGTTGTCACAGTGGACGTGGAGGACATCGACGCGGCGCTGGAGAAGATCCATGCCCTGGGTGGCAGTACAGTACAGCCACGGCAGGAAGTCGGCACCATGGGCTGGGCCGCCTATTTCCGGGACACCGAGGGCAACATCGTCGGCCTGTGGCAGAACGCCGCGCCGGAGGGAAGCGCCGCCGCAGGAAACGACATCGGCGCCTGAGGCACGCGGGGCACGCCGGCCTCAGTGCATCCCGGTGGTGAGCCAGAGGGCCACGACCGCCAGCGGGACGGTGAGGACGACGGCGGCGAGGCCGGCGACCGCGAACCCGCCCCAGCGGATCTCGACGTTCAGCGTGCGGAGCCGTTCGTGCCACAGCAGCGTGGCCAGCGACGCCCAGGGCGTCACCAGCGGTCCCAGATTGACTCCGATCAGCAGGGCCGCGAGCCGCACCGGCGAATTGCCCACCGGTTCCAGCGCGAGGTAAGCCGGCAGATTGTTCACCGCGTTCGCCGCACCGGCGCCCAGGCCCGCGAGCTGCAGCAGGGCCGGCAGGCCCTCGCCGGCGCCGGCAAACCCGGAGAGGTACCGCGTGAGGCCGTTCGCGTGCAGGGCCTCCACCACCATGAACAACCCCGAAGTGAGCATCAGCGGCCGCCAGGGAATCATGGACCAGCGCAGCGCCGAGCGGCGCCGCCACAGGAACAGGCCCAGCAGGACCGCCGCCGCGGCCATCGCCGGATACTGCACGGGCACGCCGGAGACCAGCGCGGGCAGCAGCAGCACCATCACCCCCGACGCCGAGTACAGCAGCACGTTGTCCCGCGGCTTATGGACCGGCTGCGGCCCGTAGCGGCCGGCCAGATCCTTCCGGAAGGCCAGCCACAGCAGCCCGATCGGGACCAGGACGCCCACCAGTGCGGGCGCCCAGACGAGACTGGCGAAGGCGGCCGGACTCAAGGTGAGCCGGTCCTGGGCCAGCAGATTGGTCAGGTTCGACACCGGCAGCAGCAGGGAGGCGGTGTTGGCCAGCCAGATCGTGGTCAGGGCAAACGGCAGCGGCGGGATCCTGGCGTGCACCGCCAGCAGCACGACGACGGGCGTCACCAGCACCGCCGTCGTATCCAGGGACAGGAACACGGTGGAGACGGTGGCCAGGCCGACCACCAGCAGCCACAGCAGGAAGACCCGACCCCGGCCCAGCGTTGCGAGTCGCTCCGTCACCACCCGGAACAGTCCGGCGTCGTCCACCAGTTCCGTGACCACGGACATGGCCACGACGAACGCGAGCACGGGGACGGTGCGGCCGGCGAGTTCCTGGAAAGCCGGCCAGGGCAGCAGGCCGGTGAGCAGCGCCGCGGCACCGGCGAGCAGCATCCCGGCGGGCAGCAGATAACTCTTCAGCTTCATTGGTCACCCCCACGTTTCACCGCATAATCTTCGCACCAGCCGCCTCCCGGTCACCGCTCCGACGTGGTCGGGGCCGCCCCCGGCTGGCGGAGACGGTAACTTTGTACCTATGAAGTACGCCCAGTCCGTTCTGGACCTCATCGGCAATACGCCGCTCGTCAAGCTGCACCACGTCACCGACGGCATCGGGGCCACGGTCCTGGTGAAGCTGGAATACCTGAACCCCGGCGGTTCGATCAAGGACCGCATCGCGGTGAAGATGATCGAGGAGGCCGAACGCACCGGCAAACTCCTGCCTGGCGGCACCATCGTGGAACCCACCTCCGGCAACACCGGCGTCGGGCTGGCCCTCGTGGCCCAGCAGAAGGGCTACCGCTGCATCTTCGTCGTGCCGGACAAAGTGGGCGAGGACAAGCGCGCCGTGCTCCAGGCCTACGGCGCGGAGGTCGTGGTGACGCCCACCGCCGTCCCGCCCGACAGCCCGCAGAGCTACTACGGCGTCTCGGACCGGCTCGTCACCGAGATCCCCGGCGCCTACAAGCCCGACCAGTTCTCGAATCCGGCCGCCCCAGCCAGCCACTACGAATCCACCGGCCCGGAAATCTGGCGCGACACGGACGGCCGGATCACGCACTGCGTGATCGGCGCCGGCACCGGCGGCACCATCACCGGCACCGGCCGGTACCTCAAGGAAGTCTCCGCCCACCGCGCGGAGGCCGACGGCGGCGTGGTCAAGGTCATCGGCGCTGACCCGGCCGGTTCGGTCTACTCCGGCGGCACCGGCCGGCCGTACTTCGTCGAGGGTGTCGGCGAGGACATGTGGCCCGCCAACTACGACAAGTCCGTCCCGGACGACGTCATCGCCGTCAGTGACGCCGACTCCTTCGAGATGACGCGGCGGCTGGCCCGCGAGGAAGGCCTGCTCGTGGGCGGGTCCTCCGGCATGGCCGTCGTCGCCGCCCTGCAGGTCGCCAAGGACCTGCCGGCCGACGCCGTCGTCGTTGTGATCCTGCCGGACTCCGGCCGCGGCTACCTGGCCAAAATCTTCAACGACCAGTGGATGCGCTCCTACGGTTTCCTGGCCAGCGGCGACGAAGCCTCCGTGGGCGAGATCCTCAAGGCCAAGACCGGGGAGCTGCCGGACCTTGTGCACATCCACCCGAACGAGAGCGTCCGCGACGTCATCAACATCATGAACGAGTTCGGCGTCTCCCACATCCCGGTGCTGTCGCAGGAACCGCCCGTGGTGATGGGCGAGGTCCTCGGCGCCGTGGACGAGCGCACCCTGACCGCCAAGCTGTTCCGCGGCGAGGCCAAACTCTCGGACAAGATCTCCGAACACATGGAGGCCCGGCTGCCGGTGATCGGTTCGCTCGAATCGATCCAGACGGCCCGCGAACTCCTTTCCGACGCGGACACCCTCATGGTGACGTTCGTCGGCGCTCCGGTGGGGATCCTGACCCGCCACGACCTCCTCGCCTACCTGAGCAACTGAAGCCACTGACGCCCGCAACTGACCTCAGCAACTGACCCGGCAGCCGGACCGCCCTCCCGGGGGCGCCCGGCCGCCGGCCGAAAGGAACGCACATGTCTTTGCCAGAAAGCTCCTCCGCACCCACCCCCGGCTTCAACACCCGCGCCGTGCACGCCGGCCAGGAGTTCGAGCCGCGCACCGGCGCCGTCGTGCCGCCCGTGCACTTCTCCACCACCTACGCCCAGGAAGCGATCGGCGTGCTGCGGGCCGGCTACGAGTACGGCCGCGGCACCAACCCCACCCGTGACTCGCTGCAGGAGCAGCTCGCCGCGCTGGAGGGCGGGACCGCCGCGTTCTCCTTCAGCTCCGGCCTCGCCGCCGAGGACTCCATGATCCGCGCGCTCACCCGCCCCGGTGACCACATCGTGCTCGGCAACGACGCTTACGGCGGCACCTACCGGCTGATCGCCCGGGTGCTGGGGGAGTGGGGCATCGGCAACACTCCGGTGGACATGTCCGACCTTGAAGCCGTCGCGCAGGCCGTGGCGGCGGGTGGATCAAACGGGGGCAAGACCCGCCTCGTGTGGGTGGAGACGCCGTCGAACCCGATGATGAAGATCACCGACATCGCGGCCCTCGCGAAGCTGGCGCACGACGCCGGTGCCCTCCTCGTGGTGGACAACACCTTCGCCTCGCCGTACCTGCAGACCCCGCTGGCCCTCGGCGCCGACATCGTGGTGCACTCCACCACCAAGTACATCGGCGGGCACTCCGACGTCGTCGGCGGCGCCATCATCGTCAACGACGCGGAGCTGGCCGAGAAGATCGGCTTCGTGCAGTTCGCCGTCGGTGCCATCTCGGGCCCGATGGACGCATTCCTGACCACCCGCGGCCTCAAGACGCTCGGCGTCCGGATGGACCGGCACAGCGACAACGCGCAGGCCGTGGCCGAATGGCTGCTGCAGCGCCCCGAGGTCGAGGCCGTGCTGTACCCGGGACTGCCCTCCCACCCCGGGCACGAGCTCGCCAAAAAGCAGATGAAGAAGTTCGGCGGCATGATC
This sequence comes from Pseudarthrobacter ribosi, assembly GCF_055412865.1. Taxonomy (NCBI): domain Bacteria; kingdom Bacillati; phylum Actinomycetota; class Actinomycetes; order Micrococcales; family Micrococcaceae; genus Pseudarthrobacter; species Pseudarthrobacter ribosi. Next base: position 187,816 of record NZ_JBVAYZ010000002.1, on the reverse strand, counting down.
TCGGTGCAGTTCAAGGGCGGCGAGGCGGCAGCGCGCAAGGTGGCCGAGTCCACCTCCGTGTTCACCCTGGCGGAGTCCCTCGGCGGGATCGAATCCCTGATGAATTACCCCTCGGAAATGACGCACGCCTCGGTCAAGGGCACCGAACTCGCCGTCCCGGTCAACCTGATCCGGCTCTCCTGCGGCATCGAGGATGTCGAGGACCTGATCGCCGACCTCGAGCAGGCCTTCACGCAGCTCGATTCCGGCACCGGCAAGTCAGGCAGCTAGGCACCCGTGACCACCACCACCACCAGCAGGGCCATGCCCTCCACCATGCGCGGCTGGCTCGCGACGGCGGCCGGCGCGCTCGCCGTCGTCCTCGCGCTGGTGGTGCTGTACTCGTCCTACATCCCGCTGATGAACGACTTCGAGGTGTACTTCTACGGCGGCAGCCGGGTGCTGCAGACCGGGGAGACCGGCGTCAACGAGCTTTACGCGCCGCGGGACGGGCTGCCGTTCACCTACCCGCCGTTCGCCGCGCTGCTGTTCGCGGCGATGGCGGCGCTGGGCCAGGGCGGCGGCAGCCTGGTGTTCATCAGTACGGCGCTGCTGGGCGCCGCGACCGTTTCCGCCTGGCTCGCGCGGCATTACTTCCGGCTCGGCAGCTGGCGGAACGCGTTCGCCGACTGGCGCTTCCGGGCGGTGGCCCTCGCGGGCACGGCAGCGATCCTGCTCCTGGGCCCGTGGCGGGACACCTTCGACTTCGGCCAGATCAACATCATCCTGATGGGCCTGATCCTCGCCGACTTCGCGCTCCACGGCAAAGCCCGGGCCGGGGAGATCCGCTGGCCCGCGGGGCTGCTGATCGGCATCGCGGCCGGGATCAAGCTGACCCCGCTGGCGTTCGGGCTGTATTTCCTGGTCCGCCGCGACTTCAAGGCGCTCGGCTGGATGGCAGCCGGCTTCTTCGGCTCGATCGGCCTGGCCTGGGCCATCCTGCCCAACGCCTCGCTCACCTTCTGGACCAAGATCCTGCCGGACACCGGACGGATCGGCGGGCCGGCATACGTGGACAACCTCTCGGTCAAGGGACTGCTGCTGCACCTGGGACTCCCGGACTCCGGCCTGACCAGCATGCTGTGGCTGGTGCTCTCCCTGGCCCTGGCCGCGGTGGCCGCGCTCGTGATCGCGTGGGCCGTGGACGCGGACGAAAACTTCGTCGCAGTCTCGGCCACCGCCGTGCTGATGCTCCTGATCAGCCCGGTGTCCTGGTCCCACCACTGGGTCTGGATGGCCGTGGCACTGCCCTGCATGGGCTTCGCGATCCACCGCGTGCCGTCCAGGAACGGCCGGATGCGCCTCGCCGGGTGGATCATCGTCGCGTTCTCGGCGCTGGCCTTCTACCTGACGCCCAAGTATCTGTCCGTCATGGCGGGAGCGGCCGAATGGGGCAAGGACCCGCAGACCCAGTGGCAGCTGATCGTGGCAAGCCTCGGGGTCCTCGGCGGGATCGCCATGCTGGTGTTCTGGGCGCTGGCCTACCGGCCCTCCCGCGCCGCGCTCCGCCCGGGGATAGCGCCCGACGCTAGCCCGCTGTCCCGACGCTAGCCCGCTGTCCCGACGCTCGAGTTTCCTCTAGCTTTCTTGAAGATAGTCAGCTAGATTTGCCGGCATGGCACTTCGATCTGACTGGTCCCAGCGGAACTGCAGCATGGCCCGCGGCCTGGACATCCTCGGCGACCCGTGGGGCATGCTGGTCCTGCGTGAGGTCTTCTTCGGCAACGGCCGCTTCGACGCCATCAAGTCCCGGCTGGGGGCCGCGGATTCCGTCCTCACCAAACGCCTCGCGGCGCTCGTCGACGCCGGGCTGCTCAGCCGGCAGCCGTACGACGACGGCGGCCGCACCCGCCAGGAGTACGCGCTCACCGCGAAGGGGGAGGACGCCCTGCCGGTGCTGAACGCCGTCGTGATCTGGGCCGAAAAGCACCTGTCGGCGCCGTCCGAGCAGGCCCACATGTTCGTAATCCACACCGGCTGCGGCGCTCGCACGACCTCTGCGGACAGCTGCACGGTGTGCGGGGAGCGGCTCACGGCCCGCAACACGAGCTGGCACAGCCTGAGCCGAACGCCGGATCCTGTGGCCCTTGCGGCCGCCCCGGCCGGCACCACTTCCCACGCAGCCTCCCCGGCGGGCCCCGCCACCCACATGAACGGACCCGCCGCATGAGCGCCCCCGAAACCACACTGCTGCCCGCGCCCAAACGGCGGATCCACCCCGCCTGGATCGTCGCCGCGGTCGCCTTCCTCGCGCTCGTCGGCGCCGCGGGCTTCCGTGCCGCGCCGGGGGTGCTGATGGTGCCGCTGCAGAGCGAATTCGGCTGGTCCACCACGGTGCTCTCGGCCGCGGTCAGCATCAACCTGGTGCTCTTCGGCCTCACCGCACCCTTCGCCGCGGCCCTGATGGAACGCTTCGGCGTCCGCGTTGTCACATCCGTGGCGCTGGTGCTGATCGGGGCCGGCAGCGCCCTGACCGTGTTGGTCAACGAGTCCTGGCAGATCCTGCTGACCTGGGGGCTGCTGATCGGGCTGGGGACCGGATCCATGGCGCTGGTCTTCGCGGCGACCATTGCCAACACCTGGTTCGTCAAGAGCCGCGGCCTGGTGATCGGCATCCTCACCGCCGGCAGCGCCGCGGGACAGCTGGTGTTCCTGCCGTTCATCGCCGCCCTCGCCCAGGATCCGGGGTGGCGGCAGGCGTCGCTGCTGATTGCCGCCGGCGCCCTGGCCGTGGTGCCTCTGGTTCTGAAGTTCCTGAAAAACTCACCGGCCGACGCCGGGGTGCTGCCCTACGGTGCCGAAGCGGAGCCCGGGTCCCCGTCCGGGCCGGGCACCGCGGGAACCGCCGGGCCGGGCGCCGCCGCCGGAGCCGATGAACCGAGCCGGAATGCCGCGGTCCGTGCGCTTCAGGTGCTCAAGCGCGCCAGCAAGGTGCGGACTTTCTGGGCCCTCGCTGCCGGGTTCGCGATCTGCGGCGCGACCACCAACGGCCTGATCGGCACGCACTTCATCCCCTCCGCCCACGACCACGGGATGTCCCAGACGACGGCGGCGGGCCTGCTGGCCGTCGTCGGGATCTTCGACATCGTGGGGACGATCGCCTCCGGCTGGCTCACCGACCGCTTCAATCCCCGGATCCTGCTCGCGGTCTACTACCAGTTCCGCGGCATTGGCCTGCTGGTCCTGCCGCTGCTGCTGAGCGCGACCGTCCAGCCCAGCATGATCGTGTTCGTGGTGATCTACGGGCTGGACTGGGTTGCCACCGTCCCGCCGACCGCCGCCATCTGCCGCCAGGTCTTCGGCGCGGACGGCAGCGTCGTGTTCGGCTGGGTCTTCGCGGCCCACCAGCTCGGAGCGGCCGCCGCGGCACTGGCCGCCGGCGCCATCCGGGACGCCACCGGACACTACACCTACGCCTGGTTCGGCGCCGCCGCGATGTGCACCATCGCCGCGGTCATCAGCGCGACCATCCGCAAGGACACCGCCGCCAAGGAGCCTGCGCCCGTTCCGGCTTAGCCGGCCGCGGCATCCGCGGGGCGGGGTCCGCGGGGCGCCGTCCGTGGGAAACCTGCGCGGGGCCGCCCTCGGGAAACCTGCCGCTAGGCTGGTCGGCATGGATGCCGCCCCGCCCGCCGTGCCCCAGCCTACCGCGCCCCCGGCGCGCCGCAAGACTGTCCTCGTGACCGGCGTCGGCCGGCTGGCGGGAATCGGTGCGGGCATCGCACGCCGGCTGGCGGCCGACGGATGGGACCTCGTGCTGACTTACTGGCAGGACTACGACACCCGGATGCCGTGGGGCGTCCAGCCCGACGACGTCGAACGCCTCACCGCGGAACTCCAGGCCACCGGCGGCGCCGTTGTCGCGCTGCCGGCGGATTTCCAGGACCCGCAGGCCGTGGACGGGCTGATGGCGGCGATCGCGGCGGAGGCCGGGCCGCTGGAGGGGATGGTGCTCAGCCACGCCGAATCGGTGGACTCGGGCATCCTTGACACGTCCCTGGAGAGCTTTGAGCGGCACTTCGCCGTCAATACCCGCGCCAGCTGGCAGCTGATCGCGGCGTTTGCCCGGCAGGCCGCGCCCGAGGGCGGCGCCATCGTGGCCCTGACCAGCGACCACACCGCCTTCAACCTGCCCTATGGCGCGTCCAAGGGCGCGCTGGACCGGATTGTCACCGCGGCGGCGCGGGAACTCGGACCGCGGGGGATCAGCGCCAACGTGCTCAATCCCGGTCCGGTGGACACCGGCTGGATGGACCGGCCGCTACGCGAGGAACTGGCCCGGCGCCAGCCCGGCGGCCGGCTGGGAACCCCCGCGGATGTCGCCGGGACGGTGGCATTCCTGCTCTCGCCCGAAGGCCGCTGGGTGTCGGGCCAGCTGGTCAAGGCCGACGGCGGCTTCTCCGCCTGAGCGCCGGGGCTAGCGGAAGGCGGCCAGCCCGGTGATGTGCTGGCCCAGGATCAGCGTGTGCACCTCGTCGGTGCCCTCGTAGGTGCGCACGGACTCCAGGTTGGCGGCGTGCCGGAGCGGTGAATAGTCCAGGGTGATCCCGTTCCCGCCCAGGATGGTCCGGGCCTCGCGGGCGATCGCGATTGCCTCACGCACGTTATTCAGTTTGCCCAGCGAGATCTGCTCGGGCCGCAGCTTCCCGGCATCCTTGAGCCGTCCCAGCTGCAGCGACAGGAGCGTGCCCTTCTGGATCTCAAGCAGCATGTTCACCAGTTTCTCCTGGGTCAGCTGGTACCCGGCCAGGGGCCTGCCGAACTGCAGCCGCTCCTGCGAATACTTCAGCGCGGCCTCGTAGGAGTCCCGGGCCGCACCCATCGCACCCCACGCGATCCCGTAGCGGGCCTCGTTCAGGCAGCTGAACGGGCCACGCAGCCCCCGGGCTGCCGGGAGCAGGGCCTCCGGGCCCAGCCGGACGCCGTCGAACGCGACATCACACTGGATCGAGGCGCGCATCGAGAGCTTCTGTCCGATCGGTGTCGCGGTGACCCCTTGGGTGCCGGCGGGGACCAGGAAGCCACGGACACCGTCGTCGGTCATTGCCCACACCACCAGCACGTCGGCCACCGAGGCGAGGCCGATCCAGCGTTTGGTGCCGTTCAGGATCCAGCCGGCGTCGTCGCCGGAACCGTCGCGGCGGGCGAAGGTTTGCATGGAGGCCGGGTCCGAGCCGGCGGTGGGCTCAGTCAGCGCGAAGGCGCCGATCAGTTCGCCGGCGGCCATCCGGGGGAGCCACACCTGTTTCTGCTCCTCGGAGCCCCACTTGTGGATGGCTGTCATGGCCAGCGAGCCCTGCACGGAGACGAAAGTCCGGATCCCGGAATCGCCGGCCTCCAGCTCCATCGCCGCCAGGCCGTATTCGACCGCGGAGCGGCCCGGGCAGCCGTAGCCCTCCAGATGCATCCCGAGGACGCCGAGTTCCCCCAGCTCGGGGGCCAGCGCCAGCGGGAAGACGCCTTCGTCGTACCAGCCGGCAATGCCGGGCCGGATCCGCTGCTCCGTGAAATCGCGGACCCGCTCCCGGACGGCCAGTTCCCCGGCGCTCAGCAGGGAATCGATCGCCAGGACGTCGGACACGTCAGTACCTTCAGATCCATGGGGAAAACCAGCCTCGTTGCTCATTCCAGCATCCTACGGTCTTGGCGCAGCCGCCCGCCCGGCCCTCCCGCCCAGATACTTCCGGACACGGGCCCGGATCCTGGCCAACAAGCCGGTGTCGCCGGGGAAAGCGGGCTGCGCAGGAAAAGTATCTGGGCTGGAGCGCCGCGCGGGTTCGGTTCCGCTCCTGTTTCGGGGCCGCGGGGGTCCTGCACCGCGGGTTTCGGTCGCGTGCGGGGGACATGTCCCGTGGGCGGCCCGGGGGCCCAGGCCTACACTGGTGCCATGGACACCGCATCTGTGCTCGCCGTCTGCCGCGTACACCAGTTGCTGGACGACCCCGGAGCCGTGGGCGTCACAGCGATCGACAAACGGCCCGTGACCGGGCCGGTCAGGGTGCACAGGCTCGGGCTGCGCGGTGACGTCCAGGCCAGCAGGGTCCACCACGGCGGCGAGGACCAGGCGCTCTATGCCTACTCCCAGGACGACGCCGACTACTGGGCCGCGGAGCTCGGCCGTGAACTGCCGCCGGGGATCTTCGGCGAGAACCTGCGTATTGCGGGGATCAGCGCCACCGGCGCCATCATCGGCGAACGCTGGAAGATCGGACTCGACGTCGAAGTCGAAGTGACCTCGCCCCGCACCCCCTGCGCGACCTTCCAGCGCCGGATGCATGAACCGCACTGGGTCAAGCGGTTCGGCGATGCCGGGCGGGTGGGGACCTATCTGCGGGTGGTGCGGGTGGGCAGCATCCAGGCCGGCGACCACATCCACCGGATCTTCGTCCCCACCCACGGGGTGACCATCGGCAAATGGTTCAGCGACCCCGCGGTCGAGGATATGGAGGCCCTGCGGGACGCGGACGCCGACGGCGAGATCCGCCTCCAGCCCGAGTACCGCGGGGAGTTCGCGAAGCTTCAGCGCCACCTCGGGGTGTAGCGGGACAGGCGCCCGTGTGCGCAAGCTCACCGCCGTCGTGGGCCCCTGCGTTACCCATGCGCGGATCCATGCCCTACAATTGAACTATCCCCCACTCCGGAAATCCCTTATTTCCTGCCCAATTCTTGAGGCAAGACTGGTAAGTGTTGGGGCCCGCGCATTGAGATGCGGGCATTTTCATAGGGAGAGCCGGCTAAAGAAAACGCTGTACAGACTGCTGGGATAGCAGCCAAGAGATGCAGCGGGAAGTCCTGCCACGGGATTGCGAAAGCGCCGGGCTTCTATGTGACCGGCCGGTCAAAGTATGCCCGGCGATTCGGTCACGCGTACTGCGGCTCCGCTCACCTCGGGTTGTGCCGCTTGGCCCCTATGGATGAGGATATTTCACCTATGCCCGAAAATCAGAACAACTCCGTCGAAACCGAACTCACCACCGAGAATAGCCAGGTCGACGTCGAGACTTCTGAAACGGCTGCCCCCGCAGCCGGCTCCGCCCCGGTATTCACCGAGGCTCCTGCGAACAACGACGCTCCGGCCGCTGCCGAAGCCGCACCGCAGGCCGACGCTCCGGCCGAAGCTGCACCGAAGGCCGAAGCCCCGGCTGCCCCCGCGAAGGAAGAAGACGCCGAAGAAGAAGGCGTCAAGTTCGTGGACCTCGGCATCGACGGCCGCGTCCTTGCTGCCCTGCAGGACGTTGGCTACGAGAAGCCGTCCCCGATCCAGGCAGCAACCATCCCGCTGCTGCTCGAAGGCCGCGACGTCGTGGGCCTGGCCCAGACCGGCACCGGTAAGACTGCAGCATTCGCAGTACCGGCGCTGTCCCGTCTGGCCGAGCTCCACGACCTCAACGGCCCGTCCCGCAAGACCCAGGCCCTGGTGCTCGCTCCGACCCGCGAGCTCGCCCTTCAGGTCGCCGAGGCCTTCACCTCCTACGCCAAGCACATCGACGACTTCACCGTCCTGCCGGTGTACGGCGGCTCCGCCTACGGCCCCCAGCTCAACGGCCTGCGCCGCGGGGCCCAGGTTGTTGTCGGTACCCCCGGCCGCGTGATCGACCACATCTCCAAGGGTTCCCTCGACCTGTCCGAACTCCAGTACCTGGTACTGGACGAGGCTGACGAGATGCTCCGGATGGGCTTCGCCGAAGACGTGGAGCAGATCTTCCAGCAGACCCCCGCGGGCCGCCAGGTTGCCCTGTTCTCCGCCACGATGCCGAGCCAGATCCGCCGGCTGTCCAAGCAGTACCTGAACAACCCGGCCGAGGTGCAGGTCAAGTCCAAGACCACCACGGGCGCCAACACCCGCCAGCGCTACCTGCAGGTCATGGGCCCGCACAAGCTCGACGCGCTGACCCGCATCCTCGAGGTCGAACCGTTCGAGGGCGTCATCGCCTTCGTCCGGACCAAGATGGCCACCGAGGACCTCGCCGACAAGCTGCGTTCACGGGGCTTCCAGGCTGCCGCCATCAACGGCGACATCCCGCAGCAGCAGCGTGAGCGTACGGTCGAGGCCCTGCGTGACGGCAAGATCGACATCCTGGTCGCCACCGACGTCGCGGCCCGCGGCCTTGACGTTGAGCGCGTCAGTCACGTGGTCAACTACGACATCCCGCACGACACCGAGTCCTACGTGCACCGCATCGGCCGCACCGGCCGTGCAGGCCGTTCCGGCGACGCGATCCTGTTCATGACGCCGCGGGAGAAGTACCTGCTGCGGTCCATCGAGAAGGCGACCCGCCAGCCGGTGGAGCAGATGCACCTGCCCACCGCCGAGTCGGTCAACACGCTGCGCCTTGGCAAGTTCGCGGAGAAGATCACCGAGACCCTCGCCTCCGAGGATGTTTCGTCGTTCCGCGACCTCATCGCCTCCTACGAGGAAGAGCACAACGTTCCGGCCTCGGAAATCGCCGCCGCACTGGCAGTGATGGCCCAGGGCGGCCAGCCGCTGCTGGTCAAGGAACTGCCTGCTGCTCCTGAATTCCAGAAGCGCGAGCGCGCCAAGGACGGCTTCGGCTCCCGCGGCCCGACCCGCACCCTCACCGAGGGCAACGCCACCTACCGGATCGCCGTCGGACGCCGTCAGCGCGTCATGCCGGGTTCGATCGTTGGCGCCATTGCCAACGAAGGCGGCATCTCCTCGGCCCAGATCGGCGGCATCGACATCCGCGCCGACCACTCCCTCGTGGAGCTCCCGGCGGACCTGAGCGCCGACCAGCTGAAGGCCCTGTCCCGCACCCGGATCGGCGGCGAGCTGATCCACCTCGAGCTGGACAACGGCCGCAAGCCCTCCGGCGAACGCGGCAGCTACCAGGGTGGCGGCCAGGGCGGCAGCCGCGGCGGTTACTCCGGCGGCGGCGACCGTGGCGGGTTCTCCGGCGGCGGCGACCGTGGGGGCAACTTCAAGGGCAACGGCGGCTTCAAGCGCGAATTCCGCAAGAGCGACGGCGAGCGGACCTCCGCTGACCGTGGCGGACGCTCCTTCAGCGACCGCAACGAGCGTGGCGTCGGCTCCGACGCGGCCCGCAAGCCGCGCACCAAGTGGTAACCATCAGCCGCTAACGCACTGATTCATCCCTGAGAACGGGCCGGCCCAACAGCCGGCCCGTTCTTCGTTAAGTTCCCTTGGTCACATCCGCACGTCCGGCGGCGTCGCCGGGCAGCCGGCGGACCACCGCCGGGCCCTTGAAACCCCGGATTTGCGCCGGTTTTGGCGCTTTCCGGGCGTCCCCGGCGCCGATTTGTTGGGAGCCGAATCTTCCGGTAAAGTATTTACTCGTTGCCCCCCTAGCTCAGTGGTAGAGCGCGTTCTTGGTAAGAACGAGGTCACCGGATCGATTCCGGTGGGGGGCTCTGAATGAGGGCCTGTGTCAAGGCGGTTATTGACCGGCTTAGCGCAGGTTTTCCTCATTTATGGCGGCGTAGCTCAGTTGGTTAGAGCGCACGACTCATAATCGTGAGGTCGGGAGATCGAGCCTCCCCGCCGCTACAGAAAGACCCTTCAGGCCCAGCCTGCGGGGTCTCTTTGTTTTAACCCCCCGTTGCGCTATCACTCCGGGTGACTAAACGGGCTTCCGGACCGCGCAGAGTGCTAGGGCAACGGTTGCAGGTTCGGGGTTGTGGGACAGAATGGGTCCATGACGCGAATCGCAATCATTGGCGGCCACGGCAAAGTGGCTCTGGAACTGTCCCGCAACCTCTCCGCTGAAGGAATGGACGTGACGTCGTTCATCCGCAACCCGGAGCACCGGGAGGACGTCGCGGCCACGGGCGCCGCCCCGGTGGTCCTGGATGTTGAACACTCGACGACGGCGGAGATCGCGGAGGCGCTCCGGAACCACGACGCCGTGGTCTGGTCCGCCGGTGCCGGCGGCGGGAGCCCGGAGCGGACCTACGCCGTGGACCGGGACGCCGCCATCCGGTCGATGGACGCGGCGGCCGCGGCCGGCGTCGGGCGGTACATTATGGTCTCCTACCTTGGCGCCGGGCCTGATCACGGCGTCCCCGAGGACAACGGCTTCTTCGCGTACGCCGAGGCCAAGGCCGCCGCGGACGCCTACCTGCGCGGAACGGACCTGGACTGGACCATCCTGGGGCCGGGAGCGCTCACTGACGGGCCCGGCAACGGCCTGATCGAGGTCAACCCGGCGGAAGGCTCTGGAAGAGGGGAAACGGCCCGTGCCAACGTCGCCCTCGTCGCGGCGGCGGTGCTGGACCTGCCCTCCACGGCCGGACGCACTATCGACTTCCGGGACGGCACTCTGCCCCTGGCGGCGGCACTGGAACCGGTGAGCTAGCCAGCGCTGGGTCAGCGCCGCGGCGCCGCCGACAGAAAGGGCCGGATCATTGATGATCCGGCCCTTCCACTATCGAGGTTCCTTAGCGGCCCGCGCCCGTCTTACGACACCGAACCAGTGAAGATGCGCGGTAGGTAGCCCTCGTTCGGCCGCATGCCTGTTCCCGAATAGACCCAGAGCGAACCGTCGGGCCTGCGCGCCACCATGTCGGGGAAGCTGTCCGCGTTCAGGTTTCCCGCGCCCAGGACGGTGTCAAACACGGACCACCCGGTTCCGACTCTGCGCGGGGCGGAGAGCTTCCCGGTGCCGTCTCCCGGGTACATCCACAGAGTGCCGTCGAAATTCCTGGCCATAACGTCGTTTCTTCCGTCTGCGTTGTAGTCTCCGGCTCCAAAAATCTGGTCGAAGACTTCCCAGCCGTAATCACCGATCTTCACCGCCGAGGTGTACCCCTCGTTGGTGCCATTGACGGTGCCCGTGCCGCGGTACAGCCAGATCGAGCCGTCGGCTTTCCTCGCCAGCAGGTCGTTCTTTCCGTCCGTGTTGAGGTCGCCGGTTCCGGTCAGGGCGGTGAAGGCGTTCCAGCCGCCGCTGCCGATTTTCTTCGGCGCCGTGTATCCGGGGTTGCCGGCGTCGACGCGGCCGGTGCCCGGGTAGATCCAGAGGGTGCCGTCGGGCTTCCGCGCGATGAGGTCATTCTTGCCGTCCCCGGTGAAATCCCGGACGCTGATCAGCGAATTGAACGCTTCCCAGCCGCCGAGACCGATCTGCCGCGGCACCCCGTAGGCGCCCTTCCCGTCGCCGGGGTAGAACCACAGGGTGCCGTCCGGTTTCCGGGCCAGGAGATCGGCGACCTTGTCGCCGTTGAAATCTTCGACGGCGGTCAGATAGTCAAAGGCTTCCCAGCCGAAGTCACCGATTTTCCGCCCGCTGCCATAACCCTCGTCCCGCATGGCGGTCCCCGCGAAGAAGAAGACGTTTCCGTCGGCCTGGCTTGCCACGAAGTCGGCGGTGCGGTCCCCGTTGGCGTCGCCGGTGCCCAGGACCGTGGTGTACATGCCCCAGCCTGTCCCGATCTGCTGTGGCTGGACGAGTTTCGCCGGTCCGGAGTTGGAATACAGCCAGAGGGACCCGTCAGGACGCCGGGCGGCCAGGTCGTTTGTTCCATCGCCGGTGAAATCGTGGATCGGGATCAGCTGGTCAAAAACATCCCAGCCGTAATCGATTTCGCGGGGCGTGCCCGGCCGGCCGGTGCCCATTCCCGGGTACAGGACTAGCACGCCGTCCGGGCGCCGGGCCAGGATGTCTGCCTTCCCGTCGCCATCAAAGTCGCGGACGCCCAGGAGCGCATCGAAGGCATTCCAGCCGAAATCACCGATCTTAAGGGCTTGGGCGTACCCTTCATTGCCTGCCGAAACAGTTCCCGCCCCGGCGTAAAACCACAGCGATCCGTCGAACCTCCGGGCGACAAGGTCGTTCCTGCCGTCCCCGTTGAAGTCGCCCGTGCCAAGGACGCTGTTGTAGATTTCCCAGCCGGTGCCGATCCGCTGGCCGGCCCGGGACTTGCCGGTGCCGTCGCCAGGGTAGAGCCACAGCTCGCCGTTGGCCTTGCGCTGAATTAGGTCGGCTATTCCGTCGCCGTTAAAATCGCCGGGGGCGACCAGCAGAGGCTTGGCCGGAGGCAGCGAATCAATGGTTACCCCGGCAGCGGAACTCGAGATCCAGTCAATGCTCACGCGTGTGCCGGCGTGCGTCGTGAAGGTCTGGCCGGCTTGCCATGCCTGGTTGTAGCTGTAGTAGCCGTTGAATGTTGTGGTGCTGGGCTGCAGGGCTAGTGAACCCGAGCCGTAAGCCTGGACAACCTTGACTCCGCGGTTGCCGCCGACTGCCGTTGCCGCGTCGTTGCCCACCGGAAGGCGAAGCTCCAAATAATAGGTCTCACCGCTGACGGGATCAGTGAATTTGAGGGCGCGGTTGTCGTCCGCGCTTCCCCAGGCCTTTAACTGGTAGGAGTTCTTGCCGGCCACCGTACCAAGGTTTCTGACCTCGTTGCCGGAGCCGAATCCGCCAAACTGGTAAATGGGGGAGCTGACCACCGGCTGGGTACTCTGGGAGACGCCCATCAGGTCCAGATTGTCCTTGTACTCCTCGATGCTGCACGTGCCGTTGGTGAACGTTCCGTTCGCGTTGCTGGCGGTGTCCACGGCGCCATTTGCGCATCGGAGCCGGTTGGCATGCATCAGCCCCAGGACGTGCCCGAATTCGTGGGTAAGTACGCTTTTGGTCAGGCTTGCCGGGATCGGCATGAGGACGCGTCCGCTTGTTCCGTTGTAGCTCCAGCCCGCGCCGTACGCCCCGTCGGACAGCGTCGGAGTGGACACGAACACCACGAGCGCCGTGAAGGAACTGGGCACCCACCCGATCTCGGCGGCGATGGTGGTCATCATGGAGGAGTAGCTCTGGGTGGAGGTTGCCTTGCTCGACCTGTTTTCGACGGTGGCGACGCTCATGGACAGCCTGCCGTTCGACATGGCCTGCCAGTACTGGCTGCTGGTCTGGATGGCGGCCCGGGCGTCCGCCTCCGGGATGGTCGCTTTCCTGTCCGCCAGCTGGACCATGACTAGCTTCACCTTGATGTCGCCGCTCCGGGCGATGGAATAGGCCTCGGTGGCTGCCGTGTGCTGTTCGGCGCCCTTGGGCCCGTGGCCTTCCGTGCCGTGACTGGACGTGGGATTGCTGCCGCCGATGACCTCCGTGAACAACGGTTCCGGGCTCGTCAGCGTCTGCGACTCCACCGTCGCCGGGGGCGCCGTGGTCGCTGTCGGACCGGGCGTCACCGCCGTCGGGACGGTTGCCGTCCCCGTCGGCGTCGGCGTCGGCGTCGCCGCCGCCGCCGTAGCCGTCGGCGTGGACGCTGGTGCGGCTGTCGCCGGCGCCGCGGCCGGAGCCGTGGGCGGGGCGGACGCCGTCGACGTGGGTGGCGGCGCCGCCGGAGCAGCGAGAGCCGGCGAGATCGTCACAGCAGTGAGCGAGGCAAGAGTAACGACAAACGCTGTCAACAGCGCCGTCGTCTTCCGTATTGAGTTCACGTGTTGTCTTTCATGAGACCGCCGCCCCGCTGAATGCTCAGCAGGACGGCCGGGAGACCGGGAAGTGAGGTCAGTCTACGGATGGCGCGCCGCCAGAACCGGAACCTGCAGGAAACCTTCGCCTTTCGTAGCGAATCGTTGCCTAATCTTGAGCAATGCCGGCGCACCCCGCCCAACAGTGTGCCCCGACACGCAGCGGGGTTGCCCCTACCGCGCGAGCTCCAGCTCCGGCGCGTTCGCCTCGACGTAGTCCAGGGCATGCCGGACGGCGCCGACGGTGACAATCGCGTCGCCCAGGGGCGAGACGGTGACGCGCGGGGGAGTCGCCGTGTACCGGGGGAGCAGGGCCGTGATGCCCGGCAGGAGCACTCCGGCGGAGTCGGCCACCGCCCCGCCGATCACCACCTGCTCCGGGTTCACGAAGCTCGACACGGTCGCGATGACACGTGCCATCCGGTCCGAGATGCGCGCCAGGATGGCCAGCGCGGCGGGATCGCCGGCGGCGGCATCCTCGAACACCCGGCGGGCGCTCGCCGCGCCGCCCGCGGCGGGGCCTCCGCCGGCTGCGGACCACTGCCGGGCGAGGCTGGCGATGCCGTCGCTGGAGCCGACGCCCTCGACGAGGTCCAGGTAGCCCATTTCGCCGGCCGCGCCGCCGCGGCCGTGCAGCAGCCGCCCGGACTCCATCACCCCGGCGCCGAGCCGTTCGCCGGCCAGCATCACCACGAGATCGTCGACGCCGGCGCCGGAACCCCGCCAGCGTTCGCCCAGGGCGGCCAGGTTCGCGTCGTTCTCCAGCAGCACCGTCCAGCCGTGCAGCTCCTTCAGTGCCGCGCGGAGCCCGACGTCGAACAGGCTCCAGAAATGCTGGGTGACCAGCACGTTGCCGGCGCGGTCCACGGGGGCGGCGATGCCCGCACCGACGGCCAGGACCTTGTCCGGGCCGGTCCCGGCGGCGGACAGGGCCCGGCGGCAGGCGCGGTCGACGACGTCGATCCTTTCCACCGCGGGGATGTCGGTGGCCCGGAAGCTCTCGCTGGATCGTCCCAATATGGTGCCGCGGAGGTCCGCGACCGCCGCGGTGGTGGTGGCCGCGCCGATATCGAGGCCCAGCACATACCCGGCGCCGCTGTTGAGCTCGAAGCGCCGGGCCGGGCGCCCCTTGCGAGGACTCCCGGGCTTCTCCTCGTCCCGCGCCTCCAGTTCACGGATCCAGCCACGTCGGATCAGGTCCTCGCAGACGGCGATCACCGATGCCCTCGTCAGCCCGGTCCGGGCCATTAGCTCGGTCCCGGTGGCCACCTCCGTGGTCCGGATGACGCCGAGCACGGAACGGGCGTTGACCCGGCGCAGCAGCTGGGGCGTGGCGGCGGCGGCGTGCGGCATCAGAATCTTGACCTCCCCGTAACTACGGACCCATAATTGATCCGGCAATATATTTAGCTTGTATCTAAATTATCAGAAGCACCGCTCCGAACCCGAAGGATCATCCCTTGTCCAACACCGCCACGCTGGCAACCCTGTCCGGTTCCGATCTCGCCGCCGACCCCAACTGGTGGCGGCAGGCTTCCGTGTACCAGATCTACCCGCGCAGCTTCTCCGACTCCAACAGCGACGGACTCGGCGACATCAAGGGCATCACGGCGAAGGTCCCCTACCTGAAGCAGCTCGGGATCGACGCCGTCTGGCTGAGCCCGTTCTACCCCTCGGCCCTCGCCGACGGCGGCTACGACGTCGATGACTACCGCGACGTGGACCCCAAACTGGGAACGCTGGAGGACTTCGACGAGATGTCCGCCGCCCTGCACGCCGCCGGCATCAAACTGATCGCCGACATCGTCCCCAACCACTCCTCGAACCGCCACGCCTGGTTCCAGGAGGCCCTCGCGTCCCCGCGCGGCTCCGACGCGCGGGAGCGCTACATCTTCCGCGACGGGCTTGGGCAGAACGGTGAGATCCCGCCGTCGGACTGGGAGTCGGTGTTCGGCGGCCCGGCCTGGGAACGCATCACCGAGCGCGACGGCACCCCCGGCCAGTGGTACATGCACATCTTCGCCAAGGAACAGCCGGACCTGAACTGGTCCAACCGGGAAATCCGCGACGACTTCCTCAAGACCCTGCGCTTCTGGTCCGACCGCGGCGTGGACGGCTTCCGGGTTGACGTCGCGCACGCCCTGACCAAGGACCTCACCGAGCCGCTGCTGTCCAAGGTCGAGCTCAGCGAGGCCAACAGCGGCACCGACGGCTTCGACGACGGCTCGCACCCGTTCTGGGACCGCGACGAGGTCCACGAGATCTACGTCGAGTGGCGCGAGGTCTTCAACGAATACAACCCGCCGCGCACCGCGGTCGCCGAAGCCTGGGTCCACGCCAGCCGCCGCGGCCGCTACGCGAGCCCGGAGGGCCTGGGCCAGGCGTTCAACTTCGACCTCCTGCAGGCCGACTTCGACGCCGACGAGTTCCGCGAAATCATCACCCGGAACCTCGCCGAGGCCACCGAGTCCGGCGCCTCCTCCACCTGGGTGTTCTCCAACCACGACGTCGTCCGCCACGCCACGCGCTACGGGCTGCCCCAGGGCGGCGGCCGGCATGCCAAGGGACAGGACGGCAAGGGCTGGCTGCTGGCCGGCGCCCCGGCCGAGGAACTCGACGTCGAGGTCGGCCTGCGCCGTGCCCGCGCGGCCACGCAGCTGATGCTGGCGCTGCCGGGGTCCGCGTACCTGTACCAGGGTGAGGAGCTGGGGCTCCAGGAAGTCGCGGACATCCCCGACGCCGAGCGGCAGGATCCGACCTTCTTCCGCAACAAGGGCGTGGAGATCGGCCGGGACGGCTGCCGAGTGCCGCTGCCCTGGGCCGCCGAGGGCAGCTCCTTCGGCTTCGGCGACGGCGGGGCTCACCTGCCGCAGCCGGCGTGGTTCGGCCGCTACGCCGTTGCCGCCGAGGACGGCGTGGAGGGCTCCACGCTGGAGTTCTACCGCCAGGCGCTGAAGCTGCGCCGGGAACTGCAGACCTCGGAAGAGCTGCAGTGGCACACCACGGCCAGCCCCGCGGTGCTGCACTTCAGCCGCCCCGGCGGCTGGCAGACCGTGACCAACTTCGGTGACGAACCGGTTGCGCTGCCCGCCGGAACCGTGTTGCTCAGCAGCGGACCGCTGGAGAAGAACCTTCTGCCGGGCAGCACCACCGTCTGGCTGCGGTGAACCGGCCGCAGGCCGGGGAGCCATCCGGGGAGCCAGCCAGCGGGCCACCGCAGCCCGGACAGGAACTGATTTACGGCTGCATGGGCCTGGGCGGCAGCTGGTCGGCGGAGCCGCACTCGTCCGCGCACGTGGACGAGGCGGCTGCCGCCGTCGACGCCGCCCTGGAGGCCGGCATCACCCTGTTCGACCATGCCGACATCTACCGCGGCGGCAAGTCCGAGGCCGTGTTCGGTGAGGTGCTCGCGCAGACGCCGGGGCTGCGCGAACGGATCCGGCTGCAGACCAAGTGCGGCATCCGGCTCAACGAGCACGGCCTGGAGGGCTACTACGACCTGAGCCGGGACGCCATCCTGGCCCGGGTCAACGAAAGCCTCGGCCGGCTCCGCACGGACTACGTGGACGTGTTGATGCTCCACCGCCCCGATCCGCTGATGGACCCCGCGGAGGTGGCCTCCGCCGTCGGGCAGCTGATGGCCGAGGGCAAGGTCCGGGCGCTGGGCGTGTCCAACATGTCCGGGGCGCAGATCGAGCTGCTGCAGGACCGGCTCGAGACGCCGCTGGTCGCCAACCAGCTGGAGATGAGCCTGTTCAAACGCGCCTGGCTGGAGAGCACGGTGCTGGTCAACCATGCCGAGGGGACGGACTACAGCTTCCCGCACGGCACCGTGGAGCACTGTGTCCGGCACGGCATCACCCTGCAGGCCTACGGTTCCCTGGCCCGGGGACTCTACACCGGGGCGCCGGCCGCGGCGCCGTCGGCCGCGGAGGAAGCGACCGCCGGGCTCGTGGCGCAGCTGGCTGCGGAGAAAAAATCGACCGGGGAATCGGTCGTGCTGGGCTGGCTGATGAAGCACCCGGCGGGCATCGCCCCCGTGATCGGCACCGCCAGGCCGGACCGCATCCGCGCCTGCGCGGACGCGGCCGGGGTCGCCGCGGCCATGACCCGGGCCGAGTGGTACAGGCTCTGGGTCACGGCGCGCGGCAGCAACATCCCCTAGCCGCCTCGCGGTCATGCCGCACCCATGTAGCTCGCAGCAGGGGCCGTTCCGGACGCCGAGAACGGCCCCTGCTGCCAGCCAGATGCCCGGGGGACGTGATTTTGGTCGTAATGGTCGCCCCGGAGGGCCGGATCGCTTAACCGCAAACGCCCCCGGGCGGATAGCGTAGATACATGACTTCCACCACCACTGCCGGGACCCTCCGGACCCAACGCAACATCCCCGCTGAAATCGCCCGTTCCTGGCTGCTGGTCAATGCCATGAAAACCGAGCTCTTCGAACAGTCGGCCGGCTCCCGCGCGGACGCCGTCATCCTGGACATCGAGGACGCGGTGGACCCGTCGCAGAAGGACGCCGCCCGCGGACACGTCGTGGACTGGCTGACCGCCGGCGGGAAGGCCTGGGTCCGGATCAATGACGCCACGAGCCCCTTCTGGGCCGATGACCTTGCCGGGCTCCGCGGCACCCCGGGCCTGCTCGGCGTGATGCTGGCCAAGACCGAGTCCGCGGACCAGGTCACCGAAAGCTTCCACCGCATGGACGGCAAGACGCCCGTCATCCCGCTGGTCGAATCAGCCGTCGGCATCGAGGAAGCCAACCACATCGCCAAGGCCCAGGGCGCGTTCCGGCTCGCCTTCGGCTCGGGCGACTTCCGCCGCGACACCGGCATGGCGGCCACCCCCGAGGCCATGGCCTACCCGCGCGCCAAGCTCGTCGTGGCCAGCCGCGTCGGGAACCTGCCGGGCCCCATCGACGGCCCCACCGTCGGCACCAACCACCCGATCCTGCGCGAGCAGACCGGCATCACCGTGATGATGGGCATGACCGGCAAGCTCTGCCTCGCGATCGACCAGACCCACGTCATCAACGAGGTCATCAGCCCCACGCCGTCCGACGTCGCCTGGGCCACCGACTTCATGGCCGACTTCGAGGCCAACGGCCGCGTCATCCGCGACGGCTCCGACCTGCCCCGCCTGGGCCGCGCCGAGAAGATCATGAAGCTCGCGGTAGCCTTTGGGGTGCAGCCGGCCCTGTAGCCGGCCCCGAACCAAGGAGACCCCGTGACCGATACCTGTTATCTGGTCCACGGGGTCTTTTGGGATGCAGGGCCGGCGGGCCCGGCGGGCTCCGCAGTGCCCGGCGGCGGGCGCCCGGCGATGCGCCTGCAGGACCCTGACGGCGGTGTCACCGATCTGCCGCTCGACGCCGGAACCCGGCTCGGCTTCCGGCTCGCCGCCGCGGGGAAGCACTGCCTCGGGCACCACTTGGTCCACGGGCCCGCCGACCGCGATCACGTGCTGTGCCCGGACCGTGCACCGGCCGTGAAGGGCAGCCAGTGCGAGCGGTGCTTCGTCTTGGACGACTCGCGGCTCATCCACGACTTCCACCGCGGCGGGCGCGTGCCGCCCGGGCTGAGGGCTTACCTGATGCAGCCGCACTGGCTGTACATCGCCACCTTCGCCAACGGCGCCAGCAAGGTGGGTACCGCGGCAAACCTGCGCAAATGGAAGAGACTCGCGGAACAGGGCGCCGTCGCCGCCCGCTATGTCGCCCGCGCCGACGACGGCCGGGTGGTCAGGAACCTCGAGGACCTGGTGACCCGCGACGCCGGCATCCCCCAGCAGATCCGCTCCGCCGCCAAAGCCGCGGCCCTGGCCGGTCCGGCGCCCGCGGCCGAACTGGACGCCCGGAACAGCCGGCTCGCCGCGGAGGTCCGCGGGCTGCTGGCCGGCGCCGGGGGCGGCGGCTTCGACGTC
Organism: Pseudarthrobacter ribosi; assembly: GCF_055412865.1. Taxonomy (NCBI): domain Bacteria; kingdom Bacillati; phylum Actinomycetota; class Actinomycetes; order Micrococcales; family Micrococcaceae; genus Pseudarthrobacter; species Pseudarthrobacter ribosi. The sequence goes on along the minus strand of NZ_JBVAYZ010000002.1, from coordinate 168,399 downwards.
GTGGACGAACACTGGCAGCGGCCGGGCCTATCGGATGAGGTCTGCGCGCCGGCTGCCCGGCACGCCTACCCGCATGAGCTCAGCACCGGAACCCACGGATTCCGGATCGACTCGCTGAGCGGCAGCGTCGCGCTGGCCCGGCTCGACGGCGCCGACCTTGAATTCGTGGTCAACCTGGGGCAGCTGAAGGCGCGGACGATCGCGCTCGGCGACCACGGCTCCGGCGTCCCGGCGGTGCAGGAAGCACTGTTCTGAGCAGCTGCCCAGGGACTGCCGGCGGTCCCCAGTAGACTGGCACGGTGCTGAAAGAATTCTGGGACTCCGCGCCAACCACCTACAAGGTGCTCGTTTTCAGTGCCATGGGCCTGCTCGGCGTCGGCATCGTCCTGAACCTGGTCGGCAACAGCTCCGGCAACCAGGACCTGGCCGTCGCCTCCCTGGCCGTGATCGGACTCGGCCTGGTCCTGCATATCGCCGGGATCGTGGTCCGCGGCCAGTCGATCCGCAAAAACCTCAAGCGTTAGCGGCGGCGTTCCGGAGCACATGGCTGCGGGCGTGCGCCACGGCCTCGGGCAGGGTCGTGAACAGGTGTTTGTGGTGCCGCAGCGAGCGGATCACCCCGACATTGGTCACGAGCTCCAGGTGCTGCGGCTGGACGCCCTTCAACAGGACCGTCACACCGCGCAGCTCCAGCGCCGAGATGACCTCCACCAGCGTGTGGGCCCCGGTGGCGTCGAGCATCCGCACCTGCGAGAGCCGGATGATGGCGACCTGGATGTCCTTGACCTGGCTGATTTCCTGCAGGACCCGTTCCGCGGCGCCGAAGAACATGGCCCCGTCCAGCCGGAAGATCGCGATGTGCTCGTCCCCCTCCTCGCGCGGTCCCGGAATCTCCTCGCGCCCGACCCCGCTGAGCGAGGCGAACTTCCGCAGCGTGAAGATGGCCGCGGCGACCAGCCCGATCTCGATGGCCACAATCAGGTCGAAGGCCACCGTGATCAGCGCCGTCAGGACAAACACGAACGCGTCGGCGCGGGTGGAGCCCATGATGGCGGTGACCGTGCGCCGGGACACCATGCGCGTGGCCGTGACCATCAGGATCCCGGCCAGGACGGCCAGCGGGATCTTCCCGACCAGGCCCGCTGCCAGATAGATGATGGCCAGCAGGACCAGGGCGTGCACAATCGCGGAGAGCCGGGTCTTGGCTCCGGAGCGGACGTTGACCGCCGTCCGGGCGATCGCGCCCGTGGCCGGCATGCCGCCGAAGAACCCCGCGGCCACCGAGGCCAGTCCCTGCCCCGTCAGTTCCCGGTCCGGACTGTACGCCCCGGAGGGCCTCCCGTCGGGGCCGACCATGCCGGAGGCCACCCGTGCGGAGAGCAGGGATTCGATGGCGGCCAGCGTCGCGATGGACACCGCCGGCATCAGCAGCCCGCCCAGCAGGGCCGGATCCAGGGCCGGGACCGTCGGTGCGGACAGGGAATGCGGCAGGGAGCCGATCCGGGGAATGTCCAAGTGCAGCAGCTCGGCGGCCACGGTGGCCAGCAGCACCGCGATCAGGCTCGCCGGCAGGGCCTTGTTCAGCTTCGGTAGCAGCAACATCACGGCGGCCACCCCCGCGACGACGCCGAGCGTCTGAAGAACGGTGGGCAGGGTGGCCTGGGAGGCGCTCTCGAAGGCGGCCAGCAGGGTGTTGTGGCCCGGAACGGCCTCGGTGCCGGTGGCCAGGGGAACCTGCTGGAGAAAGATGATCGCGGCGATGCCGAGCGTGAAGCCCTCGACCACCGGCCAGGGGATGAAGGCCACGGCCCGGCCCAGCCCGCTGATGCCCAGGAGGACCACCAGCAGCCCGGCCATCAGGGAGACCAGTGCGATGCTGCCAACCCCGTGGGCGGCGACGACCGGGGCCAGCACCACCACCATCGCGCCGGTGGGGCCGGAGACCTGGACGTGCGAGCCGCCCATGACCGCGGCGACCAGCCCGGCCACGACGGCGGTGATGAGTCCGGCTTCGGCGCCGACGCCGGAACTCACTCCGAAGGCCAGTGCCAGCGGCAGGGCCACAATCCCCACGGTGATTCCGGCCAGCAGATCCGTTTTCCAGGATGAACGCAGCCCGTCGTAGTCACGGCGGGACGGCAGGAACCGGCTGAGGTGGCCCGGCGCGGCGCTCATGAATCGAAACCGCGCAGATGCTCGCTGGGGAGTGTCTGGGCAAGTTTGAGCTGCTCATTGGAATCGGCCAGGCGGTCGAGGAGGAAGGCCCGGGCGATGGCCAGCAGCTCGGCGATCTTCGGATTTGCCAGCCGGTAGGTGACGGCGTTCGCGGTCCGGGAGGAGGTCACCACCCCATGCCGCCGCAGGGTGGCGAGGTGCTGGGACAGGTGGGAGGCCTCGAGTCCCGTCTCGGCCAGCAGGTAGCTGACCGGCGCGGCGTTGTCCGGCGCGGCGGACAGCAGCTCGAGCACGCGGATCCGCGCCGGATGCGCGAGGGCCTTGAACAGGTTCGCTTTGATCTCGTACAAAGGGGTTTGCGCTGGTGAAATCATCATCGCTGCCTGGGCTTTCTCGTCACGGCGGATCCGGGGACCAGCAGTGAATTGACGAAATGATGTTTTCATCATACCGCAGGCTGTCATCCTGTGCCATCCCCTGTCATCGGCGCGGGCGCCCGGGGGCCTGCCGTTAGGCTGGAACCCATGACTATCAATCCGGATCTGCAGGGGCGCAGCTACCCTGCCAAAGAGGTGTACGACGTCGGCCGCGAGAAAATCCGCGAGTTCGCCCGCGCGGTCAAGGCCACCCACCCCGCCCACTTCGACGTGGACGCCGCCAGGGCGCTGGGGCACAGCGACCTCGTGGCACCCCCGACCTTCGCCATCATCGTGGCGCAACGGGCGGACGCCCAGCTGATCGAGGACCCCGACGCCGGCATCGACTTCTCCCGCGTGGTCCACGCCGACCAGCGGTTCATCCACCACCGCCCCATCGTCGCCGGGGACCGGCTGGTGGCGGAACTGCACGTCGACGGCGTCCGCGCCATGGGCGGGGGAGCCATGATCACCACGCGCTCGGAGATCTTCGCCCTGCCCGCCGACGGCGCCGCCGCTGGTACCGCGGACGACGCGGCGCGCGAGCCCGTCGCCACCGCCACCTCGTCCATTCTGGTCCGCGGAGAGGGACAGTAGCCATGACACCCACACTTTCGGACCTCGCCGTCGGCCAGGACATCGGCAGCCGCAGCATCGAGGTCACCCGCACGGACCTGGTCAAGTACGCCGGCGCCTCCGGCGACTTCAACCCCATCCACTGGAACGAAGCCTTCGCGACCAGCGTGGGGCTGCCCGGCGTGATCGCGCACGGCATGTTCACCATGGGCTCCGCCGTCCAGCTCGTCACCGACTGGGCCGGCGGCCCTGCCGCCGTCGTCGATTTCCAGACCCGCTTCACGAAACCGGTCCCGGTTTCCGACACCACCGGAACGGCCGAGGCCGGCGCCGTGATCGAGGTAAGCGGCGCCATCGGAGCGATCGACGCCGACAAGGGAACCGCCCGGGTGGACCTGACCGTTACCAGCGCCGGCCTGAAGGTGCTCATGAAGGCCCAGGCCGTCGTCAGGCTGGCCTAGCCGCATGGCGACGCCGTGAGCGTAAGCACCGGCCAGGCCACGGAGGTCACCCACTGGCGGAACGCCGTCGTGGCCGCCTACGCGTTTAGCGGCATCGCCTTCGCCACCTGGGTGTCCCGGCTGCCGGCCATCCGGGACGGGCTGGACCTTACGCCCGGCAACATCGGGCTGCTGCTGCTGTGCATGACCCTCGGCTCCTTCGTCTCGGTCTCCGCGTCCGGGCTGATCGTCCTGCGGTTCGGATCCAAACAGACCATCCGGATCGGCAGCATCATGGTGGGCGCCGGGTTGGTCCTCACCGGGCTGGGAACCTCGGTCCTGGTCAACCCGCTCGCCGTCGCTACCGGGCTGGCCGTCATCGGCCTGGGCACGGCCAGCTGGAACACGGCCTCCAACGTCGAGGGGGCCGCGGTGGAACGCGCCGTCCGCCGGCACATCATGCCGCGGCTGCACGGATCGTTCAGCCTGGGCACGGTCGCCGGCGCGGCGGCGGGCGCCTGGGCCGCCGGAGCCGGTGTTCCCGTCTTCGGGCACTTCGCCGTGGTGGGGCTGCTGGTCGCGGGCTCCGTGGCCACCGCCGCTTCCTGGTTCCGCGCGGACATCACCCCGGCGGAGGGCGGGCCGGGCTTCAGGCCGGCCAGGCCCGATACCTTCGAGGATCCCTCCACCGGGCCCATCCCGATCATCCGCCCGGACACGGACCGGCCCGAGGCCCCGCTGGACAGCAAGCGCCAGATTGCCGCGGCCTGGCGGGACCGCAGGACGCTCCTGCTGGGGGTGCTCGTGCTGGGGCTGGCCCTCGCCGAGGGGGCGGCGGGGGACTGGGTGGCCCTGGCGCTCGCCGACGGCCACGGCCAGTCCGACGCCGCGGGCGCCGCCGGGTACGGGCTCTTCGTCACGTTTATGACCGTGGGCCGCTTCGCCGGCACCGTGGTGCTGGACCGCTTTGGCCGGGTCCCGGTGATGCGCTGGTGCGCGGCCCTGGCCGTGCTGGGCCTGGGCGTGTTCGTCTTCGCTCCGGTGCCGTGGGTCGCGTACGTGGCCCTCGCGGTCTGGGGGCTCGGCGCCTCGCTGGGCTTCCCGGTGGGCATGTCCGCCGCCGCGGACGATCCGATCAAGGCCGCGGCACGGGTCTCGGTGGTCTCCACGATCGGCTACGGCGCGTTCCTTTGCGGGCCGCCCCTGCTGGGCCTGCTGGCGGAGCACGTCGGCATCCTGCACTCCCTGCTGGCTGTGATGGTGATGCTCGTGGTCAGCTTCCTGCTCTCCCCGGTGGCCCGGAAGATCGGGTAGCGCGGCCCTGCTTAGGGGAGTCCGGCGTTACCCGGCTAGGCTGGTCGGGTGACCCAGACACTGCTTTCCGCCCTGACCACGGCCGCCGTCGGCGGCCCCGCCGGCAGCTTCACCGAAGCCCGCACCGAGGCGGAGATCATCGAGGCCGTCCGCTCGGCGGACGCTGCCGGTGAGCCCCTGCTGATCCTCGGCGGCGGCTCCAATCTGCTGGTGTCCGACGACGGGTTCCCCGGCACCGTGCTGAAAATCGCCTCGGAGGGTTTCACGGTCACCGCGGAGGACTCCTGCGGCGGCGTCGCCGTTGTGGTCCAGGCCGGCCACAACTGGGACGCCCTGGTGGAGCACGCCGTGCGGCATGCCTGGTCCGGCATTGAGGCGCTCTCCGGCATTCCGGGCGCCACGGGAGCCACCCCGGTCCAGAACGTCGGGGCGTACGGCTCGGACGTTTCCCAGACCATCGCCGCCGTGCGGACCTGGGACCGGCAGCGCAACGCCGTGCAGACCTTCACCAGTTCGGAGCTGAAGTTCGGCTACCGCGATTCGATCCTCAAGCAGACGACCGTTAACGGCTCCCCGCGCTACGTCGTGCTTACGGTCGAGTTCCAGCTGCCGCTGGGTCGGATGAGCGCCCCCATCCGCTACGCGGAGCTGGCCCGCTCGCTGGGCGTCGACGCCGGCCAGCGCGCCTACTCGAACGACGTCCGGCGTGAGGTGCTCCGGCTCCGGGCGTCCAAGGGCATGGTGTGGGACGCCGCGGACCGCGACACCTATTCCACCGGCTCCTTCTTCACGAACCCGATCGTGCCGGCAGCCGTGGCCGCCGGGCTGCCCGGCGACGCGCCACGCTACCCGGGCGGCGCGGACGGGCTGACCAAGCTCTCGGCGGCCTGGCTGATCGACCAGGCCGGCTACGCCAAGGGATTCGGGCTCGAGCGGGACAGCGTCTCCGGCGGCCGGGCCTCGCTGTCCACCAAACACACCCTGGCCATCACCAACAGGGGAAACGCCAGCACCGCGGACCTGCTGGCGATCGCGCGGGAGGTGCGCCGCGGCGTCGTCGAGCGCTTCGGGATTGAACTGCACCCGGAACCGCTGCTCATCGGCGTCGAGCTCTAGGAAACGGCGGGCCTCAGTTCCCGCGGCGGTGCCCGGCGACCCTGCTGAAGAGCATGAACGTGAAGCCGGACGCGGCGGCGCCCAGGAAGAAGACCTGGCAAAACGCCACCGACTGGGCGCTGGGCCCGCTGCGGAGGACCAGGCCGGCGAGGGCGAAGACGACCGCCCCGGCCAGCAGTGCCACTGAGCCGAGCAGGAGACTTTTCACGGTGTCCGGGAATTCCCCGGGGTCCAGGCTGTCCGGCGCTTCGACGGCGCCCCGCACGGGAGGGCGCGGCTGCATCGAGGCGGCCGTGACGAAACTGGTCACCGCCACGGCCATGGACACCATTGCCACAAGTTGCAGGGTGCTCATCATGGGCGAAAGCCGCGTCCCGCTCGCAATGGCAACGGCGAGCCCGGCGGTCATGCCGGCGGCGCTGGATACCCAGCCCAGCAGGGCCAGCCTCCGGCTCAGGGGCCGCAGCTGCGGCCACATCTCACTCAAGGTCATCCATCAAGCGTAGGGAGTCCGGCTGGACGGCGGCTGGGAACCACCGGCCAGGAGCCCTAGCATGGGTGCATGGCAGCAACGGCGCGTGCCCGGCTGAACCGGGGGATCCTGGGACGGCTGCGGCTGGCTTCGCAGGGGCTGGCCGGGGCCGGCTTCGGCAGCGTCCCGGCGGCTGTGCGCTGGATGACGGCCATGCAGGCCCAGGATCTGCAGTCAGCCCTCTGGGCTGTGGGCCAGCGTGTGCCGGGTTCCCGCGTCGGCGATGTCCGCAGCGCCCTTGACCGGGGCGAAATCGTCCGCTCCTGGCCGATGCGCGGCACCCTGCACCTGCTGGCGCCCGAGGACCTCAAATGGATGCTGGCCATCACCTCCGAGCGGCTGATCCGGGGCCTGGCCGGGCGCCACCGGGAACTTGGCATCACTCCCGCGGACGTCGACGCCGCCGCGGGAATCGCGCTGCAGCTGGTCGCCGGCGGGGCCGCGGCCAGCCGGGCGGAGCTGTTCCAGGCCTTCGAACGGGCGGGCCAGTCCGCCGCGGGCCAGCGCGGCATCCACCTGCTGGGGATCCTGTGCCAGCGGGGACTGCTGGTGCAGGGCCCGCTGGCCGGCAACCAGCAGCTGGTGGTGGCCTTCGACGACTGGATCACGGAGTCGCGGGTCCTGAACCGTGCCGAGGGCACCGCCGAGTGGCTGCTGCGGTATCTGCGTAGCCACGGCCCGGCGACGGAGCGTGACTTTTCCTGGTGGTCCGGCATTCCCCTGACGGAGGTCCGCGCGGCCCTGGCCCGGGTGAGGGACCAGCTGGCGGAGGTGACGTTCGAGGGGACCAGCTACTGGATGTCCCCGGAAACGGCGGTGCTGCTCGACGAAGGCGTCCCCGCGGGGCGTCTGGTGCTGGCACTGCCCGGCTTCGATGAGTTCCTGCTCGGCTACACGGACCGGTCGCTCGTGTTGCCGCCGGAGCATGCGGACAAGATCGTCCCGGGCGGCAACGGGGTCTTCCGGAAGACGATTGTGGCCGGCGGCCAAATCGTCGGCACCTGGGACGTCTCCCGCAGCGGAAGGTCCGCGCTGGTGGTGCCCGAGCCCTTCGACGAGGTTAACGGGCTGCGGCCTGCCGCCCAAAGATCCTTTGAGCTGCAGGCCGCGAAGTACCGGCGATTTATCGGCACCTGAACCCGGTGGTGCTGCCCTAGAGCTTGCCGGTGGCGATGTTGAGCATACGCCGCAGCGGTTCGGCCGCGCCCCACAGGAGCTGGTCGCCCACCGTGAACGCGCTGATGTACTGCGGCCCCATCTCCAGCTTGCGGATGCGCCCCACCGGGATGTCCAGGGTGCCGGAGGCCGCCACGGGCGTGAGTTGCGCCATGGAGTCCTCCTTGGTGTTGGGCACCACCGTGGCCCACTCGTTGTCCGCGTCCAGCAGTTTCTCGATCTCGGCGACGGAGAGGTCCTCGCGGAGCTTGAGCGTGAGCGCCTGGGAGTGCGAACGCATGGCGCCGATCCGGATGCACAGCCCGTCCATGATGATGTGCTCATCGCCGGAGGTGCCGAGGATCTTGTTGGTTTCCACCCCGGCCTTCCACTCTTCCTTGGACTGGCCGTTGCCGAGGTCCGCGTCGATCCAGGGGATCAGCGACCCGGCCAGCGGCACGCCGAACTGGGTGGCGTCGATGTCGGTGCGCTGGTGGGCCAGGACCTTGCGGTCGATTTCCAGGATGGCCGACGCCGGGTCGTCCAGTTCCGTGCTGACCTGGGCGTTGAGCGTGCCGAACTGGCTCAGCAGTTCGCGCATGTGCCGGGCGCCGCCGCCGGAGGCCGCCTGGTAGGTCATCGACGTGCCCCATTCGACGAGGCCGTTCTTGAACAGCCCGCCCAGGCCCATCAGCATGCAGGAGACGGTGCAGTTGCCGCCGATGAAATCCTTGGTGCCGTTGACAAGGCCCTTGTCGATCACGTCGCGGTTGATCGGGTCCAGCACGATGATCGAATCGTCGTTCATCCGCAGGGTGGACGCGGCGTCGATCCAGAGGCCGTCCCAGCCGCGGCTGCGCAGCTCGCCGTGGACCTGTTTGGTGTAGTCGCCGCCCTGGGCGGTCACGATGATCGGCAGCTTCGCGAGCGTCTCGACGTCGAACGCGTCCTCGAGCTTGCCCGCCCCCGCCGCGAAGGCGGGGGCGGCACCTCCGGCGTTCGAGGTGGAGAAAAATACCGGGTTGATGTTGGCGAAGTCGCCCTCATCCTGCATGCGCTGCATCAGGACGGAGCCGACCATGCCACGCCAACCGACGAGTCCAACGGACGGAGTAGCTGCTGTAGTCATGGGCCCAGTTTAGACTTCACCGGCCCCGGGGCGCAGTCGGTTACGTCACCGCTCAGTTCAACTGGCGCGGGCTTGGATCCGGAACGCCCCGTTCACGGCGGATCCTTCGCGCCCGGAACTCGGACAGCGCCAGCCGCACGGCGTAAGCCAGGCCGGCGATCCCGCCGAGGGTCAGCACGAGGGCGCCCCACAGCGGGTCCTGGCCGTTGGCCGCGGGAGCGGCGATCAGGAAGATCGAGAATGCCGTTACCGCGGCGAAAAAGAGGCCGAGCAGCAGCATGCCCGGTGCCGTGGTGACGATGGGTCCCGAGCCGGCCCGGGCAAAGCCGATCTCATCCGCGGCGTAGCTGTGCAGCCTGCCGCCATCCACGCTGCGGGTCAGGAGGCGCCTTTCACCGGCGGCCACGGCCTGTTCGTGCCAGGCCCTGGTCTGCTCGTCCTCATAGCGGCCGGCTGCGTCATTGTCCATCGTGTTCAGTCTTTCCGGATGGAGCGGATTCGTTCGAGCACCTGGTCGTCAGCGAGTCCGGCGATCTCCTTGATCGCGCCGGTGCCCGGGCCGCTGTAGCCGACGCTCCACGCGCCGCCGGCGCGCTTGAGCAGCAGCTGCCCGCCGTCCGGGTCTTCGAGGCGCTTGAGGGTGGCCCCGCCGTCGGGGTGGTCTTCCAGGTGCTTGCGCATGATGAAGAAGTTTGCCTCAGCGGCGGATATGTCCGGGTCCTGCGCCATCGCGAACCAGCTCAGGTAGGCGCGGGGCTGCAGCAGGATCCGGAAGTCCGGCGATTCCACCGTGAGGACGCTGTCCGCGGAGTCCGGCGTCAGCAAGGTGATCTCCATGCGGCGATCGGCCGACGTCAGGGCGCGGGTCACTGCAGCTACCGGGCCGCTGACGGACAGCGTTCCGTCGGACTCCACCGTGGCCGCTCCCCGGGCCACCAGTGAGGAGGCGCCCGCCGAAAGGATCATCGGATCCTCGAGTTCGCCGGCGACGCGGAGAGCTTCGGCGCTGGCGGTAGCCGCCGGCCCGTGCTGCAGGTTCAGCAGCGCTATCAGTTCGGCGAAGCCGAAGCCGATGGCGTCGGGGTAGACCTCCTGCCCGGGAGCGGGGGCAGTGCTTGTCTCAGTCACGTTGTGAATCTCCTCGTTGTTAGAAGCCAAAGAAGTCGCCGACAGCTTCGGCGCCGTCGCTCACGGAATCGGCCACGGCTTCGGCGCCGTCGCTCACGGAATCGGCAACGGCGCCGGCACCGTCGGCGATTTTGCCACCGACGTAGTTCACGGAGTCGTGGACCACCGGGACGTTGTCATAGATGGCCAGTCCGGCGCTGGCGACCATGCAGACGGTTCCGGCGGGCGGCGGCAGGAACGAGCCGGCACCGATCAGGGCTTTGGTCCCGGAGTAGGCTGCGGAGCTGTAGTCGCCGTCTTTGGCCGCGTTGACGGCATCCAGGCTATCCAGTCCCACGCCGAGGACGCCCAGACCCTTACCGAGGCCGTCGAAGGCCTGGAACGCCTTGGTGCCTTCCGTGAGGTTGAAGGCTTCGTGCCATTTTCCCTCGAACAACTGGTTCGAGACGTTGAAGAACTTGCTGAACTCGTTGGAGTTCTGGAAGGTGCGCCAGGCGCTGGCGTCCAGGAAGTCGCCAATTCTGGACTTGTGCAGCATCGCGCCGATATCGAACAGCCCGGAACGGAGATTGGGCAGCGCCTTGACCAGATTGTAAATGTCCCAGCCGCCGCGGAACGGCGAGTCCGGTCCGGCCAGCCAGTCCGGGCCCCAGGGGTCATTGTTGGGGCCTTGTCCGCCCGGTCCTCCCGGAGTGCCCGGAGTGCCCGGTGTCCCGGGAACTCCCGGACCCCCCGCACCGGATGCATTGTTGCTGGCCGTCTCCTGCTGCTCGGCGTGGGTCATCAGCCGCTTGGACTCTGCCTTCAGCGCGAACGCGGTCGTCTGGATCAGGGCGCGGTGGCTGCTGTTCCATTCGGACGTGAACCGGGCGCCGTCGGCACCCTTCCAGGAGGTGTTGTTGTTGATGGCCGACGTCAGTGCGGTCGACTGCTGCAGCAGCGTCTCGGACGTCTTGCCGAACTGTTGTGCGAGTGTGCGCAGCTGGGCGACGTCGGCGCCCCACAAGTTTCCTGCCATCGTGCATCCCCTTTTGACTTGCATCAGCCTAACCGGCTGCGGCCGGGACCTGGTGCATTCCCGCGTGCGTACCTCACCGGCACCAAGGTAGCCGGAACCGCTGCGACGGGCGATGGGGTGATGTCCCCATCCGCCCTCAGCCCAGGGCCGGGAGGCCGTTACTCGCCGCTGTGCTCCGTGAGCAGCGCGTGCTTCCGCTTCCGGAGGGCGTAGAAAGCCCCGAAGGCAAAGGCCTGGGTGACGAGCACGAGCACGATTGCCCCGACGATTTTGTTGCCGCCCAGGATCATGGTCAGCCCCACGATCGCGGACAGCAGCGCCAGCAGCGGAAGCAGCATGTAGCCAAGGACAAAGAGTGTTTCGGGTTTCTGCAGCATCGTCTTAGCCCTCCGTCCGGCGCCACACGTTGATGCGGTAGCGGGTGCCGTCGTCGGCGGTTTTCCAGCCGTCGGCCGGCAGGCTCGCGCCCATGGTCCAGTCGTAGCCCAGGTCAGGGGCGAACGTGTCGCCCTCCGTGGCGGCATCGATCGTGGTGATCACGGCGACGTTGGCGAGGTCCATGGACTGCGAATAAATGTTCCCGCCGCCGATGATCCAGACCATCTCGTTGCCCGGCGCGAACTGGGATTCCAGGAGCGCGTCGTCCAGGGATTTGACCGCGATGGCGCCTTCCGCCGCCGGTGTCCCGCCCCACTCTTCCTGCCGGGTGATGACGATGTTCGTCCGCCCGGGCAGGGGGCGGTACTGGTCCGGAAAGGATTCCCAGGTCTTGCGGCCCATGATCACCGGGTGGCCTGTGGTGAGCCGGGTGAAGTGCCGCATGTCCTCGGGCAGGCGCCACGGCATCCCGCCGTCCCTGCCGATGACACCGGTGCTGGTCTGGGCCCAGACGACGCCGAGCCCGGTCAGGGTGGCGAGCGTGTCGGTGAAGTCGGCGGGCTGTGCGCCCTGGAGGTCGTCATTGCTCATACGGCTATCGGGGCCTTAATCGTCGGGTGGTGCTGGTATCCGACCACTTCGAAGTCATCGAGGGAGTAGTCGAAGATGGAGGCAGGCTTGCGGGTGATCCTCAGCTGCGGGTACTCGTAGGGCTCGCGGGCGAGCTGCTTGAGGACCTGGTCCATGTGGTTGTCATAGATGTGGACGTCGCCGCCGGTCCAGACGAATTCGCCCGGTTCCAGGCCGGTCTGCTGGGCGACCATGCAGGTCAGCAGGGCGTAGGAGGCGATGTTGAACGGCACGCCCAGGAAGGTGTCCGCGGAGCGCTGGTAGAGCTGGCAGGAGAGCTTGCCGTCGGCCACGTAGAACTGGAAGAACGCGTGGCACGGCGGGAGGGCCATGTCCTTGAGTTCGGCGACGTTCCAGGCCGAGATGATGTGCCGGCGGGAGTCCGGGTTGCTCTTGAGGTTCTCGATGAGCTCGGCGATCTGGTCGATGTGGCCGCCGTCGGGGGTGGGCCAGGAGCGCCACTGGACGCCGTAGACCGGGCCGAGTTCGCCGTCGGCGTCGGCCCATTCGTTCCAGATGGTGACGCCCTGGTCCTGCATCCATTTCACGTTCGTGTCCCCGCGGAGGAACCAGAGCAGCTCCACGGCGACGGACTTGAAGTGCACGCGTTTGGTGGTGACCAGGGGGAAGCTCTTGCTGAGATCGAAGCGCATCTGGCGGCCGAACACACTTAGGGTCCCCGTCCCGGTCCGGTCTGATTTGTGCGTGCCGTGGTCCAGGACGTCGCGCAGCAGGTCTTCATAGGGCGTTGGAATGCTCACGGTCCCAGTCTACTGAGAAGTTGCCGCCGCTCCTTATTCGTCTTGCTGGCTGAGCTTTGTCCGCAGGATCGCCAGCAGCGCGGCGTCATCGAGGCCGGCGCGCCGGCCCTCTGCAATGTAATGCTCGACGGCGGCGGCCACCTCCGCGACGACGGTGCCCGGCACGACGGTGCCTGGCACGGGCGTGCCGGCCAGGGCCCCGGACGCGGCCTGCGTTTCGGTCGCCGGCGTCCCGGCGACCACGGTGCCGTTGCGCCGCCTGGTCTCGATCAGCCCCGACTGCTCCAGCTCCCGGTAGGCCCGGGCGACGGTCCCGGCCGCGATCCCGAGGTCCGCGGCCAGGCGCCGGACCGTCGGCAGCCGGGTGCTCGGCTCCAGCGCTCCGAGGGCGATCAGCGCGGCGATCTGCGCCCGGATCTGTTCGTAGGCCGGGGTGGCCGAGTCCAGGTCCACTGAGATCCCGGCCGTCACGCGGAGACGTCCGTCCTCGGCAGGAGAGCGGGGCCGGGGCGGGCCGGACCGCGCACCGGGATGACGGCGATGACCGCGGCCGCGACGCCCAACAGCGCACCGGCCGCGATCGCCGGCCACCAGGTCGCCGCGGCCGGGTCGGTCTCCCCGAAGGCCGCCCGGCCCAACACGGCCGCCCAGGCGTTGCCCTGGGTCAGCAGCAGGACACCGGCCTGGGCCGTGAGGGCGGCCGCCAGGGTCCGCACCACCCGGTGGACGGTGACGGCGCGCAGGGCCGAGTCCAGGCCGGGCGGGGCGCCGGCAACACCCTGGCGGTGCCTGGCCAGGAGCAGTACCGGCACGGCGGCGGCACACATCCCGGCAGTGATCAGCCCGGCCGGCACCCAGCCCGGGCCTTCGGCGAGGTGGGCCTGTCCCAGTGCCGTGACTACCAGGGCGATGAGGAAGACCAGCAGCGCCAGGACCACCGTGGTCAGCAGGGCGGGGCTCACCGGTGGCCGGGGCCAGCGGCGGGGGGCTCCCGGGAGACCGTAGTTGTGCTGCAGCAGGAGCTCGCCGGCGGCAATGACGAGCAGGACCAACGCTGCCATCAGCGCCACGAGGCCGGCAAAACCGTAGCTGGCCGCAGCCAGGAGGGCCTGAGAGAGGAAGGCCCCGGTCAGCAGCGGCACCGCGGCCGCCAGCCCCAGCAGCGCCCCGAGGGACCTGACGAGCCGGGCTGCCGGGTGTTGCCGGCCGGCGGCGATCCCCGGTTCCGGTCGGTTCCCGGCGCCCAGTCCGGCGGTCGCGAGCCGCGGGGGCCGCCAACCCCACATGACGAGCAGGACCACCCCGCACGCCAGGGCTTCCGGATTCCCCCACGACGTCATCCCCTGGGCCGGATCGGGGCGGGCCGCGAAGTTGCCGGCGACGGCCGCCAGCCCGGCGGCCACCGTGGAGACCGTCCGGAGCAGCCGGTTCATGGCGATGGTCCGCAGCACGGTGTTGTCGGCCGCGTCCAGGCACTCCAGCTGTCGGCGGCTGGCGATCAGCCACAGCACCAGCCCCGTCCCGCCGGCCAGCACCAGCAGGGCCCCGCCGAGCCAGAGGGCCACGTCCGGCCCGGGGATCCGGCCGTCACCACCGCCGTTGAAGTAGGTGTATTCCCCGTCGTTGACCCGGGTGGGCGCGACGGCCGCGAATCCGGGGAGGGCGGCTGTGCGGGCGATAACCGCGGCGGCGGTGAGGAAGATCGCGGCCGTGGTCAAGGCCAGCCTTCGCGGCAGGAAGTCCCGGACGCGGCGGACCGACAGCACGGCCTGCCGCCGCATCCGCCGCGGCCCCGGGTAGCTCACCTGGCCGAGGGCGTGCACGGTCAGGCAGCCCAGGACCGGCCACGCCAGCGCGGGCAGGACCGTCCCGGCGCTGGTCAGGGGGCCGCCGGCGGACGGACCGGCCGGAATGATGCCCACGTTCATCGCCCCCTGGAGGGAGCTCGCCAGCCACCCGATGACGCCCACCCACAGCGCGTGCTCCGACACCGATGCCGGCGAGCTTCCCGTGCGCGGTGCCCAGACCACCCAGCGCAGCACGACGTACACGACGACCGCGGCGAGGAGCGGGCCAAGCAACAGCAGCGGCGGCAGGCTGGACTGGAGCGGCATGAAATCCCCCAAAGATTCTGCGGCAATGTATCAAGTGTTTGATACAAACTAGGGCCGGCAGGGCGGAGGGTCAAGGACCTCAGTCGTCGAAGGGCCTGAACCGCTCGACCGCGACCACCTTGCTCTTGCTGTGGTGCGCCACATGGCACACAACGATCTCACCGGGGGCCAGGAACGGGTCGGCGTCCGGGAGCAGGGCGCGCAGCCGGGACCCCATGTGCTTGCCGAGCTGGGCGAACACGGTGGGCAGGGCGGGGCGGTGCGTGCAGAGCGCCACGGCCCGCTGCTTGTCGAAGAGGCCCTCGACGGCGGCGGCCGTCTTGTGCGGATGCCGGCCGTGCCGGTGCTCGGTGAGGGCTTCATTCAGCTTCACCTTCGCATCGGACGCCTTGGCGTACGGGGCGATGGTGGCAACACACCTCAGCCACGGGCTGGAGACGATACGCATGGGCTTCCAGGCCTGCAGCAGCCGCCCCACTGCCTGCGCCTGCCGCAACCCGGTGACAGCCAGGGGCCGGTCCCCTTCGGCCTTGGACCAGGAGGAGCGCGGCTTGGCCTTGGCATGGCGCACGATCACGAGCGGCCATGTCTTCAGTTCGCCGCGGGCGTGGGCGGCCGCCAGGTACTCCAGCGGGACCACGTCGCCGGGGTTGCTTAGCAGGCGGGCCGCCTTCTCCGGCGAGCACCACATAACGCTGTCCACTTCCTTGCCATCGGGCAGGAGGGCGGCCCCGTCGACGTCGACCGCCCAGTAATGGACGACCTTCAGTCCGACGGGGACGTGGTAATGGATGGCCGGCAGCGGGATGCCCAGGGGCGCCTTCAGCCCGATTTCCTCTTCGACCTCGCGGGCGGCGCACTCGGGCACCGTCTCGCCGGGGTCGATCTTCCCCTTGGGCCAGGACCAGTCGTCATAGCGCGGGCGGTGGATCAGCAGGACCTCGAGTTGGTCCTTGTCGCCCGGGGCCACGCGCCACGGCACGGCCCCGGCGGCCACCACCACAATGGCTTCGCCGGCATGATCGGTCTGGTCGGCAACCGGTGAATCGCTACTCAATGCCAGAGCCCCTACCGCAGCCCGGACGAACGCTGCCGCGAGCGGGAGTTGAGCAGCCAGGACTGGATGTCCTCAAGATCCTGCCCGTCGTCGGTGACGTGGTGGCGGGTCCATTCCGCCTGGTTGTCCAGGTGCCAGCTGGCGGTGCCTGGATCCATGTAGCGGCGCAGCAGGTCCATGACATACGTCGTGTCGTCCCCGCTGGTGAGCTGGACGAGGGCCTCCACGCGCCGGTCAAGGTTCCGGTGCATCATGTCCGCCGAACCGATGTAGACCACCGGGTCCCCGGCATTGGCGAAGGCGAAGACGCGGGAGTGCTCCAGGAACCGGCCCAGCACGGAGCGGACCGTGATGTTCTCGCTGAGTCCGGGCACCCCCGGGCGCAGGGAGCAGATGCCGCGGACGATGATGTCCACGGGAACGCCGGCCTGGGACGCCCGGTATAGGGAATCGATGATGGCTTCGTCCACCATCGAGTTGACCTTGATCTGGACCCGGGCGGTGAGGCCTGCCCGGGCGTTCCGGATCTCGGTTTCGATCCGGTCGATGAGTCCTGACCGCACCGACCGGGGGGCCACCAGGAGCCGCTTGAAGGTCGACTTCGGGGCGTAGCCGGAGAGCTGGTTGAAGAGCTTGGAGAGGTCCTCGCCCACCTGCTCATTGGCCGTGAGGAGGCCCAGGTCCTCGTAGTAGCGGGCCGTGCGCGGGTGGTAGTTGCCGGTGCCGATGTGGCAGTAG
Source organism: Pseudarthrobacter ribosi (assembly GCF_055412865.1). Classification (NCBI taxonomy): domain Bacteria; kingdom Bacillati; phylum Actinomycetota; class Actinomycetes; order Micrococcales; family Micrococcaceae; genus Pseudarthrobacter; species Pseudarthrobacter ribosi. Next base: position 151,722 of record NZ_JBVAYZ010000002.1, on the reverse strand, counting down.
CGGCGGAGTCCGTCCACTTCCTGGCGCACCACGAGGGAGAGCTTGCAGTGGGTCTTGAGGCCCACGATGCCGTAGACCACGTGAACGCCGGCCTGCTCCAGCTTCCGGGCCCAGGAGATATTGGCCTGCTCGTCGAAGCGGGCCTTGATTTCGACCAGGGCCAGGACCTGCTTGCCGGCCTCGGCGGCGTCGATCAGGGCGTCGACGATCGGGGAGTCGCCCGAGGTGCGGTACAGCGTCTGCTTGATGGCCTGGACCTTCGGGTCCGAGGCCGCCTGCTCCAGGAACGCCTGCACCGAGGTGGAGAACGAGTCGTAGGGGTGGTGCAGCAGGATGTCCCGGCGCCGCATGGCCGCAAAGACGTTCGCCGCCTTGGACGTTTCCGACTCGTTGAGGTGCCGGGAGGTGTGCGGGACGTGCTTGGGGTAGTGCAGGTCGGCGCGGTCGATGCCGGCGATGACCGAGAGCCCGCGCAGATCCAGCGGGGCCGGGACCGAGTAGACCTCGGACTCCTCGACGCCCAGCTCGCGGATCAGCAGCGCCCGGATGTTCGGGTTGATGTCGTTCGTGACCTCGAGCCGGACCGGCGGGCCGAAGCGGCGGCGCAGCAGTTCCTTTTCGAGCGCCTGGAGCAGGTTCTCGGCGTCGTCCTCTTCGACCTCAAGGTCTTCATTGCGGGTGACGCGGAAGGTGTGGTGCTCCAGCACCTCCATCCCGGCGAAGAGCTGGTCCAGGTGGACGGCGATGACTTCCTCGAGGGCGATGAAGCGTGCCACCCGGCCCGGCACGGAGCCTGCGCGCGGGCCGTCGACCGAGATCAGCCGGGGGAGCTGGTCCGGGACCTTGAGGCGGGCGAAGAGTTCCTTGTCGCTGATCGGGTTGCGGACAACGACGGCGAGGTTCAGCGAGAGCCCCGAGATGTAGGGGAAGGGGTGGGCCGGGTCCACGGCCAGCGGGGTCAGGATCGGGAAGACCTTCTCGGCGAACATGGCGCTGAGCTGGTCCTTGGCCTGGGAGTCGAGCTCTTCCCAGTGCATGAGGTGGATGTGCTCGTAGGCCAGGGCCGGGCGGATCTGCTCGGCGTAGACGCGGGCGTGGCGTTGCTGCAGCCGGTGGGCCTCCTCGCCGATCTGCTCCAGGACCTGGACCGGGCTGAGCCCGGCGGGGGAGGGGACGGCCAGTCCGGTGGCGATCCGGCGCTTCAGCCCGGCGACACGGACCATAAAGAACTCGTCCAGGTTGGACGCAAAGATGGACAGGAAGCTGACGCGTTCCAGCAGGTGCAGGTCCGGGTCTTCGGCGAGTTCCAGCACGCGGGCGTTGAAGGAGAGCCAGCTCAGTTCACGGTCCAGGAAGCGGTCCGGGCTGAAGTCGCCCTCCGGCTCCAGGTTGGGCGCGAATTCCGGAATGTCGATCCGGTCCTGGGTGGCACGTGAGGCAGGCACTTCGGAGGAGCCGAACTGGGCACGCGCGGGCCGGACTTTTTTGTCCGACGTGGCGGCCTCAGACGTGGCTGTCCGGGCAGAATCCCGTTGCATGGTCTCTCCTAATGCTGGCTCGATTTAGCTTCAACCTTACAAGCAATCATCCGGCGATCGGCTTTCGCGGAGTCCAGATTTCCCCGGGCGGAGACAAGATGTCCGCCGACTGGATTAACGCCCCTCCAGCGGGGCGTACATGACATCGACGTCCCAGCGGGTGAAGCCCAGCTTCCGGTACAGCGAAACGGCCGGGACGTTGTCCGCGTCGACGTAGAGCATGACGGCGTGCAGGCCCTGGCGCTGCAGGTGCCGGATGCCGGCCACGGTCAGCGCTTTCCCCAGCCCGGTGCCCTGTGCCTGGGGGGTCACGCCCACGACGTAGACCTCCCCGATCGCCGGGTGCTCCCCGTGGCGGGGGTGCACCTTGGTCCAGTGGAAGCCGAGAATCCGGTCCGAGGCATCGACGGCGAGCAGGAAACCGGCGGGATCGAACCACGGCTCGGCCATCCGGGCGTCCAGATCGACACGGGTCATCGTGCCCTGCTCGGCATGATGCGCGAAGGCGGCCCGGTTCGCGGCGAGCCAGGCGTCCTCATCCCGGCCCGGGACGAAGGCGCGCAGCGTCACGCCGTCGGGCAGCGCGACGTCGGGCAGCTCCGCCGTAGAGCCGGCCAGCCGCATCTTCCACAGCTCCCGGACCGGTCCGTAGCCGTAACGGGCGGCGAGGTCGGCCGCGGCCTCGTGGTTGCCGTGGGACCAGGCCTTCAGGCCGGCGAAGCCGCGGGTCGCTTTGAGCTCGCCGACCAGCCGGGTCGCCACGCCCTGGTTGCGGTAGCTGGGGTGGACGGCAATTTCCAGCACGCCCGCGCCGTCCGGTTCCTCGATCACGACGGCGACGCCGGCCAGATCCTGCGCCGTCGCCGGGTCGGAGCTCTCGTCGGGCCAGTAGAGGGCGAGGGTCAGCGCCATGTGGGTGCCGGGGGCCCCGCCGGCGTCAGCGGTCCGGAGCGTCACGAGCGTCTGCTCGGACAGCGGCGGATTGCCATCGGATTCCTCCGCGGCGGCCGCGAGGGCTTTGACGTCCTTCAGGAGCTGCGGATCCGCGGCTCCCTTGGCGGCGAGGACGGGCCAGTTCTCAGGGTGCGCAGGACTCATGGTGCAAGGCTATACGGTGCCGCCCGGACGGGGCCGATTTTGTTGTTTCCGGAACTGTTACGTATAGTCGTTAACTCGTCCGGCTGTTCGGTCCAGAAATTGTTTCTGGGTGCCGCTGGCCTGGACACGAGGGGGATCCACCACTGGGGTGGCCTCGATACGTTCGACCCGTATGTCCTCCACTGAAGCAACAGAAAGCCCCGGACTGATGTCCGGGGCTTTCTGCGTATCAGGCTTCGGTGAGTTCTTCCTCCGTATGCCGGACCAGGGTCAGGCGGTAGCCCACGTTGCGGACCGTGCTGATCAGGTTCTCGTGGTCGGCGCCGAGTTTGGCCCGCAGGCGCCGCACGTGGACGTCCACTGTGCGCGTGCCGCCGTAGTAGTCGTAGCCCCAGACCTCGGTCAGCAGCTGCTGGCGGGTGAAGACCCGGCCGGGGTGCTGCGCCAGGTACTTGAGCAATTCAAATTCCTTGAAGGTCAGGTTCAGCGGTGCGCCGTTGACCCGGGCGGTGTAGCTGGCCTCATCGATGACGACGCCGGCGGCCCGGATCTCGGTGGGCGCGTCGTCCTGGTCCGGCACGGCCCGGGCGACGCCCAGGCGGATGCGGGCCTCGACCTCGGCGGGTCCGGCGGATTCCAGCAGGATGTCGTCGACCGCCCACGCCGAGGACACGGCGGCCATGCCGCCCTCGGTAAGGATCAGCATGAGGGGGGCGCTCAGGCCGGTGGCTTTGAGCAGTTGGGTCAGGGAACGTGCGCCGACGAGGTCTTTGCGGGCGTCCAGCAGGACGATGTCGCAGGGGTCGGTCTCCAGCAGGGCCGTCGGCTCGGCGGGAAGAATATGGACCCGGTGGTTCAGTAGTTCCAGCGCGGGCAGGACGTCCACCGATGAACCGGTGCTGTTCGTCAATAGCAGGATGTGCGACATGTTTCCTCCAAGGGGTGTCCGCGCATCGTTGGGCGTCTGTAGCTGAGTCAGAGTATACCCAAAGGCCCCTTCCCGGACATGCCCCGGCCACCCGCGCCCGGTTCTTTTGCGACACAAAACGGTCACATAGGGCAGGATTGATCCGTCGGGGCCTGCCGCCCCCCGTGACGAAAGATCAGGTCGAAGTGGGTCCGCAGTGAGCGAAAGTACAACGATGGACGGAAGACGGATGACGGAAACACGCATGTCTGGTAACAAGTGAGGGCTTGGTCCATCGGCGCCATCGGCCTGGCCGGACTCGCCGCGATCGTCGGCGCGTCCTACGGCTCGCCGGAGGCACTCCTTGCCGTGGGGGTGCTGACCGCCGCCGCCGTCGGAATTGGCTGGCCGCACTTCCTGGGCATCCCCGCCAGGAAAACCCTCGCCGTGCTGATCGGCCTGCCGGGCGTGGGCGCCGCCGTCGCCGCCACGTACCTTCCAGCCCCGGGCTTCCTGGACTGGACCCCGTCGTTCATGGCGGCAGGCGTGATGGCGATCTTCGTGATGCAGCTGATCCGCGGCACCGGCCAGTCGCAGCGCCTGGAGTCCATTCTCGGTTCCTCCGCCGGCGTCCTGTTGTCCTGCCTGGGCGCCGGGTGGATCGCGTGCTCCCGCTTCAACGGCGTCCGCGAGATGGTCCTGGTCGCCGCGATCAGTGCCGCGATCGCCCTGCTGGCGGGGCTGATCCGTTGGCCCGACCGGGTGGTGGCGCCGCTGGGCGTCGTCGCTGCCGGGCTGGCCGGACCGCTCGCGGGCCTTGTCTTCTCCGACATCGCCGTTGTCCCGGCCGCTATCGTCGGGGTGGTGGTCGGGGCCGTGCTGGTGAGTTTCCGCCGGCTGGTCATCCTCCGCGGTGAATCGCTAAGCTTTGCGGCAGCCCTGGGAATCGGTCTGGGACCGGTGTCCGCCGTCGGTTCGCTGGCGTACTTCATAGACAAACTACTCATCTTCTAACGCGCTAGGATGACATCATGTCCGTACTTGCATTTGAAATCTTCTTCCTTGTCCTCCTTGGCGTTGCCAGCCTGGCCATGGCCTGGTTTGCCGGCTTCGTGGTGTATCGCCTGTTCAAGGGCCAGAAGTAACAGCCAGAAATTACTAGCCGTCTTCGTTTCCAGAGGTAGCTGCTGTGCCGATTGAAATACCTACAGATCTGACCCCGGAAATCGTTCCGCTGTCCTGGCTCATTGGTGAGTGGGAGGGCCGCGGCCGGCTGGGGGCCGGGGAAGAGGATTCCGAGCACTTCCTGCAACACGTGTCCTTCACGCACAACGGCTTGCCGTACCTGCAGTACCGTGCCGAGAGCTGGCTGACCGACGACGACGGCACCAGGCTTCGTCCGTTGACGGTCGAAACCGGTTTTTGGGCCCTGGAGCGCAAGCAGCGCGAGGAAGACGGCGGCCCCGGGCTGGTCCCGGCGGACATTGTTCCCGTGCTCAAGAGCGCCGACGAAGTCGAGGCCCTGCGCAACAATGACGGCGGCTTCGACATCTCCGTCTCGATCTCCCACCCCGGCGGGATCTCCGAGCTGTACTACGGCCAGATCAAGGGCCCGCAGATCCAGCTCAGCACCGACATGGTGATGCGCGGCAGCCACTCCAAGGAGTACACGGCGGCCACCCGGATCTTCGGACTCGTGGACGGCAACCTGCTCTGGCGCTGGGATGTGTCCACAGGCAAGGCTCCAACCGGCGGCAGCGGCCTGGAAGCCCACGCGTCCGCCATCCTCCACAAGGTCACCTGAGCGCCACGCTGCGCCGCCGGAACGCCCGTTGTGAGGCCTCACTGATTTCCTTTGTCCGTAGCGACCGTAGGGAGTACCACAGTGAATGCCACAGCTGCCATGCCTGAAGTGTCTGGAAGTGCCGCCGATTTCAGCGACCTCAAGGCCGTGTACTTCAACGGCACGCTCAAGAAGTCGCCGGAGACCTCCAACACGCAGGGCCTGATCGAGGTCAGCCGCCGGATCATGGACTTTCACGGCGTCAGCACACGGGTCATCCGTACGGTGGATCACGACATCGCCAGCGGCGTCTACCCGGACATGCGCGAGCACGGCTGGGCGAGCGACGAATGGCCGGAGCTGTATCCGGCCGTCCGGGAAGCCGACATCGTCATCGTGGCCGGACCGATCTGGCTGGGCGACAACTCCTCGCAGACCAAGAAGCTGATCGAACGCCTCTACGCGCACTCCGGCGAGCTCAACGACAAGGGCCAGTGGGCGTTCTATCCCAAGGTGGGCGGCTGCCTCATCACCGGCAACGAGGACGGCATCAAGCATTGCGCCATGAACGTCCTCTACAGCCTCCAGCACATCGGCTTCACCATTCCGCCGCAGGCCGACGCCGGCTGGATCGGCCCCGTCGGGCCGGGCCCGAGCTACCTCGATGAGGGCTCCGGCGGTCCGGAAAGCGACTTCACCAACCGCAACACCACGTTCATGACGTGGAACCTGCTGCACCTGGCCCGGATGCTCAAGGACGCCGGCGGCATCCCTGCCTACGGCAACCTGCCGGAGGCCTGGAAGGCCGGGACAAGGTTTGACTTCGAGAATCCGGAATACCGCTAGCCCGTTAGGACTTCTACTTCATATGACTATCAAGAGCCCCCTGCTGGCGCGCCCAGGCGCCGTCGAAGCCGGCGGCGCTGACGCCGGCGTCGCCTCCCACTACGGCGAACCGCTGCGCGAACAGCGGGCGCTGGCCGCCGGCACCGCCGTCGTGGACCTGTCCCACCGCGGTGTCGTCACCGTCGCCGGACCGGACCGGCTGAGCTGGCTCAACACGCTGTCCTCCCAGCAGCTCACGAACCTTGCCCCCGGGCAGTCCACCGAACTGCTGCTGCTGAGCGTTCAGGGCCGGATCGAATTCGACGCGCGGGTGGTGGACGACGGCGCGACCACCTGGCTGATCGTCGAGGCGGCCGAGGCAGCTCCGCTGGCCGAGTGGCTCAACCGGATGAAGTTCATGCTCCGCGTAGAGATCGCCGACGCCTCGGCGGACTGGGCCGTGCTGGGAACCACCCACCGGGTGCCGGAATGGTCCGGCCTGCTGGTCTGGGAAGACCCCTGGCCGCACGTCGGCGCCGGCGGCTACTCCTACGCCGTGGTCGCGGAGGACTCCCACCCCGGGCTGGAACGGCCCTGGTTCGAATACCTCGTCCCGGCCGCCGAGCTGGAAGCCACGGTCGGCGATCGCCCGCTCGCCGGAATCTGGGCCGCCGAGGCGCTGCGCATTGCCGCCTGGCGGCCGCGCTGGGGTGCCGAGACCGACGACAAGACCATCCCGCACGAACTGGACCTGCTCCGCACCGCCGTGCACCTGAACAAGGGCTGCTACAAGGGCCAGGAAACCGTCGCCCGGGTCCACAACCTGGGCCACCCGCCACGCCGGCTGGTGTTCCTGCAGCTCGACGGCTCCCAGCACACCATGCCCGCCGTCGGCAGCGAGGTCCGTTCCGGGGTCCGGAAGGTCGGCACCGTGACCTCGGTGGCGCAGCACTACGAGATGGGGCCGGTGGCCCTGGCCGTGGTCAAACGGTCCGTCGCACCGCAGGAAGTCCTGACCGTCCTCGACGGCGAGGAGCCCTACACCGCGGCGCAGGAACTCATTGTGGCCCCCGATGCCGGCCAAGTCGTGGGCCGCCAGACCGGCTTCCTGCGGGGGACCCGATGACCCACGACAACACCGCGCCGGACGACGCGACCCTTGCCCTGGCGCACAGGCTCTTCGACGCCGCCCGCCAGGGGGACTCCGGGCTGCTCGCGGACTACCTCGCCGCCGGAGCCCCGGCCACCCTGACCAACGAGGCGGGGGACACCCTGCTGATGCTCGCGGCCTACCATGGCCACGCCTACACCGTCCGGCTGATCCTGCAGCACGGCGGGGACGCCAACCGCGCCAACGACCGGGGCCAGACCCCGCTCGCCGGCGCCGTGTTCAAGGGCTACACGGAGGTGGCGCAGGCGCTGCTGGAAGCCGGAGCGGACCCCGACGCCGGCACGCCCTCCGCCCGCGCGGCCGCGCAGATGTTCGAACGCCAAGACATCCTGGCCCTGCTGGGCTGAGCGTCTCCCAACGGCCCGACGGCCGCCTTGCGCCCTAATACTCCATGTGGAATAGTTCTAGTGGAATATTCACCGCGGGCTCATTTCCGACGGTGCACCACACAGTGTGAAGGACAACGCACCATGGCGCGCACCACGCCCCTGACGCCCCTGGGTGTCGCCGCACTCTCCCTGCTGGTCGAAGAGCCGATGCATCCCTACGAGATGTACCAGCTCCTGATGGCCCGGCATGAGGACCGGCTTGTGAAGGTCCGGCCGGGAACGCTATATCACGCGGTCGGACGGCTTGAAGAGCAGGGCCTGGTCTCCGCCACCGGCACGGACCGCGAGGGCAACCGTCCCGAGCGAACCACCTATGAGATCTCCGGGGCCGGCAGGGATGCCCTGACCCAACGGCTCCAGGACATGCTGGCCCGGTCCGTCAACGAGTACCCCTCGTTCCCGCTGGCCGTTTCGGAGGCGTACAACTTGCCGGCCGGCGTCGTGATTGAACTGCTCGACCGCCGCCTGAAGGACCTGCAGGAGCAGCTGGATTTCCTTGCCGCGGCGCAGGAACGGGTCCGGACAAAGGGCGTAGAGCGCAAGTACTGGATTGACATGGAGTACCAGCAGACGATGCTGCACGCCGAGATCGGCTGGATCCGGAACCTCCAGGACCAGCTCGGCAGCCGACAGCTGACCTGGTAGCCCATCCGGGGCTTCTGCCCCGACGAACACCTTTAGAACTATGACAAAACTTTCCCTTTAATCCGTAAGGAATCCCATGGAAAACGTCGCCAGGCCGTGGCCGGCTCTCTGGTCCCTCGTGATCGGGTTCTTCATGATCCTGGTCGACACGACCATCGTCTCGGTGGCCAACCCCCGAATCATGGAAGGCCTCAACACCGACATCAACTCGGTGATCTGGGTAACCAGCGCCTACCTGCTCGCCTACGCCGTGCCGCTGCTGATCACCGGCCGGCTCGGCGACCGGTTCGGCCCGAAGAAGCTCTACCTGACCGGGCTCGTCGTCTTCACCCTGGCTTCCCTGTGGTGCGGGCTCTCCGGCGACGTGCAGATGCTGATCCTGGCCCGCGTGTTCCAGGGCTTCGGCGCCGCGCTCATGACGCCCCAGACCATGGCGGTCATCACCCGGATCTTCCCGCCGGACCGGCGCGGGGCCGCGATGGGGATCTGGGGCGCCACCGCCGGCGTCGCCACCCTGGTGGGGCCGATCCTCGGCGGCGTCCTGGTGGACGGACTCGGCTGGGAATGGATCTTCTTCATCAACGTCCCGGTGGGCATCGTCGGCTTTGTTCTTGCGCTGCGCTTCGTGCCGGTTCTGAGCACGCACCCGCACAAGTTCGACATCCCCGGCGTGGTGCTGAGCGCCGTCGGGCTGTTCCTGCTGGTGTTCGGCATCCAGGAAGGCGAGACCTACAACTGGGGCACCATCGCCGGGCCCATCACGGTGTGGGGGCTGATCATCTCCGGCATCGCCGTGCTGGTGGTGTTTGTGGTGTGGCAGAAGGTGAACAAGGGCGAGCCGCTGCTGCCGCTGTCCCTCTTCAAGGACCGCAACTTCTCCCTCGCCAACATCGGCATCACCACGGTGGGCTTCACCGTGACCGCGTTCACGCTGCCGCTGATCTTCTACTTCCAGGTGGTCCGGGGCCTGACCCCGACGCAGTCCGCGCTGATGATGGTGCCGATGGCGCTGATCTCGGGCGGGCTGGCCCCTGTTGTGGGCAGGATCATCGACCGCGTCAACCCGAAATTCATCACTGCGGCCGGCCTGGTCCTGATGTCCGTGGCGCTGTTCTGGAACGCGTTCCTGATGCACCCGGACACGCCGATCTGGCTGTTCCTGCTGCCCAGTGCGGTGCTTGGCTTCGCCAACGCCGGCATCTGGGCGCCGCTGAGCACCACAGCGACCCGGAACCTGCCGCCCCGGCAGGCGGGAGCCGGCGCCGGGGTCTACAACACCACGCGCCAGATCGGAGCCGTCCTGGGCAGCGCCGCGATCGCCGTGCTGATCCAGGCGCGGCTCGCGGCGGAACTCCCGGCAGCTCCGGGCGGTGCCGGGGAGGCCGGCGCGATGTCGTTTGGCGGCGCCCTTCCCGAGGCTCTGCAGGAGGGGTTCTCGACGGCGATGAGCCAGTCCATGCTGCTGCCAGCCGCGGTCATCCTGCTCGGCGCGGCGGTGGCGCTGTTCTTCGCCAAGCCCCAGCCGGTGCAGGGCTGGGACATGGCCCCCGCTGCGGCGAAGGCAGCTGGCGACCGGAGCACCGGGGCGCCGGCCCGCTGACGCCGTCCCGGCCCGGCTCAGCCCAGCAGGACGCTGGTCTGGATGCCGCCGGCGGTGAAGCCCAGGCTGCGGGCAATGGCTAGCGAGCCCTTGTTGCTGACGTCGGAGCGCCACTGCAGCGTCAGCCCGGAGGCGAGTGCCTCGTGGGCCGCGATGGAGGCTGCCAGGGAGCCCAGTCCCTGGCGGCGCCATTCCGGTGCCACCAGCACCCCCATCTGGGCCAGGATGCCCTCCCACTCGGTGTAGGCACCGCATGCCACGGGGGTCCGGCGGCCGTCCTCCGCGTGCAGGATCGTAAAGCGGTGCTCCAGGCCCGAGAGGCCCACCTCGTTGACGTCATCGGGCGGGCAGGCGGCTTCCAATTCGATCGCTTCCGGATGCCCCTGCGATACGGTCAGCTCCTCCGCCGGCTGCCGAAGGGGCAGGTCGTCCGCGAAGAACAGCGCGGCGGCGCCGAGCCCGTGCCCGCCGTGGTCACGGGAGATGGTCAACAGGGTGACATGCTGCGCGAGCTCCTCGTCGGACAGCCCGACGGCGGCGTCCAGCGCCCATTGCGGGCCCACCAGGGCGGAGTTGCCGAACAGCCGGACGAACTGGACGGCGCGGGCCGTGTCATCGGCGCTCGTGATGCGGACTCCCGCGGCGGCCGCGAAGGCGCCGTCGTCGAGCCCCAGGCGGCGGGCCCACGCGAGCTGGATGATGTCGACCGAACCGGGCTCAAGTGTCATGACTCCACCCTACCCACGGGCGCGTCGGGCTCCGTGCGGAGGCTCAGGAGGCTCAGCCGAAGAGGACAGCGGCCTCGTCGTAGCGGTACTGCGGGACGGTCTTGAGGTTGCCGAGCGCGGCGTCGAAGCCCACGTGGACGATGTCGGTGCCGTTGAGGGACACCATGGTGCCCCAGCGTTGTTCCACGACGGAGTCAATGGCCGCCATGCCGAGGCGGGTCGCCAAGACACGGTCGAACGCGGTGGGGACCCCGCCGCGCTGGATGTGGCCCAGGACGGTCGCCCGGGTTTCTATGCCCGTCATGGCTTCCAGCTCCGGGGCCAGCCGTTCGGAGATCCCGCCCAGCCGCGGACGGCCGAAGGTGTCCAGCCCGCGTTCGGAGTGCGGTGATTCCTGGTCATCCGGGACGAATCCCTCCGCGACGACGACGAGCGGGGCGCGGCCGCGGTCGCGGGCCGAGGTGACCCATGCGGCGATCTGCTCCATCGAGGCTTTCTGCTCCGGGATCAGGATGGCGTGGGCGCCCGAGGCCATGCCGGCGTGCAGCGCGATCCAGCCCACGTGGCGGCCCATCACCTCGGCGATCATGCAGCGGTGGTGGGACTCTCCCGTGGTGCGCAGGCGGTCGATCGCCTCGGTGGCAATCTCGACGGCCGTGTCGAAGCCGAAGGTGTAGTCCGTCGCGTCGAGGTCGTTGTCGACGGTCTTGGGGACGCCGACGATCTTCAGGCCGGCGTCGGTGAGCCGCTTGGCGGCGGCCAGGGTCCCCTCGCCGCCGATGGCGATGATGGCGTCGATGCCGAGCCGGTCCATGTTGGCCTTGATGACCTCGGGCCCGCCGTTGTTCTCGAACGGGTTGGTGCGGGAGGTCCCTAAGATGGTCCCGCCCTGCTTGGCGATGCCGCGGACCATGGTGCGGGGAATGTCGATGATGTCGCCCTCGACAACGCCGCGCCAGCCGTCCAGGAATCCCACGAATTCGTGGCCATGGACGGCGATGCCCTTCAGGACGGCGCCACGGATGACGGCATTCAGTCCGGGGCAGTCTCCGCCGCTGGTGAGGATTCCAATTTTCATGTTTCGGCTCAAATCCTGGCTCGAAGGGTTACAGGCAGAGCGCCGCGCTGAGCTCACCTAGAGTCTAATGGCGCATGTGGGGCAGGACACAAACCATGACAACGGCAAGTGCCCCTGCCGGCGGCAGGGGCACTGGGGTCATCGCGGGGCGGGCGTCAGGGCCGGTTCGTGCGCTTCGCCAGCAACGACTCGAGGGCGATGGCGTTCCGCTGGTCCGGAAGGAGCAGCCACGCCACGAGATACAGCACGAAGGCTGGTCCGGGAAGCAGCGCAAACAGCAGGAATGCGATCCGGACGAACGCGACATCCACGTTCAGCTTGGCGGCGATCCCGCCGCAGACACCGCCCAACCAGCGCTGCGGACCACGTTTCAGGCCAAGGCCCCGGACGGTGCTAAAGAACTTTTCCATGGCTCAAGACTTCCCTGTCGGTGCTGCTTTGTCACGTTTGTCACGCCCGCGGGCCGAAAGCAGCCCGCCGATCACGAGTGCCGCCCCGGCGCCGATCATCAGGCCAATCAGCACGTAGGTGCCGTTGAGCGCCACGACCCCGAGCTGGGCAACGATGATGAGAACGGCGAGGGCCACCACGATCAGCCCCCAGACGATGGTGCCGACACGGGCCGGGGAATCCTCCGGCGGCTCCGGGGGAGCGGACCGCGGGGAAGCGGCGGGGCCGCTGCGTTCCGTGCTGCCGGTGGGTGCGTCATAGCTGCTCATGTCAGTTCCCTTCCCTGATGGTGACGTTGCTGAAAGTTCCGTCGATCTCCACGATCAGCGTTTCTCCCGGCTTGTCGGTGTTGTAGTAGCTCCGATGGTCGGTCATGCCCCCGTGGTTCTGGCTGCCCTCATTAAGGTTGCCCATGGTCATGTCGGCGCGGATCTCCACGGGTACGGTGTCCGGGATGACCACCGTGAGGTTGCTCGCCGTCGCGTCGATGGGGACCACGACGTCGGTCCGCAGCGGCGGGTTGATCGCCAGCCTCCTCAGGTCCACGGTCCCGGAGCCGGCCGTGATGTCGAAACCGGCCCGGGCCTGCTCAACGCTCACCGGTGACCAGTCGGCATTCTGCGGGCGGAAGCGGTCGGCGTTGGGAAGCACGTTGAAGATGCCGCCAACGATCAGGGCGACCACGGCGAAGAACCCGAGGATTCCCGAGGTGCGGCCCCGCAGGCCGGCGATGAGGATGCCGAGGCCCAGGACCACCGCGGCGCTGGCCCAGACGACAGCATTGCTGGAGGTGCCGAGGTCGATCACGTTCGCGACTTCGAGGGCCTTGAGGCCGCCGCCCACCAGCAGGGCGAGGCCGGCGGTGACCGCGACGGCGGGGGCCCCGGGACCGAAGTTCCGGTCCTTGGCCGGCGGGACGGACCCGCCGCCCGGCACCGGCTGGTAGCTGCCTCCGGTGGGAGGAGTGGGACCGGCGGGCGGAGGAGTGCCCCAGCCCGGGCCGGGCACCGTTGACTCGCCGTAGCGGGGCAGCGTGGCTGATGCGCCGTAGCCGGTCGTGGCGAAGGGAGCCGTCGGTGTTGACGGCGTCGGCCGTGTAGTCGGCGTTGCCCGTGCTGACGGAGTTGTCGGGCTGTACGGGTTTAAAGGTGTTGTCGGGTTCGGCGGATAGTCGGGGCTTGCCGCGCCGCCGAACTGTGGGCTCGAGGACATGGGAGAGACTCCGTTCCGGGACTTGTTGCGCTGGGTCAGGTAGTAGACGAGGTAGATGGCGCCGCCTACCCAGAAGACGGTCCAGATCAATGCGCCGAAGCCATAGCGGTCCCAGCCCCAGACGCCCGTGCCCAGGCTGGGGAAGCCGATGATGGTGGTGATCAGGGCACCGGTCATTCCGGACGACCAGCGGCCAGCAGCGGCCTCCTGGACGTGGATGCGGCCGTCGGGCTCGGGCAGGAGGGCCCAGGCGATGCCGTAGAGGAGGACGCCGACGCCGGCGAAGACTGCCAGGACGATCAGGATGCCGCGGACAATCAGCGGGTCGATGCCGAGGCGCTGGGCGATGCCGCTGGCGACGCCCCCGACCCAGCGCTCGCGGCCCCGGTATACGCCCTGGCTGCGGATCCAATCGAAGAAATTCTGCGGCTGGCTGCCGGCCGGCGGCGGCGTCGCGCCGTAGAAGGGCGGCGGGGGCGGTGGGGGCGGCGGCGTCCCCTCGCCGCCACCGACGCCTGAAAAGTCCAAGGGGAGAGTCGCGGAAGTGTCCAGTGGAAGGGTGGCGGAGGTGTCCGCCGCAGGCCGCTGGTCCGCGGCGGAACCGCGGGACGCGTCGGCGCCGGCGGCGCCCGGAACGTCCAGGGGGAGAGTGGCGGAGGTGTCCAGCGGAAGGGTGGCGGAAGTGTCCGTCTCCTGACCTGCCAGCCGGGCTGCGGATTCTCCGGCGGCTTGCCCTGTATTTTGCCCGGCATCTTTCCCTTCGGGCTGTCCGGCGTTGCCGCCCGAAGGGTCGGTGCCTTCATCGGGGTGCTCAGTGTGCGGATTCATACTTCGATCCTCCCGTCCGCCGCGAATCCGCTCTACTGGGGAACACCCTGAACTGTCCCTGAGTCACCCCCGGTTAGGGCTGAAAACGGGTCCCGGGAACCCTGATCCATGTTTGGATTGAGTCATGACAACCGCCGCTTCACGCCCGCCGCTGGTCCGCGGCAGCGACCGGGTGATTGCCGGGGTCTGTGCCGGCCTCGCCCGGCACCTGGGCTTGCCCGTACGCATGGTTCGCCTGGGTATGGCGGTGGCCGCGCTCGCCGGGGGCGCCGGTGTCGCCTTCTACGCCTGGCTCTGGATCATGGTTCCCACCGCGGACGAAAGCGCCAAACGCAATGCCCGCCAGCCGGCGTCGCCGATTGCCCCGGCGGTCGCACCGGCTACGATTCCCGCTGATTCCTGGTGGAGCAGTGTCACCGGCATGCGCTATGGCAAGGAGATCCTGCTCGGGGCGGGTCTGCTGCTGGCCGCCGGCATCCTGATCGCCCGCATGCTCGGTGTCGATGTTCCGCTCGGGACGCTCATCCCGGTTGCTGCCATCCTGGGCGGCGCGGCCATCGCCTGGATGCAGTTGGACGAGACCCGCCGCGCCGGCCTCGTGGACAAGACCAAGGCCGACCAGGCCGGCGGCTGGGCCCGTCTGGCGGCCGGGCTGGCCCTCGTCGTGAGCGGTGTCCTGGTCATGGTGTCCGGCTCCGGGTCCTGGGAACAGACCTGGCTTGCCCTGCTGTCCTCGGTGGCGGTGCTCGGCGGCGTTGTCCTGGTCCTCCTGCCCTGGGGGCTGAAATTCTGGCGCGACCTGGAGACGGAGCGGGCCGGGCGGGTCCGCGCGACCGAACGGGCCGAGATCGCCGCCCACCTGCACGACTCGGTGCTGCAGACGCTGGCCCTGATCCAGCGCCGCGCCGGCAACGAGACCGACGTCGTCCGCCTGGCCCGCGCCCAGGAGCGCGAGCTGCGGGGCTGGCTGTACCGGGATCCGGGCAAGGAAGCCGGTCAACTGTCCGAGGGCATCAAGACCGCGGCGGCGGAAGTGGAAGACTCCCTGGGCCACGCCGTGGAGGTCGTCACGGTGGGCGACTGCGCCATGACTGAACGCCACGAGGCACTGGTCCAGGCCGCCCGCGAGGCCATGCTGAACGCCGCCCGGCACGGCGGCGGCACCGTGTCGGTGTACCTGGAAGTCACCGACGGCGCGGCGGAGGTCTTCGTGAAGGACCGCGGTCCCGGCTTCGATCCGGATGCCGTCCCCGCCGACCGGCTGGGGGTCCGCGAGTCGATTGTCGGCCGGATGACCCGCCACGGCGGCACCGCCACCATCAACAGCACCCAGGACGGCACCGAGGTGCGGCTCAGGCTGCCCCTCTCAGCGGGAGCACCCGCCGGGGCTGCCGCCACGAACAGCAACGGAGAGGCAAGACTGTGAGCAGCACCGAAGCGGGGAGCCCGGCCCAGGGGATCCGGGTGGTGATCGTGGACGACCACGCCATCTTCCGGTCCGGCCTGAAGGCGGACCTGGACCCGGACATCGTCGTGGCCGGCGAGGCCGGAACGGTGGAGGATGCCGTCGCCGTGATCGCCGCCGTGCGTCCCGACGTCGTGCTCCTGGATGTCCACCTCCCGGGCGGGCTCGGCGGCGGCGGACGCGAAGTACTGGCCGGCTCCGCACCCCTGCTGGGCAGCACCCGGTTCCTGGCCCTCAGCGTCTCGGACGCGGCCGAGGACGTCGTCTCCGTGATCCGGGCAGGGGCCCGCGGCTACGTCACCAAGACCATCTCGGGGGCGGAAATTTCCGGCGCCGTCCGCCGCGTCGCCGGCGGGGACGCCGTCTTCTCGCCCCGGCTGGCGGGATTTGTGCTGGACGCCTTCGGGACCGCCCCGGCGGACATTGCCGACGACGAGCTGGACCGGCTCTCCGCCCGCGAACTCGAGGTGATGCGGCTGATCGCCCGCGGCTACAGCTACAAGGAAGTCGCCAAGGAGCTGTTCATCTCGATCAAAACCGTGGAAACCCACGTCTCAGCGGTGCTGCGCAAACTCCAGCTCTCCAGCCGGCACGAACTCACCCGCTGGGCCGCCGAACGCCGCCTCCTCTAGCCAAACGCTGCCGCAGCTCCTGCAGTGTTGGGTAGGACGCTCCCTCAGCTCCTGCGGCCAGACAGCAAACGCTCCCGCAGTGACTGCGGGAGCGTTTGAAGGAATCGTGCAGGAACTGCGGGAGGGCTGCTACTTCGCCTTGCCCAGGAAGTCCTGCAGGCGGGCGACGCCGGTGGCGAGGTCTTCGTCGCCCAGGGCGTAGGAGAGGCGCAGGTAGCCGGAGGGGCCAAAAGCCTCGCCCGGAACCACCGCCACCTCGACCTCATCCAGGATCAGTGTGGCCAGCTCCGCCGACGTCGACGGCCGGACGGGACCGTTCGCGGACGGGAACTCCTTGCCGAGCAGGGCGCGGACGTCCGCGTAGACGTAGAACGCTCCCTTCGGCGTCGGGCATTCCACGCCTTCGATGGCATTCAGCCCGGCCACGATGGCTTTGCGGCGGCGGTCGAAGGCGAGTTTCATCTCGTCGACGGCGGTCAGCGGACCGGACACCGCGGCGAGGGCGGCCATCTGCGGGATGTTCGAGACGTTGGAGGTGGCGTGCGACTGCAGGTTGGTCGCGGCCTTGATGACGTCGGCCGGACCGATCATCCAGCCCACGCGCCAGCCGGTCATGGCATAGGTTTTCGCAACGCCGTTGAGGATGACAACCTTGTCGCCCAGCTCCGGAACGGCCGTCGCAATCGAGGTGAAGGGCACTCCGTCGTAGGTCAGGTGTTCATAGATCTCATCCGTGACCACCCACAGGCCCTTGGCGGCGGCCCACTGGCCGATTTCCCTGACCTGCTCCGGGGAGTACACGGCGCCGGTGGGGTTGGAGGGGGAGACGAAGAGGAGGATCTTGGTGCGGTCCGTGAGGGCGGCCTCAAGCTGCTCCACCGTGACCAGGTACCCTTGCTCCGGTCCGGCGAAGACCTCGACCGGCACGCCTCCCGCGAGCCGGATGGCCTCCGGGTAGGTGGTCCAGAACGGCGTGGGGACAATGACCTCGTCGCCCGGATCGAGCAGCGTGGCGAAGGTGTTGTACACGGCCTGCTTGCCGCCGTTGGTGACCAGCACCTGGGCCGCCTCCGCCTTGTAGCCGGAATCCCGGAACGTCTTGGCCGCGATGGCCTGCTTCAGCTCCGGCAGGCCGCCCGCCGGAGAATAGCGGTGGTACTTGGGCTGGCTGGCGGCTTCGATGGCCGCCTGCACGATGTATTCGGGGGTCGGGAAGTCCGGCTCGCCGGCGCCGAAGCCGATGACCGGGCGGCCGGCCGCCTTCAGCGCCTTCGCCTTGGCATCAACAGCCAACGTGGCGGATTCGGCTATGGCGGAAATACGCTGTGAAATGCGGGCGGCAGGCATCGTAAGGTCCATTCTTCGCTAGCAGCTTCGGTGGCTGTTTGTGGGATTCGACGGAACCTACTCTATGCTGTTCACCGGATCGTCCGCGGTGCCGGCGCGGAAATATGACTGCATGTTGGACAGTTGGTTTCGCAGCCGGTTTATCGTCTCGTTTTCTCGCTGTTTTTCCGGTGGGACGGGAGGGTCCGGGAGGCCGGTTCGACGTAGGCGCAGTTGTTGCGTAGACTGGTTCTCCGGTGTTGAAAACACGATGATGGTCTGCGCCTCAGGGAAGTCTGGGGAAACGGACCGGAAATGATTTTCGCTCCATAGGGTAGTGGCGCAATTGGTAGCGCAGCGGTCTCCAAAACCGCAGGTTGCAGGTTCGAGTCCTGTCTGCCCTGCGCAAGCTGTTCCGGTTTCTCCGGGGCAAGCGCAGCAACCATGGTTCAGTTCAGAGCCGGGTATCCGACATTGCGAGGATGAGTGAGGACCAGGTGACCGAAACGGCTGCAAGCAGCTCCAGTGGCCGCCCCGCCAAGAATGCCCCCAGGGCAGGCTTCTTCGCTCGAATCGCGCTCTTCATCCGCCAGGTCATCGGCGAACTGAAGAAGGTCGTTGCACCGACCCGCAAGGAACTGATCAACTACACCCTCGTGGTGCTGGTGTTCGTGGTCATCATGATGCTCATCGTCACCCTGCTGGATCTGGCCTTCGGGACCGCAGTGGGCTGGGTCTTCGGCGGCACGGGCCCCGCGGACAGCTGAGGCGACCGGTCCGCAGACTGCGTGGATAACCACCGGGATTCCGGAGGATCCGCGGGGTGTGCGGAATTGAGTCATTTAAATAGGCATGTTAGGCAATGAGGAAGCAGGAGACCAAGTGTCTGAGCAGGAGCTCGAGGTAACTGAGACTGAGCTGGATAAGAGCCAGGACGCCGCGGTGGAAGCCGGGGAAGAGTCCGAGGCTGTGTCTGCTGCGCCCGAATCCGACGTCGCTGACGAGTCCGCTGTCACGGCAGAGGCCGCCGCTGGCGAGGACACCGATGTAGACGAGGCAGACGCCGAGGCAGACGCCGAGGCAGACACGGTCGCCGAGGCCGGCGACGAGGTAGCCGAAGGCGACGACGAGTCGGCTGACGCGCTGGCCGCCGCTGCAGCCGCCGCCGAGGTTGATCCGGCCGACGAGTTCAAGGCCAAGCTGCGCCGCCAGGAAGGTGACTGGTACGTCATCCACTCCTACGCCGGCTATGAGAACCGCGTCAAGGCCAACCTGGAAACCCGCATCCAGACCCTGGACATGGAAGATTACATCTTCGAAATCCAGGTTCCGATGGAGGAAGTCGTTGAGATCAAGAATGCTCAGCGCAAGGTCATCAACCGCGTCCGCATCCCCGGTTACGTCCTGGTCCGCATGGACCTGACGGATGCCTCCTGGGGCGCCGTCCGCCACACCCCCGGCGTCACCGGCTTCGTGGGCAACGCCCACAACCCGGTCCCGCTGCGCCTCGACGAGGTCTTCTCCATGCTCGCCCCGGTCTTCGAAGAAGAGCAGGCCGAGAAGGGCAAGCCGGTCAAGCACGCCGCCGCGCAGATCGACGTCGACTTCGAGGTCGGCGAGTCCGTCATCGTCAAGGAAGGTCCCTTCGAGACGCTTCCGGCCACGATCTCGGAAATCAAGGTGGACTCCCAGACCCTCGTGGTGCTGGTCTCCATCTTCGAACGCGAGACCCCGGTCACGCTGGCATTCAACCAGGTCAGCAAGATCTAGTCATCCCCACAGAATTCGCCCCGGACTGCCCGCTTTAGCAGCCTGGGACGGCCGGCCGCCTCGCCATGGCGGCCAACAACCTGAGGCACGCTCCTGTGTCCCAGGACGTAATTGAGAGAAGGACCCTACATTGGCTCCCAAGAAGAAGGTCACCGGCCTCATCAAGCTGCAGATCCAGGCAGGTGCCGCTAACCCGGCCCCGCCGATCGGTCCTGCGCTTGGCCAGCACGGTGTCAACATCATGGAATTCTGCAAGGCGTACAACGCTGCGACGGAAGCCCAGCGCGGCAACGTTATTCCGGTTGAAATCACGGTCTACGAGGACCGTTCATTCACGTTCATCACCAAGACCCCGCCGGCTGCAGAGCTCATCAAAAAGGCTGCAGGCGTCGCCAAGGGTTCGCCCACGCCGCACACCGTCAAGGTTGCCAAGCTGACCCAGGCCCAGGTCAATGAGATCGCCACCACCAAGATGGAAGACCTCAACGCCACCAGCCTGGAAGGCGCCGCGAAGATCATCGCCGGCACCGCCCGTTCCATGGGTATCACCGTCGAGGGCTAATAGCCTTCCCCGCCGGGCAACCGGCACCACCTAAACATTGAGATGTTGGAAGCCGGGACGGACAAACCGTTCGGAGTTCCAACTGTGGCAGGGCCCCGCGCGGTCCGCAGACCACAACTGCACAAGGAGAATAAGCAGCATGGCAAAGCGCAGCAAAGCATATGAGGCAGCCGCAGCCAAGATCGACGCGGAGAAGTTCTACGCGCCGTTCGAGGCAGTGACGCTGGCCAAGGACACCAACCCGTCCAAGTTCGACGCCACCGTTGAGGTTGCTTTCCGCCTGGGTGTCGACCCGCGTAAGGCAGACCAGATGGTCCGCGGCACCGTTATCCTGCCGCACGGCACCGGTAAGGTCTCCCGCGTCCTCGTTTTCGCAACGGGCGACAAGGCTGAGGCTGCAATCGCAGCCGGCGCCGACTTCGTTGGTTCCGATGACCTGATCGAAAAGATCGCAGCCGGCTGGACCGACTTCGACGCCGCCGTCGCCACCCCTGACCTCATGGGCAAGGTTGGCCGCCTCGGTAAGGTCCTGGGCCCGCGTAACCTGATGCCGAACCCGAAGACCGGCACCGTGACCGCTGACGTCGCCAAGGCCGTCAACGACATCAAGGGCGGCAAGATCGACTTCCGCGTCGACAAGCACTCGAACCTGCACTTCATCATCGGCAAGGTTTCCTTCGACGCCCTCAAGCTGGCCGAGAACTACGCAGCCGCTCTGGAAGAGGTCCTGCGTCTCAAGCCGTCCGCTTCCAAGGGCCGCTACATCCAGAAGGCCACCGTCGCCACCACCTTTGGCCCGGGCGTCTCGGTTGACCCCAACGTCACCAAGGTCCTGACCGAGGTCTAAGCTTCACCGGATTCACAGCAGCAACAGAAAGGCCGTCCCGCAACTGCGGGGCGGTCTTTCTGCGTTCCGCAGGGACGGCTACGCTGACCCGGTGACTGCAGCGCCGTACCGCATAGAACCCCTCGTGATTCCGGACGCCCTCGATTCCCCGGACGCCGGAGACTTCCTTGAGTTCAGCACCCTCAGCGACGCTCTGGTGCTGGAGGTCTGGGGGAACCTGGACCGTGCCACTCCGCCGGGGGCACTGCTCCGCTACTGGCGGGACGACGCCTACAAACGCATGCAGCTCTTCTTCGTCCGCGCGGGCGGCCGGATGGTCGCGCGGTCCTGGCTCCGTTACGAGCTGAAGGACAACCTGGGCAGTGCCCTCCTCCATGTGGACGTCCTGGACGACTTCACCGGACGCGGGATCGGACGTGCCCTGCTGGCCCATGCCGAGGCCCTGGCGGCCGCGGACGGCCGCACGGTCCTGATGACCTTCACCGAGCATCCCGCCGACTTCGACGCCGAGGGCCTGGATGTCCTCCGGCCCGCCACCGGGACCGGCACGCTGCCGGGGTCCGCGCGGGCTGTCCGGTTCGCGCAGCGGGCGGGCTACCAGCTGGAACAGGTGGAGCGGTTCAGCTCCCTCCCCATGCCGCCGGCTCCGGCACTGCTGGACGGACTGGAGCGGGAGGCGCTGGCCAGGGCGGAACCGTACGAGCTGGTCACCTGGACGGACCATTGCCCGGAGGAGTACGTGGAGCAGCTCGCCGTGCTGATGTCCCGGATGAGCACGGACGCGCCGACTGGCGGGCTCAGCTATGACCAGGAGACCTGGGACGCCGCCCGCGTCCGGCACGTTGAGGACACCTGGAAGCAGGCGGGAAACGTCTCGCTGGTCACCGCCGCACGGCACCGCGACAGGGACGAACTGGCGGCGTACTCCGTGCTCGAACTGGCGGCCGGCAAACCGTGGCTGGCGGACCAGGACGACACCCTGGTCGCCGCCGGCCACCGCGGGCACCGCCTGGGCATGCTCGTCAAAATCCGCAACCTCCGCCGCCTGCTCGCCGAGTACCCGGCGGTGGAACGCGTCACCACATTCAACGCCGCGGAGAACGACCATATGCTCCCCATCAGCGTGGCGCTCGGATTCCGCCCCGCCGGCTACGACGGCGAATGGCAGCGGACCGTCGACGCCTCCGGCCGCGGGTCGTAGCGGTTCCGGCGCACGTCGGACGATGGAACGCCGGCGCAAACCGGCATATGCTGACCGTGGAAGCCCTGTTTACTGCAGGAAATCCGGTACCCGTAGATGGCAGAACAGCTGGGGATGATGCCCGTTATGGCAAACGACGTACGGATTGAACAGCTGTGGATCCCCGATTCGCTGGACGGGCCGGACGCCGCCGACTTCATTGCCGCCGTCGAAGTGGGACGCAAGGTGCGCATGCAGACCTGGGGCAGCGACGATCTCGCCTACGCGCCGCAGGAGAAACTGCTGGAAATGGCGGACCCCTACGAGCGCCAGGTGATTCTCGTGGCCAGGATAGGCGGGGAAATCGTCGGTACCCTGGACATTGCGCTGCCTCTCTCCGAGAACCTTGACCTGGCCGAATTCGCCCTGGACGTCCTGCCGGAGTTCCAGGGCCGGGGAGTGGGCCGGCAGCTGCTCGAGGCCGCCGAGCACTTCGCCCGCGACGAGGGCCGCCACACGATCCTGATCGACACGAACCATCCGAGCTCCTCGCTGGGGGACAGCGAAGCTGGCCAGCTGGTGCCCGGCACCGGCGTCGGCTTCGTGCCGGTGAACAGCAGGGAGGTGGAGTTCGCCCGCCACAACGGCTACACCCTCCAGCACATCGAAAAGTTCAGTGCCTGTGCGCTGCCGCTGGACAGCGGGCTCGTGGAGGAGCTGCAAAGCGAGGCCGAGGAAGCCAACGGCGGCCGCTACCGACTGCACCACTGGACGGACCGGTGCCCGGAGCAGTGGCTTGAGGCGGTCGCTGCGCTGGAAAACAGCGCGGGCGAAGACGGCGTGCCCGGCGTCGACGATACGGACATGGTGTTCGACGGCGGCATCCTCCGTCAGGCGGAAGACGTCGCCATCGCGCAGGGCCGCCGGACGGTGGTTACCGCCATCGAACATATCGACAGCGGTGAACTCGTTGGCCTGACCACCATCAGCGTCCTCGCGCTGCGCCCCGACGTCGTGTTCCAGGACGACACGGTGGTGCTGCGGGACCACCGCGGCAACAAGCTGGGCCTGCTGATCAAGGTCGCGAACATGGAGCGGCTCTCCGAGCAGTTCCCGGATGCCCGGGTGCTCTACACCTGGAACGCGCCCGAAAACCGGTACCTGCTCAAGGTCAACCTGCAGCTGGGGTTCGCCACCGCCGGCGTGACGGGAATCTGGCAAAAGGAGCTCCCCAACTTCGGCCCCAGCAACAGCTGAACCGTGTCCGGGGCGCCCGATTTGGAGCACACGCCCCGGCTCGCGTAGGCTGGGGGGACCAAAGACCGTCGGTTGTTGGAAATCCACTCTCCCAAGCAAGACTCACTTCTGCAGTCGCGCCGGGAGAGCCAGTGGATCTCCAGACGAAGGACCCTGAACATAGGGCGGCCGGCGCAGGTGAACGAAGCAAAGCTCCGCAGTCATGGACTGCGTCGAGACAAGCCCCGTGCATCTGCGCGGGGCGTTTTTAGTTTTTAGCTCTTTTGAGCGGGGACCGGGAAACACCGGCACTATCCCCGGAAGGAGGGTTATGGCAACGCCTAGCAAGGTTTCAGCAGTAGCTGAGATCACTAACGATTTCAAGGAATCGAACGCCGCTGTCCTGACCGAATACCGCGGGCTCACCGTTGCACAGCTCAAGCAGCTGCGTGTCTCTCTCGGCCAGGACACCAAGTTCTCGGTCGTCAAGAACACCCTGACCGCTATTGCAGCCAAGGAAGCTGGTGTCGAAGCATTCGACGGCCAGCTCGCCGGCCCCACTGCAATCGCGTTCATCAAGGGTGACGCAGTTGCCGCTGCCAAGAGCCTGACGGATTTTGCCAAGACCAACAAGCAGCTGGTTATCAAGACCGGTTACTTCGAGGGCAAGGCACTGAACGCCAGCGAAGTTGCTGCCCTGGCAGCACTCGAGTCCCGCGAGCTGCAGCTCGCCAAGGTTGCAGGCATCCTCAAGGCTCCTGCTGCCGCCGCTGTCCGCATCATCGACGCGCTGCGCCTCAAGCTTGAAGAAGAGAACGGCACCCCGGCTGAAGCCGAGGCGCCCGCCGCTGACGAAGCTCCGGCCGACGCAGCAGCTGAAGCTCCCGCTGACGCTCCGGCCGACGCCGCAGCCCCCGAAGAGAACTAACTCTCTAAACCAGACTCCGGTGCGAAGGCACGGCTCCGGCCGCCGAGCACCACTATAGGAAGGACGCCACACCATGGCGAAGCTCACCAACGAAGAGCTCATTGAAGCTTTCAAGGAACTGACCATCATCGAGCTCTCTGAGTTCGTAAAGCTCTTCGAAGAGACCTTCGAAGTTACGGCTGCTGCTGTTGCAGTTGCTGGCCCCGCTGCCGGCGGGCCTGCCGAAGAAGAAGAGCAGACCGCATTCGACGTCATCCTGGAGCACCCGGGCGACAAGAAGATTGCAGTCATCAAGGAAGTTCGCGCGATCACTTCCCTGGGCCTCAAGGAAGCAAAGGACGTTGTTGACAGCGCTCCGAAGGCCATCCTCGAAGGTGTCACCAAGGAAGCTGCCGAGAAGGCTGTTGCACAGCTCGAAGAAGCCGGCGCTCGCGTTACCCTCAAGTAACTCGCCGCTTCAGGAACTGTCCGGGAACCACGCGTTCCCGTTCTGCTCCGGGAAACCCCGTCCACTCCGGTGGGCGGGGTTTCCTGCGTTAACGGCTTCTCGGATTAGCGGGCGCTCCAGGGGCCGGCTGTCCCTCCACTAGCCACGCGGGATCAGTGCCTCTCCCACGGTTCGGTACGGGCCCGGAACCGACCTCACGTTTTGTTAACCCAGGGGAGGAGTTAACTCGGCCGGGTTAGATCCTCCGGGAGTCAGTTGGGTTCGGAGATGTCCGCGACGACGGCGGCGAGGGCTGCGGTCAGGGCGTCGGCGTCGACGAAGGCGCTGAAGCCGTGCTCCCCGGCGCCCATGGAAATCCGGCGCCCGGTGATGGTCCGGTCCGCGTACACCGGCCAGGCCACGGTGCTTCCGAGCGGGGTGATCGTGCCGCGCTCGTAGCCCGTGGCGGCCAGGGCCACGTCCGCCGCCGGAAGGGACAGCTTGTTCACCCCGAGCAGCGCGCGGAGTTTCGGCCAGGAAATCTGCCGGTCGCCCGGAATCAGGGCGAACAGGAAACTGCCGTCCTTGTGCTTGACCACCAGGGACTTCACGATGTCCCCGGGCTGGATCCCCAGGATCCGGGCCGCGTCCTCCAGGCTGTTGGCGGCAAGGCGCTCCACGAGCTGGACGCTGAGGCCGCGGGCGGCGGCGTCCGCAAGGAACCGCTCCCGGCCGGCGCCGCCGCCCCCGGTGCCACCACCGGCGGCGCCGCCCCCGGCCGGGTCCTGCCCGGGCATCACAGGGTCCGGCATGGCGCTCAGTCGCGGTACAGCAGGAGCGCTTCGCCCTGGCCGCCGCCGCCGCAGAGGGACACCGCGGCCTTGCCGGCGCCGCGGCGTTTCAGCTCGTGCGCGGCGTGCAGGGCAAGCCGGGCACCGGAGGCGCCGATCGGGTGGCCCACGGCGATCGCGCCGCCGTGGATGTTGCACTTCTCCAGCGGGTAGTCGAGGTCCTTGAGTGACTGGACGGCGACGGAGCCGAACGCCTCGTTGATCTCGATGAAGTCCAGGTCCGCGGCGGACCAGCCGGCCTTCTGCAGCGCACTCTTGATCGCGTTGGAGGGCTGGGAGTGCAGCGAATTGTCCGGACCGGCCACCTGCCCGGGTTTCCCGACGACGGCGAGGTACTCCAGGCCGTTGTCCTCGGCGAACT
Source organism: Pseudarthrobacter ribosi (assembly GCF_055412865.1). Classification (NCBI taxonomy): domain Bacteria; kingdom Bacillati; phylum Actinomycetota; class Actinomycetes; order Micrococcales; family Micrococcaceae; genus Pseudarthrobacter; species Pseudarthrobacter ribosi. The sequence continues at coordinate 125,885 of NZ_JBVAYZ010000002.1, read as the reverse complement.
TCCGCGAGGACAGCACAAGGGCGGAGGCGCCGTCGGACAGGGGAGAGGAGTTGCCGGCGGTGATGGTGCCGTCCGTGACGAACGCCGCCCGCAGCCCGGCCAGCGAACTGACGGTCGTGTCCGGCCGGATACCTTCATCCGCGGCCAGGATGACCGGATCCCCCTTGCGCTGCTTCACGCTGATCGGGGCGATTTCGCCGTCGAACACCCCGTCCTTGGCGGCGCGGGCAGCGCGCTGGTGGGACGCGGCCGCCACTTCGTCCTGGGAGGTCCGGTCGATGCCCAGCGTGAGGTTCTTGGTTTCCGTGGACAGGCCCATGGACTGCCCGTCGAAGGCGTCGGTCAGGCCGTCATGCGCCGCGACGTCGAGCGCCTGGATGGAACCGTAGGTCCAGCCCTGCCGGGAGCCGGGGAGGAGGTGCGGCGCGCGGGTCATCGACTCCTGGCCGCCGGCGACGACGACGGTGGCGTCGCCGCTGCGGATCATCCGCGCCGCATCGATCACCGCGGTCAGCCCGGACAGGCAGACCTTGTTAATCGTCACGGTGGGAACATTCCAGCCGATGCCGGCGCCGATGGCGCTCTGGCGGGCCGGGTTCTGGCCTGCCCCGGCCTGCAGCACCTGGCCCATGATCACCGATTCCACCTGCTCGGCCTTCACTCCGCTGGCGGCCAGGGCCGCGCGGATGGCGTGCGCGCCGAGCTCCACGGCCGTGAAGCTGGCGAGCTGCCCGTTGAGGCGGCCCTGGGGCGTGCGGGCGGCAGCGAGGATGACAACATCATTGTTGTCTGCAGAGTTGCTCATGGTTTTCTCTTCCGATCTTGAACGATGTACAGCAAGGTTATCGTGACCCCGGTCACCGAGCCATCCGCGTCCCTTCCCGCCGGCGAAGCGCCGCCGCGATCCGCGGGTCTTATACCCGATCCGGGAGCCGCGACCAGTGCTTGCAATCCCGGGCGAAGTGGGGTAGACAAGTAGGTTGCTTTGCCGTATCGTAGATATTTGCGTCTTCCCTGTTTACCTTCAGCCTTCATATAGCGGTGGGCTTAGCCTGGCAGCTGCGCCATCAATGTGCCGTCAACAACGGCACCAGAATGGTCAGCGCGGGTCCCGGGTCATATAGCGGAACCGGATTGGTAGCACTGCGGAGTCACTCCGCAGGGTGCATAACGGGGGAGATCTGAAAACGCCTGAAGGTCTGTGGAAGGATCCCTCTTGGTCGCCTCGAGCACCTCTAATGTAAACAACGCTGCAACCGCTATCAATGCCGACAGCACCGACGGTGCAACCCGCCGGCTCTCATTCGCAAAGATTCACGAACCTCTTGATGTTCCGAATCTGCTTGCCCTGCAAACGGACAGCTTTGACTGGCTGGTCGGAAACGAACGCTGGCAGGCACGCGTAGCCAAGGCCGTCGAAGAAGGCGACCTCAGCGTCGCCACCTCCTCGGGTCTGTCCGACATCTTCGAAGAGATCTCCCCGATCGAGGATTTCCAGGGCACCATGTCCCTGAGCTTCTCGGAGCCGGAGTTCGCTGATCCGAAATACACGATGGCTGAGTGCAAGGACCGGGACGCAACGTACTCGGCTCCGCTGTACGTCAAGGCCGAATTCATGAACAACAACACGGGCGAAATCAAGCAGCAGACCGTGTTCATGGGTGACTTCCCGCTGATGACCGAGAAGGGCACCTTCGTCGTCAACGGCACCGAGCGTGTCGTTGTCTCGCAGCTGGTCCGCTCCCCGGGCGCCTACTTTGAGCGCACCGCCGACAAGACCAGCGACAAGGACATCTTCACCGCGAAGATCATCCCGTCCCGCGGCGCCTGGTTCGAACTCGAAATCGACAAGCGCGACCAGGTCGGCGTTCGCCTCGACCGCAAGCGCAAGCAGTCCGTCACGGTGCTGCTGAAGGCCCTCGGCTGGACCGAAGGCCAGATCCTCGAAGAGTTCGGCCAGTACGACTCCATGCGCGCAACGCTGGAGAAGGACGCCACCGAAACCCGCGAAGATGCCTTGCTGGACATCTACCGGAAGCTGCGACCGGGCGAGCCGCCCACGGTCGAGGCTGCCCAGTCCCTGCTGGACAACCTGTACTTCAACTCCAAGCGCTACGATCTGGCCAAGGTTGGCCGTTACAAGATCAACCGCAAGCTCGGCATCGACCGCTCCCTTGGTGACAAGGAAGCGTCTGTCCTGCACGTTGAAGACATCGTCGCGATGATCAAGTTCCTCGTTGCCCTGCACGCCGGTGAGAAGACCCTCACGGGCAAGCGCGACGGCCAGGACCACGAGCTGCGCGTTGAGATCGATGACATCGACCACTTCGGCAACCGCCGCATCCGCGCCGTCGGCGAGCTCATCGAGAACCAGGTCCGCACCGGCCTGTCCCGTATGGAGCGCGTTGTCCGCGAGCGTATGACGACCCAGGACGTCGAGGCCATCACGCCGCAGACGCTGATCAACATCCGCCCCGTCGTGGCAGCGATCAAGGAGTTCTTCGGAACCTCCCAGCTGTCCCAGTTCATGGACCAGAACAACCCGCTGTCGGGTCTGACCCACAAGCGCCGCCTGTCGGCGCTTGGCCCGGGTGGTCTGTCCCGTGACCGTGCAGGCATGGAAGTCCGAGACGTTCACCCGTCGCACTACGGACGTATGTGCCCCATCGAAACCCCTGAAGGCCCGAACATTGGCCTGATCGGTTCGCTGGCTTCCTACGGCCGCATCAACCCGTTCGGTTTCATCGAGACCCCGTACCGCCTTGTGGCCGAGGGTGTTGTCTCCGATGAGGTCCAGTACCTCACGGCAGATGACGAAGCAGAGGTCCTGATCGCACAGGCCAACGCTCCGCTCGACGAGAACAAGAAGTTCGCCGAAGAGACCGTCCTGGTCCGCGCCCGTGGTGGTGGAGGCGAGCCCGTGCTGGTTCCCGCCGGCGACGTCGAGTTCATGGACGTTTCCCCGCGCCAGATGGTGTCCGTGGCTACCGCCCTGATCCCGTTCCTCGAGCACGACGATGCTAACCGCGCACTCATGGGTGCCAACATGCAGCGCCAGGCCGTGCCGCTGGTCCGTTCCGAGGCGCCGTTCGTCGGTACCGGCATGGAACGCGCCGCAGCAGTCGACGCCGGTGACGTCACCATCGCGAAAAAGGCCGGTGTGGTCACCGAGGTTTCCGCCGAGCTCGTCATCATGCTCAACGATGACGGCACGGAAACCAACTACCGCATCAACAAGTTCGCCCGCTCCAACCAGGGCAACTGCTACAACAACCGCGTTCTGGTGAGCGAAGGCCAGCGCCTGGAGGTCGGCGGCATCATCGCTGACGGCCCGGCAACGGACCAGGGCGAACTGGCCCTCGGAAAGAACCTGCTCGTGGCATTCATGTCATGGGAAGGCCACAACTTCGAGGATGCCATCATCCTGTCCCAGCGGATCGTGGCCGAGGACGTTCTTTCCTCCATCCACATCGAGGAGCACGAGATCGATGCCCGCGACACCAAGCTTGGTGCCGAGGAAATCACCCGTGACATCCCGAACGTGTCCGAGGAAGTCCTGGCAGGCCTGGACGAGCGTGGCATCATCCACATCGGTGCCGAGGTTGAAGCCGGCGACATCCTGGTCGGAAAGGTCACGCCCAAGGGCGAGACCGAGCTGACCCCGGAAGAGCGCCTGCTGCGCGCCATCTTCGGTGAGAAGTCCCGCGAAGTGCGCGACACCTCCCTGAAGGTTCCGCACGGCGAGTCCGGCACCGTCATCGGCGTCCGCGTCTTCGACCGCGACAACGACGACGAGCTGCCCCCGGGCGTCAACCAGCTGGTCCGCGTCTACGTCGCTGCCAAGCGCAAGATCACCGACGGCGACAAGCTCGCCGGCCGTCACGGCAACAAGGGTGTTATCTCCAAGATCCTCCCGATCGAGGACATGCCCTTCATGGCCGACGGTACCCCCGTTGATATCGTCCTGAACCCGCTGGGTGTTCCGGGCCGTATGAACGTTGGCCAGGTGCTGGAAACGCACCTCGGCTGGGTTGCCAAGACCGGTTGGAAGATCGAGGGCGAGCCCGAGTGGGTCAAGCAGCTGCCGAACCTGCCGCGCGAGAGTGGCTCGACCACTGTTGCAACGCCGGTCTTCGACGGTGCGCGTGAAGAGGAAATCACCGGTCTCCTCGACTCCACCAACGTCACCCGCGACGGTGTCCGCCTGATCAACTCCTCAGGTAAGACCCGTCTGTTCGACGGCCGCTCCGGCGAGCCGTTCCCGGATCCGATCTCGGTCGGCTACATGTACATCCTGAAGCTCCACCACCTGGTGGACGACAAGATCCACGCGCGCTCCACCGGCCCGTACTCCATGATCACGCAGCAGCCGCTGGGTGGTAAGGCACAGTTCGGTGGCCAGCGCTTCGGTGAAATGGAAGTGTGGGCGCTCGAAGCTTACGGCGCCGCCTACACGCTCCAGGAGCTCCTCACGATCAAGTCGGATGACATCCATGGTCGTGTGAAGGTCTACGAAGCCATCGTCAAGGGCGAGAACATCCCCGAGCCGGGGGTTCCTGAGTCCTTCAAGGTCTTGATCAAGGAAATGCAGTCGCTGTGCCTGAACGTGGAAGTTCTTTCCACGGACGGAACCACAATTGAAATGCGTGACTCTGATGACGCAGTCTTCACGGCTGCGGAAGAACTGGGCATCGATCTGTCTCGTGCAGAGCCCAGTTCCGTAGAAGAGGTTTAGCAGAGGGCGTCCCGGGAAAAGCATGCGGCCCCGCCGCGCTGACTTTTCCCGGGCCTCCCCTCCCTCTTCCCGTAACCCAAGACTTCAGAATTTAGAGAACAAGAGAGAACAGGGACCATATGTCCAGCGAATCCTCCTTCGGCCTCATGCAGATCGGCCTCGCCACCGCGGAAGACATCCGTGGCTGGTCTTACGGCGAGGTTAAGAAGCCGGAAACCATCAACTACCGCACGCTCAAGCCTGAGAAGGACGGCCTCTTCTGCGAGAAGATCTTCGGCCCGTCCCGCGACTGGGAGTGCTACTGCGGTAAGTACAAGCGCGTGCGCTTCAAGGGCATCATCTGCGAGCGGTGTGGCGTTGAGGTCACCCGCGCAAAGGTCCGCCGTGAGCGCATGGGCCACATCGAGCTGGCCGCCCCGGTCACGCACATCTGGTACTTCAAGGGTGTTCCTTCCCGCCTGGGCTACCTCCTCGACCTGGCGCCGAAGGACCTCGAAAAGGTCATCTACTTCGCCGCCTACATGATCACGAGCGTCGACGCCGACAGCCGCCACGAAGAACTGCCCAACCTCCAGGTTGAGCACGACATCGAGAAGAAGCAGCTGATCGACAACCGCGACTCGGACATCGCCACGATCGCCCGCGACCTTGAGAACGAGCTTGCCCGTCTCGAAGGCGAAGGCGCCAAGGCTGCCGACAAGAAGAAGGCCCGCGACTCCGCTGACCGCCAGATGGCTAACGTCCGCAAGCGCGCGGATGCTGAAATCGAGCGCCTCGAGCAGGTCTGGGACCGCTTCAAGAATCTCAAGGTCGCTGACCTTGAAGGCGACGAAGGCCTGTACCGCGAACTGCGCGACCGTTACGGCATGTACTTCGAAGGCTCCATGGGTGCCGAAGCGATCAAGAAGCGTCTTGAGAACTTCGACATGCAGGCTGAGTCGGACATGCTCCGCGACATCATTGCCAACGGCAAAGGCCAGCGCAAGACCCGCGCCCTGAAGCGGCTCAAGGTGGTCAATGCGTTCCTGACGACCAACAACAGCCCGCTCGGCATGGTGCTGGACGCCGTCCCGGTGATCCCGCCGGAACTGCGCCCGATGGTCCAGCTGGACGGTGGCCGCTTCGCGACCTCCGACCTCAACGACCTCTACCGCCGCGTGATCAACCGCAACAACCGCCTCAAGCGCCTGCTTGATCTCGGTGCTCCGGAGATCATCGTCAACAACGAGAAGCGCATGCTTCAGGAAGCCGTTGACAGCCTGTTCGACAACGGCCGCCGCGGCCGTCCGGTCACCGGACCGGGCAACCGTCCGCTGAAGTCCCTGAGCGACATGCTCAAGGGCAAGCAGGGTCGTTTCCGCCAGAACCTCCTGGGTAAGCGCGTTGACTACTCCGGCCGTTCCGTGATCGTCGTCGGCCCGCAGCTGAAGCTGCACCAGTGTGGCCTGCCGAAGCAGATGGCGCTGGAGCTCTTCAAGCCGTTCGTGATGAAGCGCCTGGTTGACCTCAACCACGCCCAGAACATCAAGTCGGCCAAGCGGATGGTTGAGCGCTACCGCCCGCAGGTCTGGGATGTCCTCGAAGAGATCATCACCGAGCACCCGGTGCTGCTGAACCGTGCACCTACCCTGCACCGTCTCGGCATCCAGGCGTTCGAACCGCAGCTTGTGGAAGGCAAGGCAATCCAGCTTCACCCGCTGGTTTGTGGCGCCTTCAACGCTGACTTCGACGGCGACCAGATGGCAGTGCACCTGCCGCTGAGCCCCGAAGCCCAGGCTGAGGCCCGCATCCTGATGCTGTCCTCGAACAACATCCTGAAGCCGTCTGACGGCCGCCCGGTGACGCTGCCTTCGCAGGATATGATCATCGGCCTCTACCACCTGACCACCAAGCGTGTCGGTTCAGCTGGCGAGGGCCGGATCTTCTCCTCCGTCGCGGAAGCCATCATGGCGTACGACCTGCACGAGCTGCACCTGAACTCCCAGGTCAAAATCCGTCTTGAGGGCTTTGTCCCTTACGCCGGCTGGGAAGCTCCGGAAGGCTACGAGCCGGGTCAGACCGTGCTCGTCCAGACCTCCCTGGGCCAGGTCCTCTTCAACGAGACGCTGCCGGCGGACTACCCGTGGGTTGAGAACGTTGCCGACAAGGGCGAACTGTCCACCATCGTCAACGACCTCGCCGAGCGCTACCCGAAGGTGGTCACGGCGGCAACCCTGGACAACCTGAAGGATGCCGGTTTCTACTGGGCCACCCGGTCCGGTGTCACCGTCGCCATCTCCGACATCGAGGTGCCCAAGGACAAGCCGCGGATCCTCGCCGGTTACGAGACCATGGCCGCCAAGATCCAGGGCCAGTACGACAAGGGCCTGATCGACGACGACGAGCGTCGCCAGGAACTGATCGAGATCTGGAACAAGGCAACGAACGAGATCGCCCAGGCGATGCGTGACAACCTGTCCCCGATGAACACGATCAACCGCATGGTGTCCTCCGGCGCACGAGGTAACTGGATGCAGGTCCGGCAGATCGCGGGTATCCGTGGCCTGGTGGCCAACCCTAAGGGTGAGATCATCCCGCGTCCGATCAAGTCCTCGTACCGCGAGGGCCTGTCGGTGCTGGAATACTTCATCGCCACGCACGGTGCCCGTAAGGGTCTGGCTGACACCGCGCTGCGTACCGCCAACTCGGGTTACCTGACCCGTCGTCTGGTGGACGTGTCGCAGGACGTCATCGTCCGCGAAGAGGACTGCGGCACCGAGCGCGGTCTGATGACCGCCATCGCGGTCGCAGACTCCAACGGCGAGCTGGTCCTGGACGAGAACGTCGAGAACAGCGCGTACGCCCGTACCCTGGCTGTGGATGTCGTTGACTCCAAGGGCAAGGTCCTGGCAGCGGGCGGCACTGACTGCGGCGACGTTGTCATAGCCGAACTGTTCGCCGCCGGCATCACCGAGGTCAAGGTCCGCTCCGTACTCACCTGTGAGTCCAGCGTCGGTACCTGCGCCCTGTGCTACGGCCGGTCGCTGGCCACGGGTAAGACCGTCGACATCGGTGAGGCAGTCGGCATCATCGCCGCACAGTCCATCGGTGAGCCGGGTACCCAGCTGACCATGCGTACGTTCCACACCGGTGGTGCTGTTTCCTCCAGCGGTGGCGACGACATCACCCAGGGTCTGCCCCGTATCCAGGAGCTCTTCGAAGCCCGTACTCCGAAGGGTGTCGCACCGATTGCTGAAGCAGCCGGCCGCATCACCATCGAAGAGTCCGAGCGCCAGATGCGCCTGGTCATCACCCCGGATGACGGATCCGAAGAGATCGCTTACCCGGTCCTGCGCCGTTCACGTCTTCTCATCGAAGACGGCGAGCACGTCAGCGTCGGCCAGAAGCTCATCAACGGTCCGGTCGACCCCAAGCAGGTTCTGCGCATCATGGGCCCCCGTGCCGCGCAGAAGTTCCTGGTCGACGAGGTCCAGGGCGTGTACCGCAGCCAGGGCATCGGTATCCACGACAAGCACGTCGAGGTTATCGTCCGTCAGATGCTGCGCCGCGTCACGGTCATCGAGTCCGGCGAATCGGACCTGCTGCCCGGCGAGCTCGCCGAGCGCAGCCGCTTCGAAGATGCCAACCGCCGTGTTGTGTCCGAGGGCAAGACGCCGGCTTCCGGCCGTCCTGAGCTCATGGGCATCACCAAGGCGTCCCTGGCGACCGAGTCCTGGCTGTCCGCAGCTTCCTTCCAGGAGACCACCCGCGTCCTGACGCAGGCGGCCATGGAAGGCAAGAGCGATCCGCTGCTCGGCCTCAAGGAAAACGTCATCATCGGTAAGCTCATCCCGGCCGGCACGGGTCTCCCGCGCTACACCGAGGTCACCGTGGAGCCCACTGAAGAAGCAAAGGCCAACCTGTTCACCGGCCCCAGCGCATTCAGTGACTTCTCCTACGATTCCCTGGGCGGCGACGGAGCTCCTGAGTTCCATGCCATCCCGCTGGATGACTACGACCTGGGCAGCGACTTCCGCTAACGGGCAGGACGGGCCCTTCCGGCCGTCATAGCTTTCACAAGGGATGGTCCCGCACCGCAAGGTGGGGGACCATCCCCCTTTAACCCATCGACTGCTCCGGTACCGCCCTTTTGGGGCCCCATAAGGGCGGTACCGGAGCAATCGATGGGGGAGGAGGGGCGTGGTTCCGCGCCGATTAAGGGCCCGGACCCGTCCGTGTTAGACTTGAGACTAATTGTTATTGTGGCAGTGGATGAGTGCGCCGGTAGAAGCTGAAAGGCTGAACCAGGTCGACGTTTCCGGTTTGCAGGGTTCTTGTGCAACGTATGCCACATTTTCGCATGCCTAGAGGCCATTCAGGATGAAAGTCCGTGGGCCCGGCCTGCGGTCCGACTATTAAGGCTTCGCCTCAGCTGCTCTGGAGAGAACTTCAAAGCTCGAGCGGCGGGGCGCAGCGACAAGAGAGCGGCTGCCAACGGCCGCTCCGGATAAAACGGAGAACACGAGAGTGCCTACGATTAACCAGCTGGTCCGCAAGGGCCGCACGCCTAAGGTCAAGAAGACCAAGGCCCCCGCCCTTAACGGCAGCCCGATGCGCCGCGGTGTTTGCACCCGCGTGTACACGACGACCCCGAAGAAGCCGAACTCGGCTCTGCGTAAGGTTGCACGTGTGCGCCTCAACGGCGGCGTTGAAGTTACCGCGTACATCCCCGGTGTAGGCCACAACCTGCAGGAGCACTCCATTGTGCTCGTCCGTGGCGGCCGCGTTAAGGACCTTCCGGGTGTCCGTTACAAGATCGTCCGTGGCGCCCTCGATACCCAGGGTGTCAAGAACCGTAAGCAGGCTCGTAGCCGCTACGGCGCAAAGATGGAGAAGAAGTAATATGCCTCGCAAGGGTCCGGCCCCCAAGCGGCCGCTAGTTCTAGATCCCGTTTACGGCTCCCCGCTGGTCACCCAGCTGATCAACAAGGTGCTCGTTGACGGCAAGAAGTCCACCGCAGAGCGCATCGTTTACGGTGCACTCGAAGGTGCTCGTGCCAAGTCCGGCGGCGACCCGGTTGCAGCCCTCAAGAAGGCCATGGAGAACGTCAAGCCTTCCCTCGAGGTCCGCTCCCGCCGTGTCGGTGGCGCCACCTACCAGGTTCCGGTTGAGGTCAAGCCGGGCCGCTCCACCGCACTCGCCCTGCGCTGGCTGGTTGGCTACTCCAAGGCCCGCCGCGAGAAGACCATGACCGAGCGCCTCCAGAACGAGATTCTGGATGCCTCCAACGGTCTCGGTGCCGCTGTGAAGCGTCGCGAAGACACCCACAAGATGGCCGAGTCCAACAAGGCCTTCGCACACTACCGCTGGTAATACTTCCCGGACGCCGCCGGCTCCACCGAGCGGGCGGCGATCGTGCAGTCCATCCGAAAGGGAGACACCGTGGCACAGGACGTGCTTACCGACCTTAGCAAGGTCCGCAATATCGGCATCATGGCCCACATTGATGCCGGCAAGACCACTACTACCGAGCGCATCCTGTTCTACACAGGTGTGAACCACAAGATCGGCGAAACGCACGACGGCGCTTCGACGACTGACTGGATGGAACAGGAAAAGGAACGCGGCATCACCATCACGTCTGCCGCCGTGACCTGCTTCTGGGAAAACAACCAGATCAACATCATCGACACCCCCGGCCACGTTGACTTCACGGTTGAGGTTGAGCGCTCCCTGCGCGTCCTCGACGGTGCAGTTGCCGTGTTCGATGGCAAGGAAGGCGTGGAGCCGCAGTCTGAGACTGTCTGGCGCCAGGCTGACAAGTACAACGTCCCGCGCATCTGCTTCGTCAACAAGATGGACAAGCTCGGCGCTGACTTCTACTTCACCGTCGACACCATCATCAGCCGCTTGGGTGCCAAGCCGCTCGTTATGCAGCTGCCGATCGGCGCCGAGAACGACTTCATCGGCGTCGTCGACCTGCTTTACATGCGCGCACTGGTCTGGCCCGGCGACTCCAAGGGTGACGTCACCATGGGTGCCAAGTACGAGATCCAGGAGATCCCGGCTGACCTCAAGGAAAAGGCCGAGGAGTACCGCGCAACGCTCATTGAGACCGTTGCTGAGTCCTCCGAAGAGCTCATGGAGAAGTACCTCGAAGGTGAAGAAATCACCGAAGACGAGCTCAAGGCCGGCATCCGCAAGATGACGATCAACTCCGAGCTCTACCCGGTCTTCTGCGGCTCCGCGTTCAAGAACCGCGGCGTCCAGCCGATGCTTGACGCCGTCGTGGACTACCTGCCGAACCCGCTCGACGTCCCGCCGATGATCGGTCTCGATCCCCGCGACGAAGAGAAGGAACTGACGCGCAAGCCGTCCTCCGAGGAGCCGTTCTCGGCTCTGGCGTTCAAGATTGCTACGCACCCGTTCTTCGGTCAGCTCACCTTCATCCGCGTGTACTCCGGTCACGTGGAAGCAGGCTCCCAGGTGGTCAACTCCACCAAGGGCAAGAAGGAGCGCATCGGCAAGCTGTTCCAGATGCACGCCAACAAGGAAATGCCCGTTGACGGCGCTACCGCTGGCCACATCTACGCAGCGATCGGTCTGAAGGACACCACCACGGGCGACACCCTGTGTGATCCCAGCAACCAGATCGTCCTCGAGTCCATGAGCTTCCCGGAGCCCGTGATCTCTGTTGCGATCGAGCCGAACACCAAGGGTGACCAGGAGAAGCTCTCCACGGCCATCCAGAAGCTCTCCGCTGAGGACCCGACCTTCCAGGTCTCCCTCAACGAGGACACCGGCCAGACCATCATCGCCGGCATGGGCGAGCTCCACCTGGACATCCTGGTGGACCGCATGCGCCGCGAATTCAAGGTCGAGGCAAACGTGGGCAAGCCCCAGGTTGCCTACCGCGAAACCATCAAGCGTGCTGTAGAGCGTCACGACTACACGCACAAGAAGCAGACCGGTGGTTCCGGCCAGTTCGCAAAGATCCAGATCGCGATCGAGCCGCTGGACACGACCGAGGGCGAGCTGTACGAGTTCTCGAACAAGGTCACCGGTGGACGTATTCCGCGCGAATACATCCCCTCGGTTGACGCCGGTATCCAGGATGCGCTGAACGACGGCGTCCTCGCCGGATACCCGGTTGTCGGCATCAAGGCCACGCTGATTGACGGCGCGTACCACGATGTTGACTCCTCGGAAATGGCGTTCAAGATCGCCGGCCGTATGGCTTTCAAGGAAGCCGCACGCAAGGCGAACCCCATCCTGCTCGAACCGCTGATGGATGTCGAGGTCCGCACCCCTGAGGAATACATGGGTGAAGTTATCGGTGACCTCAACTCCCGCCGTGGCCAGATGCAGTCCATGGAAGATGCCCAGGGCGTCAAGGTCATCCGCGCGCACGTCCCGCTGTCCGGCATGTTCGGCTACATCGGTGACCTGCGCTCGAAGACCCAGGGCCGCGCTGTGTACTCCATGACGTTCCACAGCTACGCCGAGGTCCCGAAGGCATTCGCCGACGAGATCATCCAGAAGACCCGCGGCGAGTAGTCCCTAGGACTCTCGCAGCAAAGAACTCGGGTGCGTCTTCGTCAACGGAGATTCACCTGGTGCAGGTGGCCGGCTCCGGCCTCGCCGGCCGGCCATCTGCACCGACAGACTCGAGGGACTAGTATTAGTTCCTGAATCTGCAATTTCATCAATCCAAAGCCCCCCAAGTAGACTTACTGAAGTTTCGCCGCGACAAGCGCGGTCGAAGAGTAAGTCATTTGAAAACGTTCTAGGAGGAACCTGTGGCAAAGGCAAAGTTCGAGCGGACTAAGCCGCACGTTAACATCGGCACCATTGGTCACGTTGACCACGGTAAGACGACGTTGACGGCCGCGATTTCCAAGGTGCTGTACGACAAGTACCCGACACTCAACGAGCAGCGCGACTTCGCGTCTATTGACTCTGCTCCCGAAGAGCGTCAGCGCGGCATTACCATCAACATCTCCCACGTTGAGTACCAGACCGAGAAGCGCCACTACGCACACGTAGACGCTCCGGGTCACGCTGACTACATCAAGAACATGATCACCGGCGCTGCACAGATGGACGGTGCAATCCTCGTGGTTGCCGCCACTGACGGCCCGATGGCTCAGACCCGCGAGCACGTCCTGCTCGCCCGCCAGGTTGGCGTTCCCTACCTGCTGGTTGCACTGAACAAGTCGGACATGGTCGATGACGAAGAGCTCCTCGACCTCGTCGAAATGGAAGTTCGCGAGCTGCTTTCGGCTCAGGGCTTCGATGGCGATGAGGCTCCGGTCGTTCGCGTCTCGGGCCTGAAGGCTCTCGAAGGCGACCCGGTTTGGGTCAAGTCCGTCGAGGACCTCATGGAAGCTGTCGACAACTCTGTGCCGGACCCGGTACGTGACCGCGACAAGCCGTTCCTGATGCCGATCGAAGATGTCTTCACGATCACCGGCCGTGGCACCGTTGTTACGGGCCGCGCCGAGCGTGGAACCCTCGCCATCAACTCCGAGGTCGAGATCGTCGGCATCCGCCCGGTCCAGAAGACCACGGTTACCGGTATCGAGATGTTCCACAAGCAGCTCGACGAAGCATGGGCCGGCGAGAACTGTGGCCTCCTGCTCCGCGGTCTGAAGCGCGACGATGTCGAGCGTGGCCAGGTTGTCGTCAAGCCGGGTTCCATTACCCCGCACACCGACTTCGAGGCTAACGTCTACATCCTCTCCAAGGACGAAGGCGGACGTCACAACCCGTTCTACTCCAACTACCGCCCGCAGTTCTACTTCCGCACCACGGACGTAACCGGCGTTATCACCCTGCCGGAAGGCACGGAAATGGTTATGCCTGGCGACAACACTGAGATGACCGTCGCGCTCATCCAGCCCATCGCCATGGAAGAGGGCCTCGGCTTCGCTATCCGCGAAGGCGGCCGCACCGTTGGTTCGGGACGCGTTACCAAGATCCTCAAGTAGTACTTGCTGATCTGAGTTAGATCCCTGATCGGATGGCCGTCTGACGGCCCCCGTGAAGCAAAGAACAGCCCCGCTGCACTCGCAGCGGGGCTGTTCTTTTTTGCGTTCCGGGTTCGCTGCCCGGGCAGCGGTCGCAAGGCCCCCTGGGAACGGGCCCTGTGGACAGGCATCCGCTGACCACCCACCGGTGCTATATTTCATCTAGTCATTGGATTTAATGGGAGCTGGGCGGTACGGACAGCCGGAGTCACGAAGGATATCCATGTCGACCGCTGTGCACCCCCTGCTGGCTATACTCCTGGTGGCGGGCGCCCTCCTGCTGGGCCTCCGCTGGGGGAGGACCCGGGAACGCCGGCGTGACGCTGACGCGAACAGCCAGGCCTTCGCGGCCGGCTTCCGCGCCGGGCACCTCCAGGGCTGGCGGGACGGTCAGGTCGCACGGGAGCCGGTGCCCGCGACCATCCCGCCGGCGCCGGCAGCGGCTCCACCGCCGGCCCAGCCTGCAGCGCACCAACAGCACTGGCCCGTCCCCATGCAGCGGCCCGCGCCGCAGGTGGCCGCGCCCCCGGCAGTTCCGCGGGAGTCCGCCGCGGAACTGGCTGCCCGGGAGGAGAAACGGGACCGGCAGAACATCAACATCACCCTCTACGTCGCCAGCCTCCTGCTGGTGGCTGCCGGTGCCCTGTTCATCGGCACCGCCCTCCCGGTAATCCTCCGCTTCGCCGGCGTTGTCGCCATCACCGTGCTGTTCTATGCCGGCGGTCTGGTCCTGCATGCGAAGGCCCCGCGGCTCAGGCCGGCCGCCGTCGCCTTCGTCGGAACCGGCCTGGCCCTGATCCCGGTGGTCGGCCTGGCCATGTACAACTTCACCCTGCCCGACGGCCCCGCCGCCTGGCTGGTCACCTCGTTCATCGGCACCGTGGCCTATGTTGCCGCCGCCGTCCGGATGGACAGCAGGGTTCTCGCCTACCTGTCCCTGACGTTCGTCGTGTCGACGGCGTGGTCCGGGATTTCGGTCGTGGGCGGGGCGCTGCTCTGGTACTTCGCGGCGCTGATCGCCATCGCGGTCCTCCTGACGCTGCTGGCCCTGACGCGTCCGCACTGGATGCCATCGGTGTTCCTCAGACCGCTGATGGACCTGCACCCGTTTGTGGTCCCCGCCGTCGCAGTCGCTGTGACCTTCCTTCCGATGCTGCTGGGCAGGGGCGAGTACGCGTTCATCATGTTCCTGTGCGGAACGTACTTCGCCCTGATGGCGGCGCTCCCGCAGAGCCAGTTCCGGGTCGGCCAGTACTACGGCGCGCGGGTCAGCCTTACCGTGGCGCCGGCGGCCGCGGTCTGGGCGGCGACCGACAGCCAGCCGTGGATGGTGCTGACCGCCATCATGCTGGCAGCCCTCCAGTCCGTGCTGCTGGCGTCCGGGCTGACCGTGGTTCCGGCCGCGCTCCTGGGCTCGGACGGCCGACGGCGCGCGGACGCCCTCGGCACCTTCGGGCTGCAACTGCTCCTGACCCTGCTGTGGGGCGCCGCCACCATGTTCTTAGCCGCCGTCGACCCCGCCGTCGCCCCCGCCGTCGACGTCCCGGTGTGGCTGCCGCTGCTGCTGGCGCTGCTCACCGGCATGGCCCTCGCCGTGGGCCTGGAAGGGATGGCGGAAGGGGCCCCCGTGGCCGCGCTTCTGGTGGCTGCGGCGTTCGGCGGCCGCGCCGGCGTCTGGAGCCCGGCGGTGTTCCTGTTGCTGGTCGCGCTGTTCTGGGTCCTGCGTTCCCTGCCCCCGGCGGAGCCCCTGCGCCGGCACTTCGTGCTCGCCGCCCGCATCGCAGTCACGCTGGCCGTTCCGGCGGTGGCCGCGGCCGTGACCGGCGGCGGCGCTGTTCCGGTGCTGACAGCATTCCTGCTGGCCCTTGTGGTGCAGCAGCTCGCCACGGCAGCCCTGGTCCGGGCGGGAGCGCCGTCGCTGGCCCCGGACGCCAGCCTCGCGGCCTTCTCCCTGGCGGCACTCCCCGCCCTCGCCGCGCTGGCCTTCGTGGACGGCTCGCCGGGGCGAACGCTCGCCGGAGCCGCCGTCGTGCTCCAGCTCCTCACATCCCTTGGCATCGGCTGGGCCCTCTCCGGGGAAGCTTCGGCCGGAACTCCCCGGTGGTCCGGTGTCCGTGAATTGCTGCCGCTGGGCATGGCGGCGGCGCTGGCCGGTCTGGCGCTTACCGGGGTCTCGCTCCGGAGCGGCAACATCAGCCTCGCCCTGACGGTGCTCTACCTCGTGGCAACGGCGCTGCGCCGCGGTTTGCTGCAGCAGCGGTGGAGCTACTGGTGGATGGCCCGCGGGACCGGCACCATCCTGGTCCTGACGGGTTTCCAGCAGCTGCGGCAGGAGACCGGACCGCTGCTGCCCGGCGGCCAGGAGCTTATGGGCGCTTCGCTGGCGGTGCTGGTGCTGGGGCTGCAGCTGGCTTTCCCCCTGCTGGCCGAGCTCCGGGGCCGGGCTCCCGACGGCGTGGTCGCCGACGCCACCGCGGTGCTGGTGCTGCAGGCCGCCGCACTGTCTGTCCTCACGGCGTCCGGCCTCCAGCCCCAGTCGACCGCGGGATGGCAGCTGACCGCTGCCGTCGTCGTGATGGCCCTCAGCGCAGCGGCGGCGGGGTTTGTGCTGCGAGCCCGCTCGCGCGCAGCGGTGTTTGCCCCGGCGGTGCTGGCGGTGCTGCTGCTGACCCGTGCGGGTTCGGCGCTCGACGTCGAGCTGGTTCTGGGCATCTTTGCCGCCTTCAGCGCCGCGATGGTGGTGGCTTCCAACCCGCGCACGGCCAGGGGCGTCTACTTCGCGTCGGCCCGGCTGCTGACCCTGGCACTCGCGCTCGTCCTGAGCTACGACGCGACGGTCTCGGTCACCGCCGTCTCGGTGACCTTCGGGCTGGTCCTTGCCGCCCAGCACGTGATCCGCTGGCTCATGCGGCACCGCCTGGCGGACGTCCCGTTCCAGCAGGCAGCGGTATGGATCACGCTCGCGGCCCAGACGGTGCTTCCGCTCGGCTATCTGGGAGCGGCGCCGGACGACGGCGGCCGCTGGGTCATGCTGCTGCACGTGGCCCTGCTGCTGGTCGCCGCGGCCGTGGCCAGCCGGGTGTTTGCGGCCCGCGGGGCGGCCTACCTGACGGTCTATGCCGCCGTGTTCGGCACCGTGGCGCTGGGGCCGCTGGCGCAGTTCGACGGCGGCACCCCTGCCGGCCGTCTGCTGGACCAGCCGGTGCTCAGCCACGACGGGGTCGTCGTGATGCTGCTCGTGCTGTCGCTGGCCGCCACCGCCGCCGGCCTGCGTTTCCGGCGGAACGCGCGGGCCGACGTCGAACGCTGGCTCTGGCTGGCAGCGTCCGGTGGTTTCGTCCTGACTGCCCTGGTGCTGGCTCCGCTCGCCGCCCACTGGCTGACCGGGGCGTCGGTCCTGGCGCTGGCAGCGGCCTGTTTTGCGGCGTCGCACCTGGAACGGTGGCCGGCGCTCTACATGCCGGCCGTGGCGGCGGCGCTGTCCGGCGCCACCTTGTCCGGTGCCGCGCTGGCGGCGTCCGTGCTCCCGGAAGCCGTGCCGGGTGCCGGGGGCAGCTACCTTCCGTGGCTGGCGGGCTGCGTTCCGGCGGCGGCGGCGCTGTATGCCGTCCGATGGCTGCGCCGCGAACCGCTGGCCGCCGATCCGGTCCGCCGCTGGTCCCTGGTGTCGGCAGCGGTCCTGGGGCTTGGCCTCGGCGCGGCAGCCGGGCTGCGGTGGGACGAAACGGCGTGGGCCGTGGTTGCGCTCGTGGCCGCCACCGCCGCGGTGTGTTGCGCCGAGGTGCCGGCGGCGGCCCGCAGGGCGGGCGCGGAACTCGGACTTTTCGCCACGACGGCGGCGGTGCAGCGCGCGGTGCTGTTCACCGGGCTCGACTCAGGCTCCGAGTGGCCCGACGTGTTCTGGGCGCTGCAGTGGTATGTCGTTCTCGCAGGGGTGCTGGGAGCCCTCCGCCTGGCCTCCGGTTACCGCGGGGCGGACCACCGAAGAACCGGCCGGGTGCTGGTGTCCGGCGCCGCCGGGGTGCTGACGCTCTCCGGGCTGGGGATCATGTTCGGCGGTGATTCCGGGCAGCAGCTGTGGGTCCTGGCGCTGATGGCCGTGGTGCTGATGGCCGGGCTGGCCTTCGGTGAACGGTTGTTCGTCTGGTGGGGTGCGGCGGGAGTGGCGCTGTGCATCATGTGGGCGATGCGCCAGTACACCTTCGCGCTGCTGGCCCTCATTGCCGTGGGCCTCATCGTGCTGGCGGTCTGGAGGCTAAACCGCAGCAAGCCCGTGGCTGACGTGCCAGCACCGCACCGTGAGCCGGCGGACCATAGTTGACGGGGGCCGGGCGCTGATATCGTAGCTCCCAACGAAGGGAGCTCACAATGAGCTGGTTGATTTTTCTGTTGGTGGCCGTTGCCGTCGTCGCCGCCGTCTTTTGGGCCAAAAAGCACTTCCGCGACGAGATTGAGCGGGCCAAGCGCATTAACCGGGCGAACCGGGAGAAATAGCGCGTAAACGTCCAAAGCCGGGCAGGCGACCGGGCCGGTGCCGGCCCGCCGCCGGCGGGTCCTGCCGGCTCAGAGCTTGCGGGCCCGGCTGAGGGCCTGGTACCAGTAATACGACTCCTTGGGCGTGCGCTCCTGGGTGTCGAAATCGACGTGGACCAGCCCGAAGCGCTGCGAGTACCCGGCCGCCCACTCGAAGTTGTCCATCAGGGTCCAGACGTAATAGCCCAGCAGTTCAACGTCCTCGGCGATGCCGCCCGGCGCGGTGGCGTCCACGGCGTGCCCCAGGTGGGATGCGATGTAACTGATCCGGTCCGTATCCGGGATAGGGCCGGACACGTGCTCGGGCTCGGGGAAACTGGCCCCGCTTTCGGTGATGTACAGCGGGGGCAGCGCCGCACCGTACCTGTCCTTCAGTTCCCGGAGCAGCGGGCCCAGATGGTCCGGCGCCACCGGCCAGCCGAACCCCGTCGTCGGGTATTCCGGGAACGCCGCCATATGGAAGGGCATCTTCAGCATCGCGTCCGCGGTGCCCGCGGGGCTCTCGCCCGCGCCGCGTCCGGTCGCGACCTTCACGGGGTAGTAGTAGTTCAGCCCGTAGAAATCGAGCGGCTGGTGGATGGTCCGCAGGTCGGCGTCGGAGATCTTCCCCATCGAACGGAACCACGGCTTGGCGATCAGCGGCACTTTCGGGTAGCGGCCCAGGAGGATCGGATCCGCATAGACCCGGTTCAGGACTAGGTCGAAGATGTTGGCCAGGAACCGGTCCGTCACCGATCGGGACGCAGGCCGGACCGGGGAATGCAGGTTGGTGACACCAACAGCGCCGGTGACACCCTCCGCGCGCAGCGCCTGCACGGCCAGGCCGTGCGCCAGGAGCTGGTGGTGCACGGCGGGCAGGGCATCGAAGAGCAGGTCATGGCCCGGGGCATGGACCCCGAGGGCATAGCCGTTGAGCGTGACCGAGACCGGTTCGTTGAGCGTCACCCACTGCGCGACGCGGTCGCCGAAGCGGCGGCCGGCCGCCGCGCTGTACTCGGCGAAGCGTTCCGCGGTGGACCGCTGCAGCCAGCCCCCGCGGTGTTCCAGCGGCAGCGGGGTGTCCCAGTGGTACAGGGTGGCCATGGGGGAGATGCCGGCTGCCAGCAGCTGGTCGATGAGCCGGTCGTAGAAGTCGAGCCCGGCGCTGTTGAACGGACCGGTCCCGTCCGGCTGGATCCGGGGCCAGGAGAGGGAGAACCGGTAGGAGTCGATGCCGAGCGTGCGCATTAGTTCGACGTCTTCCGCGGTGCGGTTGTAGTGGTCGCAGGCGACGGCGGGGGAGTGGCCGTCCTGGATGGTGCCGGGCTTCTCGACAAACGCGTCCCAGCCGGAGGGCCCTCGGCCGCCGGCCGCGAGCGATCCTTCTATCTGGAAAGCGGCCGAGGCAACTCCCAGCTGGAAATCCGGGCGCAGGCGCGCGGCAAGGGCCTGAACTGCTACGGAATCCTGCACAGTCATGCCCCCATCATGCCCACGGCGCCTGCCGAAGGCAATGAGCGGACGTCTTGTCCCGCCGTCGACCGTTCCGAAACGGCGTGACCCGCCCGGTGGCTGCCCGGAGAATGCCCCACCCCGCCCGGCCGCCGATTCGCTTCTGCCCGGCAATTCCGGCATACTAGATGAGTTGTTCAAGCGCTCTTTCGCGTCCCGATCCGGATAATGCCGGGTGTCAGGGTCCAAGTAGGAGACCAAACATAACCCACGCCCCAAGGAACTGCGGACGAGTACGCGTGAAAAGCGCGACACGCCCGACCGCGGGGGTCGGTTACGTCGGCAGGTTGAGGAACCCGGATTTATCCGGATTCAGCTTGTGCGGCGGGTGGTAGTTACGACTTCAATTGCTTCGGCAGCCACATGCAACACGCAAGTAAACAGAGCAGCCCTCACTGGAGCAGCACTAACGAAAGAGAGTCAGGCGACATGGCGGGACAAAAAATCCGCATCCGGCTGAAGTCATACGACCACGAGGTCATTGACTCTTCAGCACGGAAGATCGTTGAGACGGTCACGCGCGCAGGCGCCACGGTAGTAGGCCCTGTGCCGCTGCCGACGGAGAAGAACATCTACTGCGTCATCCGCTCTCCGCACAAGTACAAGGACAGCCGTGAGCACTTCGAAATGCGTACTCACAAGCGTCTGATCGACATCATCGACCCCACGCCCAAGGCTGTTGATTCGCTTATGCGTCTCGACCTGCCGGCCGACGTGAACATCGAAATCAAGCTGTAGGGAGGTGCTGAGAAACTATGACCGCAACCCGTAACGTAAAGGGCCTGCTGGGCACGAAGCTCGGCATGACCCAGGTCTGGGACGAGAACAACAAACTCATCCCCGTCACTGTGGTCCAGGCTGACTCGAACGTCATCACGCAGCTGCGCAATGCAGACACTGATGGCTATGTCGCCGTTCAGATCGGCTACGGCCAGATCGATCCCCGCAAGGTCACCAAGCCGCTGGCTGGTCACTTTGAAAAGGCAGGCGTCACGCCTCGCCGTCACGTCGTCGAACTGCGCACTGCAGATGCTGACTCTTACGAGCTGGGCCAGGAGCTCTCCGTAGAGCTCTTCGAAGCCGGCCAGAAGATCGACGTCGTTGGCACCACCAAGGGTAAGGGCTTCGCCGGTGTTATGAAGCGTCACGGCTTCCACGGCGTTGGAGCTTCCCACGGTGCCCACAAGAACCACCGTAAGCCCGGTTCAATCGGTGGCGCATCCACCCCGAGCCGCGTCTTCAAGGGCATGAAAATGGCCGGCCGCATGGGCGCCGTTCGTCACACCACGCTGAACCTCACGGTCCACGCGGTTGACGTCGAGAAGTCGCTGCTCCTGATCAAGGGCGCCGTCCCCGGCGCCCGCGGCCAGGTCGTACTCGTACGCACCGCCGTGAAGGGAGCCTAGTTCAATGACTAGCACTGTCAAGGTTGACCTGCCTGCAGAGATCTTCGACGTACAGACCAACGTGCCGCTGATGCACCAGGTCGTCGTTGCCCAGCTCGCTGCTGCTCGCCAGGGTACCCACAAGACCAAGACCCGCGCCGAGGTTTCCGGTGCAGGTCGCAAGCCGTTCAAGCAGAAGGGCACCGGCCGCGCCCGTCAGGGTTCAATCCGTGCTCCTCACATGACCGGTGGTGGCGTTGTCCACGGCCCCACGCCGCGTGACTACAGCCAGCGCACCCCCAAGAAGATGATTGCTGCTGCCCTGCGCGGCGCTCTCTCTGACCGCGCCCGTAACGGCCGCATCCACGTCGTTGCTGAACTGGTTCCCGGCACCAAGCCGTCCTCCAGCGCCGCACTGGCTACCCTGCGGGATGTCTCCGAGCGCAAGAACCTGCTCGTTGTCATCGAGCGCGCCAACGATGTTGCTGCACTCTCCGTGCGCAACCTCACGGATGTTCACGTTCTGTACGCAGACCAGCTGAACACCTACGACGTTCTCGTCTCCGATGACGTTGTCTTCACCAAGGCTGCCTACGAAGCATTCGTTGCTTCCAAGGCAGTGGCAAAGAACGAGGAGGATGCCAAGTGAGTGCAGCCACCATCAAAGACCCGCGCGACGTCGTGCTTGCACCCGTCGTCTCGGAAAAGAGCTACGGCCTGATCGATGAGGGCAAGTACACCTTCCTGGTGGACCCCCGCTCGAACAAGACCGAGATCAAGCTGGCCGTGGAGAAAATCTTCTCCGTCAAGGTCGACTCGATCAACACCATCAACCGTGCCGGTAAGCGCAAGCGGACCAAATTCGGATGGGGTACCCGCAAGAACACCAAGCGTGCAATTGTGAGCCTCAAAGAAGGCACGATCGACATCTTCGGCGGTCCGCTCTCGTAGCGGAGACCACTTTAACGAGGAAATTAAATTATGGGAATCCGTAAATATAAGCCGACTACCCCGGGCCGTCGCGGCTCGAGCGTAGCGGACTTCACTGAAATCACGCGGTCGACGCCGGAAAAGTCGTTGGTACGTCCCCTCCCGAAAAAGGGTGGCCGTAACAACACCGGTAAGATCACGACCCGTCACAAGGGTGGTGGCCACAAGCGCCAGTACCGTCTGATCGACTTCCGTCGCCACGACAAAGACGGCGTCAACGCCCGCGTTGCCGAGATCGAGTACGATCCGAACCGCACGGCTCGCATCGCACTCCTGCACTACATTGATGGCACCAAGCGGTACATCATTGCCCCGAACAAGCTGGCCCAGGGTGACACCGTAGAGGCAGGTGCCGACGCTGATATCAAGCCCGGCAACAACCTCCCGCTGCGCAACATCCCGGTCGGTACCGTAGTCCACGCAGTCGAACTGCGTCCGGGTGGCGGCGCCAAGATGGGCCGCTCCGCCGGCGCATCGATCCAGCTCGTTGCTAAGGAAGGCCGTTTCGCCCAGCTGCGTCTGCCTTCCGGCGAAATCCGCAACGTTGACGTGCGCTGCCGCGCAACCGTCGGCGAGGTCGGCAACGCCGAGCAGTCGAACATCAACTGGGGTAAGGCCGGCCGTATGCGCTGGAAGGGCGTTCGCCCGACCGTCCGTGGTGTCGCCATGAACCCGGTTGACCACCCCCACGGTGGTGGCGAGGGTAAGACGTCCGGTGGACGTCACCCCGTCAACCCGAACGGTAAGCGCGAAGGCCGCACCCGCCGTCCCAACAAAGAGAGCGACAAGCTTATTGTTCGTCGCCGTCGTACTGGCAAGAACAAGCGATAGGAGCCTGGACACATGCCACGCAGCCTGAAAAAAGGTCCTTTCGTTGACCAGCACCTCTTTGTAAAGGTAGCCAGGGAAAACGAAAAGGGCACCAAGAACGTCATCAAGACCTGGTCCCGCCGCTCGATGATCGTCCCCGACATGCTCGGCCACACGATCGCCGTACACGACGGACGCAAGCACATCCCCGTGTTTGTCACTGAGTCGATGGTCGGGCACAAGCTCGGCGAATTCGCTCCCACGCGGACATTCCGCGGCCATGTCAAGGACGACCGTAAGGGCAAGCGCCGCTAGGCGCCTGCACTTACGTCAAAGACGAGAGAAGGAAAGCAATGGAAGCCAAGGCAATTGCGCGTCACATCCGCGTAACGCCTATGAAGGCCCGGCGCGTCGTCAACCTTGTTCGTGGTAAGCAAGCGAATGAGGCTCTGGCAATTCTGAAGTTTGCCCCGCAGGCAGCTTCAGAGCCGGTATTCAAGGTAGTTCAGTCGGCAATCTCCAACGCCCGGGTCCTCGCGGACCGCGACGGCGTGGCGTTTGACGAGGGTGACCTCATCATCAGCGAAATGTATGTTGATGAAGGCCCGACCATGAAGCGGTTCCAGCCGCGAGCCCAGGGTCGTGCATTTCAGATCAAGAAGCGCACGAGCCACATCACCGTGGTAGTCGCTACCCCGGAGAAAGAGGAGGCTCGCTAAGTGGGACAGAAAGTTAACCCGCACGGGTTCCGACTCGGCATCACCACCGATCACGTATCGCACTGGTTTGCTGACAGCACCAAGCCCGGCCAGCGGTACAAGGACTTCGTCCGCGAAGACATCCGTATCCGCCAGCTCATGTCCACGGGCATGGAGCGCGCCGGTATCGCCAAGGTCGAAATCGAGCGCACCCGCGACCGTGTCCGTGTGGATATCCACACGGCACGTCCGGGCATCGTTATCGGCCGCCGCGGCGCAGAAGCAGACCGCATCCGCGGCGAGCTCGAAAAGCTCACGGGCAAGCAGGTCCAGCTGAACATCCTCGAGGTCAAGAACCCCGAGATGGAAGCACAGCTTGTTGCGCAGGGCGTTGCTGAGCAGCTGACTTCCCGCGTGGCTTTCCGCCGTGCGATGAAGAAGGCCATGCAGTCCGCGCAGCGTGCTGGTGCCAAGGGCATCCGTATCGCTTGCTCGGGTCGACTGGGCGGCGCAGAAATGTCCCGCTCGGAGTTCTACCGCGAAGGCCGTGTGCCCCTGCACACCCTCCGCGCGAACATCGACTACGGCTTCTACGAGGCAAAGACCACCTTCGGCCGCATCGGCGTGAAGGTCTGGATCTACAAGGGTGACATCACCGCCAAGGAACTGGCTCAGCAGGCAGCTGCTGCTCCGTCCCGCGGCCGTGGTGCCAGCGACCGCCCGGGCCGCCCGGGTGGCGCTGACCGTGGTGACCGCCGCCGTCGTACTGACCGCCCCGCCGAGGCTGCACCCGCTGCTGCTGAAGCTCCGGTGGTTGAAGCAGCAGCACCGGCTGTAGAAGGAGGACAGGCTTAAATGCTTATCCCACGTCGAGTCAAGCACCGTAAGCAGCACCACCCGGGTCGTTCCGGGGCTGCAACGGGCGGCACGAAGGTCTCCTTCGGTGAATGGGGTATCCAGGCTCTGAGCCCGGCATACGTCACGAACCGTCAGATCGAGTCTGCCCGTATCGCGATGACCCGCCACATCAAGCGTGGCGGAAAGGTCTGGATCAACATCTACCCGGACCGTCCGCTGACGAAGAAGCCTGCCGAAACCCGCATGGGTTCCGGTAAGGGTTCTCCGGAATGGTGGGTCTCAAACGTCAAGCCGGGCCGGGTTCTCTTCGAGATCTCAGGTGTCGATGAAGAAACGGCCCGCGAGGCACTGCGCCTGGCGATCCACAAGCTCCCGTTGAAGGCACGCATTCTGCGTCGCGAAGGTGGTGAATAGAAATGTCAGTAGGATCCAAGGAACTTGCATCCGCACAGCTGGACGGTTTCGACAACGAGCGACTCGTTGAGGAACTCCGTAAGGCCAAGGAAGAGCTGTTCAACCTGCGTTTCCAGTCCGCCACCGGTCAGCTGGAGAACCACGGTCGACTGCGCGCGGTAAAGAAGGACATCGCACGCATCTACACCGTTCTCCGTGAGCGCGAGCTGGGCATTCGTGCCGAGGTTGCCGCACCGGTTGTGGAAGCCAAGGAAGAAAAGAAGTCCAAGAAGGCTGCAACCAAGAAGGCCGACAAGGCTGAAACGGTTGAGACCGAGGAGGACGCCAAGTGAGTGAAAAGGACGAGAACGTGACGGAAACTGTTTCCGGCGCAGCTAAGGCTGACGAGCGCGGTTACCGTAAGACGAAGCGCGGCTATGTGGTCTCGGACAAGATGGAAAAGACCATCACTGTCCAGGTCGAGGACCGTGTGAAGCACGCCCTCTATGGCAAGGTCCTTCGCCGCAACACGAAGATCAAGGCTCACGACGAAGAGAACAGCGCCGGCATCGGCGACCTCGTTCTCCTCGCCGAGACCCGCCCGCTCTCCGCTACCAAGCGGTGGCGTCTGGTGGAGATCATCGAGAAGGCCAAGTAACACCCGCAGCCTGGCTGTACGAGGACCCCCGTTCCCTTTTGGGAACGGGGGTTTCTCCGTATCCGGCGCCGGGTTCCCAGCGGGCTGCGCGTCGCGGGCCGCGCGTCACGCAGGGCAGGGTTTCGGCAGCGGTCGACGCCGGCGGGCCGGGATTCCGGGGGAGTGCGGCACCAGCGGGGCCAAAAGACTGCCGGGCGTGACGCCGTCGGGCGCTGCTGTGCCGTGCTGGCCTGTACAACCTCGTTCGGCCGGGACGTCGGCGGACCCGCGGGCTGCGCGTCACGCAGGGCAGGGTTTCGGCAGCGGTCGACGCCGGCGGGCCGGCATTCCGGGGGAGTGCGGCACCAGCGGGGCCAAAAGGCTGCCGGGCGTGACGGCGTTGGCCTGTGCAGCGGCGGCGCAGCTGTGATATGGGGATACGCCCGAAATGTGCTAAGATTTTGAGTTTGTATGGCGCCCTCTGTGCGCCGTCATCAACCTCGTAAACAATCGTGCCACGGCATAGTGCCCCCTAGCGCCCCGATTCGTCGGGATCCGCGTGGGAAGCAAATGTTTTTGGCACGGGAGTTTAGGCCTGGTCTGGCAAAATCCAGGCAGGTCAAGAGACACCCCGATCAACCGTTCCGCAAGGCTCATTCCGTAGGAAGATTTTCGGTCTGAGAACCCGCGCGACGCAAGGAGTAAATAGTGATTCAGCAGGAGTCGCGACTCAAGGTCGCCGACAACACGGGTGCTAAGGAAATCCTTACCATTCGCGTTCTCGGTGGATCTGGCCGTCGCTACGCAGGCATTGGCGACGTAATCGTCGCTACCGTCAAGGACGCAATTCCGGGCGGCAACGTAAAGAAGGGCGACGTCGTCAAGGCTGTCATCGTCCGTACCAAGAAGGAACGCCGCCGTGCGGATGGTTCCTATATCAAGTTTGACGAGAACGCAGCTGTGATCCTGAAGAACGACGGTGACCCCCGCGGTACCCGTATCTTCGGACCGGTTGGTCGTGAACTTCGCGATAAGAAGTTCATGAAGATCGTTTCTCTGGCTCCGGAGGTGCTTTAGTCCATGGCTAAGATCAAAAAGGGTGACCTCGTTCAGGTCATCACTGGCGCCAAGGCTGAGCGCGGCGGCGACAAGGGCAAGCAGGGCAAGGTTCTGCGCGTTTTCCCCGAGACCAACCGCGTGCTGGTCGAAGGCATTAACCGCGTAACCAAGCACACCAAGGTCGGTCAGTCGCAGCGCGGCACCAAGACCGGTGGCATCGAAGTCGTCGAGGCTACGATCCACATCTCCAACGTGGCTCTGGTTGACCCGTCCACCAAGAAGCCCACCCGCGTCGGTTTCCGCACCGAGACCGTTGAGCGCGATGGCGTGAAGCGCGACGTGCGTGTCCGCGTGGCCAAGAGCTCAGGGAAGGACATCTAATGACTGAGACTCTCGAGACTCCGGCAAGCAAGATCGTTCCTCGTCTGAAGACCAAGTACGCGGATTCCATCAAGAGCACGCTCGTTGAGGAATTCAAGTACGAGAACGTCAACCAGGTTCCCCGTCTGGTCAAGGTCGTTGTGAACATGGGTGTTGGAGATGCCGCTAAGGACTCCAAGCTGATCGACGGCGCTGTCCGCGATCTGACCCTGATCACCGGCCAGAAGCCGCAGGTAACCAAGGCCCGCAAGTCGATCGCACAGTTCAAGCTGCGCGAAGGCATGCCGATCGGTGCACACGCAACTCTGCGTGGGGACCGCATGTGGGAATTCCTGGACCGTCTGGTCACGCTGGCTCTGCCGCGTATCCGTGACTTCCGGGGCCTCAGCGGCAAGCAGTTCGACGGCAACGGCAACTACACCTTCGGTCTGACCGAGCAGGTTATGTTCCACGAGATCGACCAGGATTCCATCGACCGCGTTCGCGGCATGGACATCACCGTCGTGACCACTGCCAAGACCGACGACGAAGGCCGCGCGCTGCTCAAGGCGCTTGGCTTCCCGTTCAAGACCGAAGATTAATCTAGCTACGTAAAAGGTCCGACCGTGCCGGTTCCCCTCGGGGATGACTGCACGGCGGAAACCGTTATGAGGAAGGGCAAGAGCCCACCATGACAATGACAGATCCCGTCGCAGACATGCTTACGCGTCTGCGCAACGCAAACTCGGCATACCACGATTCTGTGTCTATGCCGTACAGCAAGCTCAAGGCACGCGTTGCCGACATCCTGAAGGCCGAAGGTTACATCGCCTCCTGGAAAGAAGAAGACGCTGAGGTTGGCAAGAAGCTGACCCTCGAGCTCAAGTTCGGTCCGAACCGCGAGCGTTCAATCGCTGGCGTTCGTCGTATTTCCAAGCCGGGACTGCGCGTTTACGCAAAGTCCACCAACCTGCCGCACGTGCTCGGTGGCCTGGGTGTCGCAATCCTGTCCACCTCTTCCGGCCTCTTGACTGACAAGCAGGCCGGCAAGAAGGGCGTGGGCGGCGAAGTCCTCGCTTACGTCTGGTAACGGGAAAGGAAGAGAATAATGTCACGTATTGGACGTCTCCCCATCACCGTTCCTGCCGGCGTTGAGGTCAAGGTTGACGGCTCTGTCGTCAATGTCAAGGGTTCCAAAGGCGAGCTGAGCCACACTGTGCCCAGCCCGATCGAGGTTTCCCTGGAAGATGGCACCCTGACTGTCGCCCGCCCGAACGACGAGCGCGCCTCACGTTCGCTGCACGGCCTGACCCGCACCCTGATCGCCAACATGATCCAGGGTGTCACCGCAGGCTACGAGAAGAAGCTTGAAATCGTCGGTACCGGTTACCGCGTTCAGGCAAAGGGTTCTGACCTGGAGTTCGCTCTGGGCTACAGCCACCCGGTTAGCGTCTTGGCACCGAACGGCATCACCTTTGCAGTAGAGACCCCGACCAAGCTCTCTGTTTCAGGCATCTCCAAGCAGCAGGTCGGCGAGGTTGCTGCCAACATTCGCAAGCTGCGGAAGCCGGACCCCTACAAGGGCAAGGGCATCCGTTACGCAGGCGAAGTCATCCGCCGCAAGGTCGGAAAGGCTGGTAAGTAACCATGGCGATCGCAATTAACAAGAAGCGTACGAACAAGAGCAAGTCTGCCCAGCGCAGCCGCCGCCAGCTTCGTATCCGCAAGCGCATTTCCGGAACGGCTGTACGTCCTCGTCTGGTCGTCAACCGTTCCGCACGCCACGTATTCGTCCAGGTTGTCGATGACACCCAGGGCCTGACCGTAGCGAGCGCCTCCACTTTGGAAGCCGACCTTCGTGCATTCGACGGTGACAAGACTGCCAAGGCCAAGCGCGTTGGCGAGCTCGTCGCCGAGCGTGCCAAGGCTGCCGGAATCGAAGCTGTTGTCTTCGACCGCGGTGGTAACAAGTACCACGGCCGGATCGCCGCCGTCGCTGACGGCGCACGTGAAGGTGGGCTGTCACTGTGACCGAAAATAACGAAAAGGACATTCAGGTGACTGAAGCTGTAGCTGCTCCGGCAACTGAGACCGCTGCGCCTGCTACCACCGACGCCGCCCGTGGTGGCGCTCGTCGTGGCGAGCGTGGCGACCGCGGCCAGGGCCGTGGCGACCGTGGTGGCCGTGGTGGCCGCGATGGTGGCCGCGAAGCCGAAAAGAGCCAGTTCGTAGAGCGCGTCGTAACCATCAACCGTGTTTCCAAGGTCGTCAAGGGTGGTCGTCGCTTTAGCTTCACCGCCCTCGTCGTCGTCGGTGACGGCAACGGTATGGTCGGCGTTGGCTACGGCAAGGCTAAGGAAGTTCCTGCCGCAATCGCGAAGGGCGTTGAAGAAGCCAAGAAGTCCTTCTTCCGCGTTCCCCGCATCGGCAGCACCATCCCGCACCGTGTTCAGGGTGAAGCCGCCGCAGGCGTCGTTATGCTGCGTCCGGCTTCCGCCGGTACCGGTGTTATCGCCGGCGGTCCGGTCCGTGCAGTACTGGAGTGCGTGGGCATCCACGACATCCTCTCCAAGTCGCTCGGTTCCTCCAACGCCATCAACATCGTGCACGCGACCGTTGACGCGCTGAAGCGCCTCGAAGAGCCGGCAGCAGTGGCAGCACGCCGCGGCCTCCCGCTCGACGAGATCGCTCCGCCGGCAATGGTGAAGGCACTCCTGAACCAGAAGGCAGGTGTCTGAGTTGGCTAAGAACGTGCTTGTCTCCGACGCAAAGTTGGAGATCACTCAGATTAAGTCCGCCATTGGCGGCAAGCAGAACCAGCGCGACACCCTTCGGTCCCTCGGCCTGAAGCGGATCGGACACACCGTTGTCCGCACCGCCGATCCCGTGACCGTTGGCATGGTCAACACGGTTCCGCACCTGATAAAGGTAGAGGAGGCGAAGTAAATGGCAGAGAAGAACACCGCCGAAAAGGCACAGGGCGCCGCTGCTGAGAAGCAGAACGCACTGAAGGTTCACCACCTGCGTCCCGCCCCGGGTGCCAAAACCGCCAAGACCCGTGTTGGTCGTGGTGAAGGTTCCAAGGGTAAGACCGCCGGTCGCGGTACCAAGGGCACGAAGGCCCGCTACCAGATCAAGGCTGGCTTTGCCGGCGGCCAGCTGCCGCTGCACATGCGCCTGCCGAAGCTGCGCGGCTTCAAGAACCCGTTCCGGGTTGAGTACCAGGTTGTAAACCTGGACAAGCTCAACGAGCTGTTCCCGGAAGGTGGCGCAGTCACCGTGGAGAACCTGGTCGAAAAGGGTGCCGTTCGCAAGAACCAGCCCGTCAAGGTGCTTGGCACCGGCGACATCACCGTCAAGGTTGACGTCACCGTCCACGCATTCTCGGCCAGCGCCGCAGAAAAGATTGCTGCAGCAGGCGGAAGCACCACCGCCCTCTAACGAGGCGGCGGGGCAGTTGCCCGTTGTGGAAACTCCCGGTACCAGGGGCTCAGGCCCTTAGGTGCCGGGAGTTTTTCTTTTTTCCCGGCCCTGCGATTGTCCGCAGGGCGCGTCCACCCGTTAGACTCGGTTGTTGGGTTTATTTGACCTATCTCACACGACTTTACTTATTAATCAGGAGGACGCTTGCTTAGCGCATTTGGCCGGGCCTTTCGCACGCCTGATCTGCGACGCAAGTTGTTGTTCACGCTGGGAATCATCACAATCTTCCGCTTGGGTGCCTTCATCCCCTCGCCTGGTGTGAACTACCAGAATGTCCAGCAATGCTTGCAGAACGGTCAGACCACGGGCGGCATCTACCAGCTCGTCAACCTGTTCAGCGGCGGTGCATTGCTCCAGGTGTCCGTCTTCGCCCTGGGCATCATGCCGTACATCACGGCCAGCATCATCGTTCAGCTGCTCCGGGTGGTTATTCCCCGCTTCCAGCAGCTGTACGAGGAGGGCGCCTCGGGCCAGTCGAAGCTGACGCAGTACACGCGTTACCTGACGATCGCCCTCGGACTGCTCAACGCCACGACCCTGGTGTCCCTCGCACGTTCGGGCCAGCTGCTGCCGAACTGCCAGCTGCCGATCATCCCGGACGACAGCATCGTCACCACGATCCTGATCATCATCACGTTGACGGCCGGCACCGGCCTCATCATGTGGATGGGCGAGCTCGTGACCGAAAAGGGTGTCGGCAACGGCATGTCCCTGCTCATCTTCACCTCGATCGTTTCCAGCTTCCCGGGCTCGCTCGGCGCCATCTGGACCTCGCAGGGCCCCGGCACCTTCTTCATGGTTCTGGTCATCGGCCTGCTGACCGTGGCCGCCGTGGTCTTCGTGGAGCAGTCCCAGCGCCGCATTCCGGTGCAGTACGCCAAGCGGATGATAGGCCGGCGGACCGTGGGCGGCACCAGCACGTACATCCCGATCAAGGTGAACATGGCCGGCGTCGTGCCCGTCATCTTCGCTTCCTCGATGCTGTACCTGCCGGGCCTGATCTCGCAGTTCAACCAGCCCCAGCCCGGCGAGCCGATTGCGCCCTGGGTGGAGTGGATCAATAACAACCTGGTCCGCGGTGACCAGCCGATCTACATGGTGCTCTACTTCTCCATGATTGTGTTCTTCACGTACTTCTATGTTGCGATCACTTTCAACCCTGAAGAAGTTTCTGACAACATGAAGAAGTACGGCGGCTTCATTCCGGGTATCCGTGCCGGCAAGCCGACCGCAGATTACCTGCAGTATGTGCTTGCCAGGATCACGCTACCCGGTGCCATTTACCTGGCTTTTGTGGCACTTATCCCGCTGGTCGCACTGGTCCTGATCAACGCCAACCAGAACTTCCCGTTCGGTGGCACCTCGATCCTGATCATGGTCGGCGTAGGTTTGGAGACCGTCAAGCAGATTGATGCGCAGCTACAGCAGCGTCACTACGAAGGGCTTTTGCGATGACGAGAATGTTGATTATCGGACCTCCCGGCTCCGGCAAGGGAACGCAGGCGGAGCGTATTTCGGAGCGCCTCGGCGTGACTGCGATCTCCACCGGGGACATCTTCCGCGCCAACGTCAAGGGTGAGACGCCGTTGGGCATCGAAGCCAAGACGTACATGGATGCAGGGGACTTTGTCCCGGACAGCGTGACCAACAAGATGGTCCGCGACCGGCTCGGCGAGGGCGACGTGGAGAACGGCTTCCTTCTGGACGGCTACCCCCGCACGACCGCGCAGGTGGACTACCTCGACGGGATCCTGGCCGACGGCGACCAGAAGCTCGACGTCGTCCTGCAGCTCACGGCCGATGACGAGGAACTCGTCACTCGCCTGCTCGGCCGCGCCAAGGAAACCGGACGCACTGACGACAACGAAGCCGTCATCCGGCACCGCCTTGACCTCTACCACGAGCAGACGGAGGCCGTTGTCGCCAAGTATGCAGAGCGCGGCATCCTGACCCGCGTTGACGGCATCGGCGGCATCGACGAGGTCACCGACCGCGTTATGCAGGCCATCAAAGAGGCTCAGGCGGCCTGACCGGCCCGCGAACCTCGAGGCCCCTCCCGGATTATCGGGAGGGGCCTCAGCCATTTCGCCGGCGGCTTTCCCGCCCTGGCACAGCCCCATTGAAAGGAAGTTGCGGATGGCATTCGGCCAGCCACGCATCGAATACAAGACCAACGCCCAGATGCGCTCCATGCACGAGGCCGGGCTTGTGCTCAGCCGGGCCCTCGACGCCGCGGTTTCGGCCTCCGCGCCGGGCAAGACCACCAAGGACCTTGACGCCGTCTTCGCCGCGGTACTCAAGGACGCCGGTGCCACGTCGAATTTCCTGGGCTACCACGGCTTCCCGGCCACGATCTGCACCTCGGTCAACGAGGAGGTCGTGCACGGCATCCCCGGCGACCGCGTCCTGCAGGACGGGGACATCCTCTCGATCGACGGCGGCGCGATCCTGGGCGGCTGGCACTCCGACTCGGCCCGCTCGGTGATCGTGGGAGCCGCGGATCCGGAGGACCAGCGGCTCTCCGATGTCACCGAGGCCGCGATGTGGCACGGGATTGCCGCGCTGGCGACCGGCAAGTTCATCGGCGACATCGGCAATGCCGTGGACGATTATGTCTCCTCTGTGCCCGGCAAGCCCCTGGGCATCCTGGAGGACTACGTGGGCCACGGAATCGGCTCCGAAATGCACATGGCACCGGACGTACCGAACTACCGCACCAACCACCGCGGGCCGAAGATCCGGCCGGGGCTGTGCCTGGCCATCGAGCCGATGCTGGTGCGCGGCGGCATCGAGACCGCCGTGCTGGAGGACGACTGGACCGTGGTCACGACCGACGGCAAGCGTTCCTGCCAGTGGGAGCATTCCGTTGCGGTCCACGAGCAGGGCATCTGGGTGCTCTCCGCGCCCGACGGGGGAGCGGCGAAGCTGGCCCCGCTCGGCGTCGTGCCCGTCCCGATCCCGTAAGCCCGCTTTAAACCCAACTAGCTCGCAGTTAAGGCCGTTTTGAGCGCTCAAGACGGCCTTAACTGCGAGCTAGTTGGGTGGGGGTGCGCCGTCAGCTCTTGAGCTTGGGCTTCACGTCCTTGGTGTAGATGCCTTCCAGGGTGGCCTTGAGCGCCGTCATGGTGGCCTGGACGTCGCCCTGCTGGGTGAGGATCGCCGCGGCGGACTTGGCCATCTCCTGGTCGGCGCCCGGCAGGAACACGCGGGCGTTGTCCTGCACACGGGTGACGGTGAGCTGGTCCATGGCGGTCTTGATCTGCGGGGTGGCGGCCAGCACCGCTGTCATGTCGGCCGAGGTGCGGGTGGGCATGTAGCCGGTGGCCGCGGAGAACTGCGCCGTGTTTTCCGGTTCCGTCATGAACTTCAGGAAGGTGGCGGCGGCGAGCTGCACTTCCTTGCTGACGCCGCTGGGGATGCCCAGTCCTGCGCCGCCGGTGGGGCACACCGGGCTTTCGTTCTTGGGACCGCCCGGCAGGTAGCCGACGCCCACGTTGAACTTCGCGGACTTCAGCACCCCCAGCAGGGAACCGGTCGAGGAAATCGTTGACGAGGTGATCCCCGCAGCAAAGTCATCGGCAGCCTCCTTGGATGAGACCCCGGCCCACTTGTCTTTGAAGATCGAGTCCTGGGCCCACTGCAGTGCGGCGACCGACTCGGCGGAATCGCAGTTGAAGGCCCACTCGTTGGACCAGCTGCCGCCCCAGCCCCACAGGTTGTTCTGCAGCGTCCAGCCCGCGTAGCCGGCCAGCGCCGGGTAGATGTACGCGTACTGGGCGCCGGAACTGGCCTTCAGCTTGGGCGCCCACTCGGCAAACTCCTGCCACGTTTTCGGGGCGCGGTCCGGCAGCCCGGCGGCCTTGAAGTGGTCCTTGTTGTAGTAGAACAGCGGGGTGGAACGGCCGTAGGGGAGCGCCCACTGCTTGTCCTCGTACCGGTAGTCCGCGATAAGGGACTTCTGGAAGTCATCGACCTTGACGTCCAGCTGCTTGATCAGGCTGTCCAGGGCGATGATGTTGCCGTTGGAGTAGTACCGGAACCACCAGACATCCGAGAGCACCACGAGGCCCGGAAGGCCGGACTTCGCGGCCTGCGAGGTCTGGAACTTTTGGGCGATTTCCTCATAGTTCGCCCCGGCGGTGACCAGGTTGACCTTGATCTCCGGGAACTTGGCGTGGAACTTCTCGATAATGGCCTTCTCCACGTCCTGGGACTTGCCCGGGTGGCTGGACCAGAAATCGATGGAGGCTGCGGGCTTGACGCCGCTGAAGTCGATGTCGGCGGCCGCGGTCGCAGCTGCGGGGCCTGCGGTGGACGGGCCTCCGCAGGCCGACAGTGCGGCGGCGCCGGCGCCGGCACCTGCCAGTCCCAGGAAGTGCCTGCGGTCAAGATTCAATGCCATGGTGGATCCTCTCGATGATGCTGACTCGTTGAATGGCTGTGTTTGGGTTGAAGCTGTCGAAGGCGCCGTCACCCGGTGACGCTGCCCTGGGTGAGGCCGGCCACGATGTAACGCTGCAAAGCCGCGAAAACCAGCAAAATGGGGACGATCACCAGCACGGCGCCGGCCATCAGGATGCCCCAGCCGGAGCCGTTGCCCTCGGAGTTCTGCAGCAGCGTCAGGCCGACCGGCAGGGTCATCGTCTCGGGACGGTCCGTGATGATGAGCGGCCAGATGTAGTCGTTCCATTCGCTCACGACGACGACGAGGGCTACCGTGGCGATCGACGGGCCGGAGACCGGCGCCACGATCTGCCAGAGGCGGCGCCAGTGGCCGGCGCCGTCGATCTCTGCCGATTCCAGGATCGACGCCGGCAGCGTCATGAAGTGCTGGCGGAGCAGGAACGTGCCGAACGCCGTGCCGAGGCCCGGGAGGATGATGCCCCACAGGGTGTTCTTGCCGCCCATCCCAGCGATCAGGATGTAGTTCGGCAGGATCGACACCTGCGGGGGGACCATCAGGGCCACGAGGATCAGCACGAAAATGACGTTCTTGTACGGGAAACGGACAAACACGAGCGCGTAGGCGGTCAGAATGGCCAGGAGGACCTTGATGGTGGCGCCCACGGTGGTGACAATCAGGCTGTTCAGAAAGAACTGCGCGAACGGGACCGTCGTCATGGCGATGTTGTAGTTCTCGAGGGTCAGGCCTTCCGGCAGGATCTTCAGGTCCATGGTGATGATCTCGCCGGGCTGCTTGAAGGAGCTCAGCACCATCCACAACAGCGGCAGGAAGACCACCAGGGTGCTGAGGACCAGCGGAAGATAGCCGCCGGCGATGGTCTGGGTCAGGTTGGCCCGCGAGAACGGCCGGTGACGGTGCAGCGGGATCTCGGGCTCCGCACGGGCGGCGGGGCCGGCATCGGCGGCGGGGTCGGGACTGACGGGGGAGAGCAGGCTCACGAGTAGTGCACCTTCCGTTCGACGAACCGCAGCTGCA
The DNA here is from genome assembly GCF_055412865.1 of Pseudarthrobacter ribosi. Taxonomy (NCBI): domain Bacteria; kingdom Bacillati; phylum Actinomycetota; class Actinomycetes; order Micrococcales; family Micrococcaceae; genus Pseudarthrobacter; species Pseudarthrobacter ribosi. Next base: position 90,004 of record NZ_JBVAYZ010000002.1, on the reverse strand, counting down.
GCACGGTGATGATGAGCAGGATGGCGAACAGGATCACCGAGATGGCCGCCGAGTAGCCGGCCCGGTTGAACGCGCCGAAGGCCTGGAGGTAGGCCTCGTAGATCAGCGTGCTGGTGCCGTTGCCCAGCGGGGTCATGATCCGGATCAGGTCAAACGCCTGCAGCGAACTGAGCATCGTGGTGATGAGCAGGAAGAACGTGGTGGGGGAGAGCAGCGGCAGGGACATCGTCACGAAGCGCTTGAAGCCGTTGGCCCCGTCCAGCGACGCGGCCTCCATGACATCCTGCGGGAGCGACTGCAGCCCGGCGAGGTAGACGACGGCGCAGTAGCCCAGGTTTTTCCAGATGTAGACGATCATGACCATGACCAGGGACAACTGGGGATCATTGATCCACTGCGGACTCTGCTGGCCAAGGCCGCGCAGCAGCCAGGCGAGCACCCCGTAGCCGGGATCGAAAATGAACAGCCAGACGAGGCCGACGCCGACGCCGCTGAGCACGTAGGGGGCGAAGACGGCTGAGCGCGCGAACGTTGTGCCGCGGATCCTGGAGTTCAGGGCAAGGGCCACCAGCAGGGCCAGCACCATGGACCCGCCGACCGTGACGAGGGTGAAAATGGCGGTGGTGCCCAGGACCTTGGTGGCGTCCGAACTCGTGAAGAACGTGACGTAGTTATCCAGGCCCACCACCGTGGCCGAGGCGGAGCCCAGCGTCCAGTCCAGGGTCGAGTAGTAGATGTTGTTGAAGAGCGGGAGGTAAGTGAACACCGCAATCAGAAGAAGGTTGGGCAGGGCCAGGGCCAGGAAGACGAAGAAGTCCCGGCGGGTTCTGGCGGACCAGCGGGCACGCGGCGCCGCGGCCGGTTTAGCCTCGACGACGGCGCGGGGCCGGTCGGTCAATTGTCGCGTCATTCAGGTCTCTAACGGGTCCGTGCCTGCCGGGGCAGGCGGGTGGGCGGGGATACCTTGCTATCACTTCACCACAAGGTTGGTGGGCAGAACCCCGCACGAGACACCAGTAGAGCTTTGTTGTCCTAGGCTTCGTTGCCCGTTCACGCTGTGTTGCATGCAGTATTACATAACGATCGTTTGGACCACAGGCAAACGGGCGCGATTCGTCCAGACGATGGAAAAGACGACCGGGGCGGCGGCCGTCGCCGTGGAGCACAATAGAGCCATGACTGCGATTACTGATGTGCCGGGCCTGAGGGTGGGCCACGCCGGCAGGACGGATGAGGGCTGGCTGAGCGGGGTGACGGTGGTGCTGCCTCCGGTCGGGACGGTGGGTTCCGTCGACGTCCGCGGCGGGGGACCCGGGACCCATGAAACCGACGCCCTGGACCCCACCACCCTGAGCCGGATCGTCGACGCCGTCGTGCTCACCGGGGGCAGCGCCTTCGGCCTCGCCGCGGCCCACGGCGCCCAGCAATGGTGCGAGGAGCACGGCCGGGGATTCGCCGTGACCGGCGGCGTGGTCCCGATCGTCCCGGCCGCCGCCATTTTCGACCTCGGCCGCGGCGGCAACTTCGCCGCCCGCCCGGACGCGGCCATGGGCTACGCGGCCACCGCGGACGCCGCCGTGCGCAAAATCGAACACGACGTCGAACGAGGCAACGTCGGCGCCGGCACCGGAGCGGCAATCGGCCGGGGCAAATACAAAGGGGGAGTGGGCACGGCCTCGATCACCCTGGACAACGGCGTCGTCGTCGGAGCGCTCGCCGTCGTGAACGCCCTGGGACTGCCCTTTAACTCGACGCCCCAGCCGGATCCCGCATCGAAATCCGTGCAGCAGACGCCACCGGCGCTCAACACCACCCTTGTCGTCGTCGCCACGAACGCGATCCTGGACAAGGCCGAATGCAAACGCACCGCGTCGGCCGCCCACGCCGGGCTGGCCCGGGCGCTGAACCCCAGCCACACCCTCGCGGACGGGGACACCGTCTTCTGCCTCGCCACCGGCGCGCTCGCACTCGACCGCAGCAGCGATGCCGCACGGCACGCGAGCCTCATCACCCTGCAGAGCGCGGCAGCCGACGTCGTGCGCCTGGCCATCCTGGACGGGATCGACTGTGCGGAGGCCGTGAGCACGCCGGCGGGCGAATTTGGTGCATACGGACGCTGAGTGCGCTACGCTTGCTGGATTTAACATTCGGGCCGTGATGGCGTAGTGTTGTCTGTTGGTTGTCTGCCCTGTTGTGCCCTTTTGGGGCCGGGAGGCATCAGCCAATCAATCAAAAACGTCCGCGGTGCTTTCCGGTGCAAGCCGAAGGGCTGCGGCAAACAACAGTTAGCGGAGGGTATGGCCAAGAAGGACGGGGTCATTGAGATCGAGGGCGTTGTGACTGAGGCGCTGCCTAACGCGATGTTTCGCGTTGAGCTCACCAACAAGCACATCGTTCTGGCACACATCTCTGGAAAGATGCGCCAGCACTACATCAGGATTCTCCCTGAGGACCGGGTAGTGGTGGAGCTGAGCCCGTACGACCTGACACGTGGTCGTATCGTCTACCGCTACAAGTAAACACTGGGCGGCCAGAGCAATAGCCGAAGGCCGGTCCAGCTGACCACTGCAACACGCAAAGGAACGCCATGAAGGTCAAGCCGAGCGTCAAGCAGATCTGCGAAAAGTGCAAAGTGATCCGCCGTAATGGCCGGGTCATGGTGATCTGCGAGAACCCGCGCCACAAGCAGCGCCAGGGCTAATTTCCCTCTTCGGGAAATCCTGGGTTGCTAACCCACGCAAGTAAATAAAAGGCAGCACAAGCTGATCTGGGACACTGAGCTAGAACGAGTCCGGACAGCCAACCCCCGGTCGGAGGCTGGGGCCGCACGGAATGTGCGGGTGTACTGCCTACGACCTCCGGTTTATTCAAGGAGCACTGCCTCTATGGCTCGTCTCGCTGGCGTAGACATTCCCCGCGAAAAGCGGTTGGAAATTGCGCTTACTTACATCTACGGCGTGGGCAAGACCCGTGCACACGAAACCCTGGCTGCCACCGGCATCAGCGCGGACGTTCGGGTCAAGGACCTGTCCGACGCCGAGCTCGTCCAGCTGCGTGATTACATTGAAGGCAACTACAAGGTTGAGGGTGACCTTCGCCGCGAAGTAGCAGCAGATATCCGCCGCAAGGTTGAAATCGGCAGCTACGAAGGTATTCGCCACCGTAAGGGCCTGCCAGTGCGCGGACAGCGTACGAAGACGAACGCACGTACCCGTAAGGGTCCGAAGCGCACCGTTGCAGGCAAGAAGAAGACGCGCTAAACCGCTCGTCTTCCCCCCGATAACTTTCTGTAGGAGAAATAATGCCCCCGAAGACTCGTGGCGCGGTTCGCAAGCCGCGTAAGAAGGACAAAAAGAATATCGCGCTGGGCCAGGCGCACATCAAGAGCACCTTTAACAACACCATCGTGTCCATCACGGACCCGAACGGTGCTGTCATCTCCTGGGCTTCGTCCGGTGAAGTTGGCTTCAAGGGCTCACGTAAGTCCACCCCGTTCGCAGCCCAGATGGCCGCCGAAGCCGCCGCAAAGCGTGCGCAGGAGCACGGTATGCGCAAGGTTGACGTATTCGTCAAGGGCCCGGGTTCAGGACGCGAAACGGCAATCCGTTCACTCCAGGCCGCTGGCCTTGAGGTTGGATCCATCCAGGATGTAACCCCCAGCGCCCACAACGGCTGCCGTCCGCCGAAGCGCCGCCGCGTCTAAGGCTTTCCAGCGCACCGGTGCTTGCCCGGACCTTCGCGGGTCCGGGCAAGCCCAGCCGCGTTAAGTCTCAGACCGATCTTTCCACCACCTGTGTTGCGTCATATAGCGGATGCTCGCCGAAAGGAAACCTAAGTGCTCATTGCACAGCGCCCCACCCTCTCCGAAGAGGTCGTCTCCGACAACCGCTCCCGTTTCATTATTGAACCGCTGGAGCCCGGTTTCGGTTACACCCTCGGAAACTCCCTCCGCCGTACCCTGCTCTCTTCCATCCCCGGTGCCTCTGTCACGAGCATCCGGATCGATGGCGTGCTGCATGAGTTCACCACGGTTCCGGGTGTCAAGGAAGATGTCACCGAGATCATCCTGAACATCAAGAACCTGTCGGTTTCCTCCGAGCACGACGAGCCGGTTGTTGCTTACCTGCGCAAGCAGGGCCCGGGAGTCGTCACCGCCGCGGACATCGCTCCGCCGGCCGGCGTCGAATTCCACAACCCGGATCTGCACATTGCCACGCTGAACTCGAAGGGCAAGTTCGAACTCGAACTGACCATCGAGCGCGGCCGCGGCTACGTTTCGGCAGCTCAGAACAAGTCCGGCGACTCCGAGATCGGCCGCATTCCGGTCGACTCGATCTACTCGCCGGTCCTGAAGGTTACTTTCCGCGTGGAAGCTACCCGTGTTGAGCAGCGCACTGACTTCGACAAGCTCATTGTCGACGTCGAGACCAAGCAGGCCATCGCCCCGCGCGATGCCGTTGCTTCGGCAGGTACCACCCTGGTGGAACTGTTCGGTCTGGCCCGCGAGCTGAACACCGCAGCTGAAGGTATCGAGATTGGCCCGTCGCCGACGGATGCTGCCCTGGCAGCAGACATGGCCCTGCCGATCGAGGATCTGGATCTCACCGTCCGTTCCTACAACTGCCTCAAGCGTGAGGGCATCCACACCGTGGGTGAACTCGTGGCCCGCTCCGAGGCCGACCTCATGGACATCCGTAACTTCGGTGCGAAGTCCATCGATGAGGTCAAGGCAAAGCTGGTTGAACTGGGCCTGTCCCTCAAGGACTCGCCTCCCGGTTTTGACCTCGCAGCCCGCGCCGCAGCAATTGAAGAGGACGACGCCGCTTTCAGCGACGACGAGCTCTAACAAACAGATCTTGGCCTGCCGGCTGGATGCACCACGGTGTGCGCAGCCCAACGGCTTCCATATGAGGAGAAACTATTATGCCTACCCCCGCTAAGGGTCCGCGCCTCGGAGGCGGAGCGAGTCACGAGCGTCTGATGCTCGCGAACCTGTCCGCCGCACTGTTCGAGCACAAGCGGATCACCACCACGGTGACCAAGGCCAAGCGCCTGAAGCCGTACGCCGAGCGCCTGGTGACTTTCGCCAAGCGTGGCGACCTGGCTTCCCGCCGCCGTGTACTCGGCTTGATCAGCGACAAGGGCATCGTCCACGAGCTGTTCACCGACATTGCCCAGGCAGTGGAGAACCGCAACGGCGGCTACACCCGCATCACCAAGATCGGCAACCGCAAGGGCGACAACGCTCCCATGGCTGTCATCGAACTGGTTCTCGAGCCGGTTTCCGCCAAGCAGGCTGTCGTAGCCGAGGCTACCTCCGCCGCCAAGCGCGATGCTGACAAGAAGGACGCCGACAAGGCAGAAGCTGCTCCGGTTGCCGAGACCGAAGCCGCTGAAACCGAAGAGGCTCCGGCCGCTGAAGCAGCTGAGACTGAAGCAGCAGCTACCGAAGAGGCTCCGGCCGCTGAGGAAGCACCCGCTAAGTCCGAGAAGGAAGCGAAATAATTCGCTGACTTCTTCGCATAGACTTAAGTCTATGAACGACCAGAAACCCGCTGCCCCCGTTAGAGGGGGCGGCGGGTTTTTGCGTGTCCGGCTTGATCTTGCGTACGACGGCGGACCCTTCAGCGGGTGGGCCGTCCAGCCCGGACGGCGTACCGTCCAGGGCACCTTGGAGGAAGCCCTGGCGCTGCTCATCCGCCGGCCCATCCGCGTCACCGTGGCCGGACGGACCGACGCCGGGGTGCACGCCCGCGGCCAGGTGGTTCACGTCGACTTCACGGAGGCGGAGTGGCTGGGCCTGAACCGCGGCGTGGAGCTGGATCCGGCCGTCGCGCTGCTGCGGCGGCTCCGCGGCGCCCTCAGCCGCGGGCTGGGCGACCTCACCGGGTCCATCGAGGTCCACAAGGTCACCGTCGCACCCAAGGGCTTCGACGCGCGGTTCTCCGCGCTCTGGCGCCGCTACAGCTATCGGATTGCAGACGGCCCGCTCCTCTGGGACCCGCTGGGCCGCAGCTCCACGCTGTGGCATCAGGAACCGCTCGACGTCGGTCTGCTCAACGAAGGCGCCTCCCAGCTGGTGGGACTGCAGGATTTCCGGTCCTACTGCAAGCCGCGCGAGGGCGCCACGACCATCCGGGAACTCCAGCGCTTCGAGTTCGCCCGCGGCGCCGACGGCGTAGTGGTGGCCACGGTCCAGGCCGATGCGTTCTGCCACAACATGGTCCGCTCGCTCGTGGGATCGGCACTGTTTGTGGGGGCCGGCATCGAGGCGCCCGGCTGGCTGCACGAACGGCTGATCACCCGGCAGCGGGACGCCAAGTCCGTGCTGGCCGCCCCGCATCCGCTGGTGCTCGAAGAGGTGGCCTACCCCCTGGCCAGCGGACTGCTGGCCAGGGCCGAGCTGACGCGCGCTAGGCGCCGGTAGCGACGTCCGCGTCCGCGGAACCTAGTTGGCTGGCGCCCCGGATTAGGCGGCTGGCGCCGCTTCCGTGGGAAGCTCCACGGTGAACGTGCTCCCGCAGCCGGGACGCGTGCTGCAGGAAATGGAGCCGCCGTGCCGTTCGACGATCGCCTTCGTGATGGCCAGCCCCAGCCCGACTCCGGGGATCGGGCCTTCGCGGACGGCGGGGCTGCGGAAGAAGCGGGTGAAGACCCGTTCGGCGTCGGCGGCTGTCATGCCCATTCCGGCATCCTTGACGTGCAGCCGCACCCGGCCTCCCGAGCAGCTGGCGGACACGTGGACGGCGCCGCCGTCGGGCGAGTACTTGATGGCATTGGAGACGAGGTTGTCGAGGGCCTGGCCGATCCGCAGCGGATCCACCTCGGCCCAGAGCGGAGCCGGGAGGTCCATGGAGAGCGAGACCCGGGCTGCCTGGGCGTGGGCCTGGGCCGAGCCGAGGCTGGCTTCGACCAGGCCCGCCAGATCGGTCCGGCGCGGGTGGACGTGGACCGCGGCGTCGGCGGACATCATCAGGTCCGACACGAGTGCTTGCAACCGTTCGGCGTTCCGCTGCGCAACCTGGAGCCGGCGCACGGTGGCAGGGGAGAAGTCCGCAGATTCGCCGAGGACCAGGTCCAGGTTGCCGATGATCGAGGTCAGCGGGGTACGGAACTCGTGCGAGACGGTGGAGACAAGGCTGTCCTTGGCCATCAGGGCAGCGGCAAGCGCGGTGACCTCGTCGGTGAGCAGCCGTTCGCGTTCGCCGCTGTCCGCGAGAAGGGCGTGCAGCTCGGCTTCCCGGGACCCCGTCAGCTTGACGAAAGCCAGCTGCGCACGCCGCGGTATCCCCGCAAAGAATCCTTCCGGGTCCCGGACCAGTTCTTCTTTACCCAATGAAGCCGCGCCCCTTTTCTCGCTGCTTCAATTTAACAGCGTGCGTCACGTTAGCTTGACACAGGATGAATATTTGTGGCCGTGGCTGTGCCTAAACAACAATTACCGTTATACCGTGGGTACCCTGACATTACTGGCGCACCACGAGTGCGCAGCTGTAACAATGCGGCCTCTATGGGGGTGGATGCCGCATCATCAGAATGTAGAGGGGGACCATGACTGACTTGGGAGTAGCAGTCGTCGTTGAGGACGACGAAGACGTACGTAACCTCGTCGAAGCGGTGCTGAGCCAGGCGGGATTTGACGTCCACGGCGCCGCCAGCGGGCGGGAGGGGGTCGAGGTGGTGCGGAGCCAGAAGGCCAGCGTTGTCACCTTGGACATTGGCCTGAACGACATTGACGGCTTTGAAGTCCTGCGCCAGATCCGGCAGTTCAGTGACGCTTATGTGGTCATGCTGTCCGGACGGACGGATGAGCTGGACACACTTACCGCGCTGCACACCGGCGCCGACGATTTTATGACTAAACCGTTCCGCCCGCGCGAGCTCCGGGCCCGGGTCGCCGCGATGATGCGCCGGCCCCGGAAGGAATTCGGGGGCACGTCCCCGGAACCGGGGGCAGCGCCGTCGGCGAGTCGGGTCCTGCCCCCGGATTCGGTGTTTCGGCACAACGGCCTGGTGTTGAACCCGCACACCCGTTCGGTCACCCTTGATGGCATCCCCGCCAGTCTGACCCGCAGTGAGTTCGACCTGCTGCACGCCTTGTTGAAGGCGTCCGGCGCCGTCCGGACCAAGGTCGATCTGGTGCGGGTGGTGCGGGGAGAGTATTACGGCGCGGATGCGTACATCAGCGAATCCGACGAGCGTGCCGTCGAGGTCCACATCGGCAACCTGCGGCGCAAACTGCGGGAGGATCCGCTGCAGCCGCGCTGGCTCCAGACGGTCCGTGGCGTGGGGTACCGGCTCGCGCCGGCCGTGGACTAGCTGTCCTTGAGGTAGCTGAACTGCAGTTCGTGGACTGTTTCGTTGCCGCTTTCGGCGACTTCCTGCAGGAGCAGCCGCGCGCGGTCGGCGTCGCGGACCCGGATGGCGTCCTCCAGCTCCCTGGCGAGCCCGGCCAGCCGGACCCCGCCCACCATGGCTGAGGATGTCTTCAGGCTGAGCACAGCATCCAGTGCCGCTGCCTCGTCCCCGCTGTCGAGGGACCTGGCGAGGGACTGGTAGCGCCGGTCCCACAGGTTGGTGTAGTCCCGCGCGAATCCCTTGGCCACGGCGGGGCTCTCCAGCTGGGATCCGAGCTCCTGGAGGGCGGAGGGGTCCACGAGCGGCGGCGTCGAGTCAGGGACAGTGTCCCTGGCCGACGCGCGGGACAGCCCCGCACCGCCGGGGGACGCCTCGGCGGAGAGGCCGGTGTTTGCGTCGCCGTCGTCTGGAGCACCCTGAAAGGACATGCGTCCACGCTACTGCCTGCCCCGGCCGCTGCCCCGTGCTCCGGGCGATCCTGCGCAAACCCTTGCGCTATCCCGATGGCTTCCTGAGGGTTCCCTGCAGGCCACGGTCCAGGGCGTGTGCGGGCACGCTACTGGCCGCTGAACGTCTCGATCGTGTTGATGACGGCGGGCCCCAGGATGGCGATGAAGAGGACCGGAAAGATGAAGAAGAGCAGCGGAAACAGGATCATCACCGGCAGCTTCATCGCCTTCTCTTCTGCCCGCTGACGGCGCTTGACGCGCATCACCTTGGCCTGGACGCGCAGGACCCGGCTGATGGCGATGCCGTAGGTGTCCGCCTGCACCACGGCCTGGACGAAGCTGCGCAGCTCGGGGATGTTGGTGCGTTCGGCGAGGGCGAGGTAGGACTCGCGGCGGCTGCGTCCCACCTGCATGTCCTGCAGCGTGCGGACCAGTTCTTCCGCCAGCGGCCCCTTGCCGTTCTCGCCGGCGCGGGCCATGGCTCCTTCGAAGCCCAGGCCCGCTTCCACGGAGATGAGCATCTGGTCGAGGGTGTTGGCCAGTTCCAGCTGCATGGCTGTCTGCCGCTCCTGCCCCTTGCTGTAGAGCATCAAATCGGGGATGAAGTAGCCCAGCAGAGCCACAAAGATCCCCACCGCCTTGATGATGGGCGTGGGTCCAGTCGCGCTGATGTAGAAGCCCAGCAGTGCGCCGGTCAGGCCCAGCAAGGGCTTGGCCGCCAGCACACGTCCGAGGGGAAGGGACGTGGGACGGCCAGCCAGGGAGAGCAGCTTGTCGAGTTTGCGGACATAACCGGCCGGCGTCAGACGGTAGCCGATCCGTTCCAGCGGCGAGGTCCGCTGTGCCTCGGTGAACTCAGCGGTCTCCGTGCCCGCCGCGAGCAGCTCGCGGGTGGCCCGGTGGGACTTCCGATCGACGGAGAGCGCTGACCAGGCGAGATAGCCGAGCGGCAGGGAGACCAGGAGCAGGGCGAGCAGTACCGACGTATCCATGGCCGCCTCAGAACTTCAGATCAATGATTTTGCGCATCCACAGGCCGCCGATGGTCATCATGATCAGGGACGCGCCGATCATGAACCAACCAAGCAGGCTGGTGAACATGGAGTTCATATAGCCCGGGTTGGCCAGCATGAGCATCGCGACGATGCCGAACGGCATAGCCATCAGGATGTATGCGGAGAACTTTCCTTCGGCAGCCAGGGACTTGATGTGACCCTTGATTTCGCTGCGCTCGCGGATGGTTTCGCCCACCTGATCCAAAACCTCGGCGAGGTTCCCGCCTACTTCCCGGTTGATCTGGATGGCCTGGGCGATCCAGACGAAGTCATCGCTCCGCATCCGTTCGGCGGTGTCGGTGAGGGATGACTGGAGGTCCCGGCCGAGGCTCGTCTCGGTAATGACCCGGCGCATCTCTTCCGCCGTGGGACTTTGCGATTCGGCTGCCGCGGCGTCAATGGCGCGGAGGATGCTGTGGCCTGCCCTGAGGCCGCCGGAGAGCAGCTGGAGCGTGTCACCGAGTTGCTGGTCAAACATGACTCGACGTTTACCCGTCAGGTAGCCGATCACGAGGTGCCCCGCCAACGGAGCCAGCAGCACGAACAGAATTGCCAGCAACGGCCCCGCGACGACGAACCCTGCCAATGCGCCGACGAAGGCGCCGGCCAGTACCAGCACAAAGAAGTCGGACTGGCTCATCCGCAGGCCGGCGTTTTCGAGTGCTTCCCGGCTGAAGAGCCGCACTTTTCGTTGCGCGAAGTATCCGTCGACGAGGTTGACCGCCGAGCCGGCGAACCTGGTCAGCTGCGAGTCTGGTTGGTTCTGGAGGGGCTGGCGGCGGTCCAGCGGCACGCGTGCCCCTCGCGGGGCGAGCAAGACGAAACCGAACAAAAACAGGGCAGCTGAGAACAGGCCAACGCCGAAGGGCAGTACCGTCACGGCCGGCTCACTGCCTTCCGGCCGGCGCCAGGGGAGCGGCGAACACACTGGGTGAGACGTGGATGCCGAAATCCTCGAAGCGGTCGATGAACCGTGGCCGGATGCCGGTGGGGACCGGTTTGCCCAAGAACCGGCCGTGGGCGTCCACACCGGCGGAGTAGTCGAAGACGAAGGCGTCCTGCAGGGTGACGATGTCCCCTTCCATGCCCTGCACTTCCGTGACGTGGGTAATGCGACGGGTGCCGTCGCGCAGTCGTGAAATCTGGATGATCAGGTTGACGGCGGAGGCGATCTGCTCGCGGATGGCGCGGAGCGGCAGGTCCATGCCCGCCATCAGAACCAGGGTTTCCAGGCGGGCGACGGCGTCCCGGGGCGAGTTTGAGTGCACTGTGGACAGCGAGCCGTCATGGCCGGTGTTCATGGCCTGGAGCATGTCCAGCGATTCGCCGCCACGAACCTCACCGACCACTATCCGGTCCGGGCGCATACGCAGTGAGTTCCGCAGAAGCTCACGGATGGTGACCTCACCTTTGCCTTCGGTATTTGGCGGCCGGCTTTCCAGCCGTACGACGTGGCGCTGCTGGATCTGGAGTTCGACGGCGTCCTCGATCGTCACGATGCGCTCGTCATGGGGCAGGAACGATGAAAGAACGTTCAACAGCGTGGTCTTGCCGGTGCCCGTGCCGCCGGAGACGATGATATTGAGCTTTGCTTTGACACAGGCGTTGAGGAGTTCCGCCATCTCAGGTGTCAGGGTGCCGAACTCGATGAGGTTTTGGACCGTGAGCGGAACTTTGCTGAACTTTCGGATCGTCAGCGAGGAGCCACCCACCGCGAGTGGCGGTATGACTGCGTTGACACGGGAACCGTCTTCGAGGCGTGCATCCACGAGCGGGGATGACTCATCGATGCGGCGCCCCACCTTGGAGACAATGCGCTCGATGACCTTGCGCAGGTGGTCTTCGGAACTGAACCGAGATTCAGTGAGCGTGAGCTTGCCGTGACGCTCAACGTAGATCTGGTCCATGCCGTTGACCATGATCTCCGTCACTGCGGAATCATCGAGGAGGCGCTGCAACGGCCCGTAGCCCAGCACATCGTCGGCCACGTCCTGGACCAGCCGGAGCCGTTCGTCTCCGGACAGCGGGACCTGTTCGGCGTCGATGATGCGGATCAGTTCTTCGCGGGCGGACGAACGCAAATCGTCTTCCGTGACGCCGGAATCATTAAAACGTGCGCCCATGCGCTCGAAGAGGGCGGTGGCGGCGCGCTGCTTGAGGGCAGCGAAGACATCCACCGGCTGCTGGCCAAAAGGCCGGTGCACGTCTGTTTGCTCTTCGAAAGTGGGGGCTGCGACTGGCGTGCGCTGCCGTTCCACAGGCGGTGCCTTGCGGATGTGGGGAGGTGCGGCTGGAGCGGACTCGGGAGCGAGCCTGGGAGCTGCAGCGGACCCGCTTTCAGCGGCGGCGAGCCGGTCAGAGAGCTTCACTGGACCACCACTCGGCGGTGCAGTTTCTTTTTTGCCCTGGCACGCCAAGCAGGATCGAATCGTTCAACCAACTGTCGCAGCCCTTTGACGGCCGGGTCCTTGCGACCCTCCTGGAGCACTGGTATGCCGCGGTTCGTGGAGAACGCCACAGCCTTGGACCGCGGGATACTGACGTCCACAGGCGCACCGATGGTGGCTTCGACATCCTGAACGCTGAGTCCGGATGCGGAGTCGGCCAGATTCAGGACAACATGGCGCGTCTCCGGCTGGAGGTCTAGGCGTCGGAGGATTTCGAGGCCGGACCTCAGCCCGCGGATGCTGGGAACATCCATGGCGGTCACCCAGACAATGTCGGTGCACTGCTCCATGGCCGCCAGGCCCACCTCCGGTAACCCCGGGGCCGTGTCCACGATGACGTACTGGAACTGTTGCGCGAGCTGCCCGAGCAGGCGCGTCACCTGCTCGGGCGTGATGTTGTCTGCTTCTTCGGGGCTCCTGGGCGCGCAGAGAGCATAGATATTGCTGGGGTGCACGGTCAGGAACGCCTTGAGGACCAGGGAATCGTGGCTCGCCGCGGGGGAGACCGCGTCGGTCACGGTGTGCTCCGGGTGGAGGTATAAACCTGAGGCGACGTCTCCGAACTGGAGGTCCAGATCCACGATCACAACGCTCATCGGGGCCACCTGCCCCAGCCCGATGGCGATGTTGGTGGCAATGGTGGTTTTGCCTACTCCACCTTTGGGCGAGAAGACGCCGATCACTAGACCACTCGGGGCATCCGGCAGTTGGACGGCCGCAGACCTGTTCTTGCTGGCATAGGACTGGCATGCCCGTTCCAGCATGACCCGGATCTGGGCAGCATCGGCGTGTGGGCTGAGAATATCCCGAATGCCGGCGCGCATCGCCAGCAGCAAGAAGTCGGGGTCCGGTTCGCCCACCAGGATGACGCTGAGCTCGGAAAGCTGCACGTCAAAGATCGTGGCCAACCGTAGGGCGTCATCGACGGGCACATCCGGTCCCAGAATGAGGACCTCGGGACGCTGCTGGTCCAGCTTTGCGAACAACTCTTCGGGATCTGCGGGATTGACGAAGGCGAAGGTCTGCAGACCGCCCGGCAGGCTCCCGGCCAGGGCAAGACGCACGCGGGACTCGAAGTCGGCATTGGGCGTGATCAGTACAAAACGGCTCATTTGTAAAGCTCCGGTTTCGTCATGATTCCAGGGCGGCCGCTGTCCGTGGCATTGAGCGGCTCCTTGCTCAGCCAGAGCGTGCCGAATTCGGAGCCGTAGACGATTTTGGTGGCGTCCACGTCGTTCACGGCGACGGTCATCAGCAACGATCCGGTGGGCAGGGACGTATCCTCGACCGGGGCCCCGGAGCCATTGGCCGTGGGTTCGGGAGAAGGGGCGGCGCTGGCAGCCCGCTGCACTGACGTCACCAGGACCTTGTGGAGGGCCAGCTGCGTCGTCTCCTTCTCCGGCTTGGCCTCGATGCCGCCACTTTTCAGCGAGATGAAGATGCCGATGTGGTCTCCGGCAGTGAGCCGTCCGCCGACAACGCGCTGGGGGTCCAGCTGGAAGGAGAGCTCCTGAAGCCCCTCCGGCACCTGCACAGCCCCGCTGGACTGCAGGGTTTCCGGTGCGGTCAGTCGTTCAGCGACGAGTTGCTCACCCGGAAGCAGTTCGACTGCGGTGACCTTGCCGGCCACGCCGTCGAGGCTCTGTAGCGCGGACTTGGCCACGGCGGTGCCTGGAAGTTTCTGGGCGGTCAGGAAGGGCAGGAGACTTTCAACGGCGGTGCCGGCCGGCACGGGCTTCGCCACCACCAAGACATCTTCAGGCTCGAGGTCCTTGACGGCCCGCTCGTCCGCGCCGCTGGCGTAGGACATCACGAGGATGGCTCCGACGAGGGCCAGGACCACGGCGGCGATCCCGGCCAATAGGCGTGACTTCAAAAACTGCTCCTGAAATGGTTGGTGGACGGTGTGTCAACGATGGGTGCTATTGCGTGAGTTTGACGACGCCGGCGCCAAAGTCCTCCGGTGTCCCGTAGGTGTATGCCTTATCGAGGGAGACATAGTGGACAAAGCTGCCGATGACACCGGTGCAGCTCCCGTCGCACGTCAATGCCGACGGGACGTAGGGAGGCTTGTTGTGATAAGTGCGGGGGAACGTATTGCCGTTGAAGCTCCAGCCTTTGACGACGAAGGCCGCAAAAGACACGAGCTTATAGCTGGTACTGGCTCCGGTACCGGTGACCTGGTCGAAGATCGGGAGCAGGACAGTCACGTCCTTGCCTGCTGTGATATCTGCTGCCCAGGCCCTCAACTGGTCATCGCAGATGTTGGGATAGCTGTTTCCGGGTTCGCCAGCCGCCCAATTCGCGGCGTTGACAGTTCCTGCACACGTACTTGTGGGGCGCAGAAGCCAGCCGAATCCACCCGGAACGACGGCTCCGGACGGCCCGTAATTGCAGCTCGTCTCGCCCTTGCTTCCGTGGCTCACCAGACGTTGCAGACCGCCATCGACGTGGTCTTTAACCTGGCAGATGGAGAACGCGATGGGGAACGCCGTCGGGCCTGCCACCGGGCGGCCCCATTGCACGGTGGCGGCGGCGGCTACGGCGGCGTCGTTGATCCCCAAGGCCCGGGCGAAGAAGAGGGAAACGCGGTTAGGCGCTTGCCCTGTTTCCTGCGCCCCGGTCGTCACCTTCACGGTGCCCGCGGACTTGTCTAGGACGATGGACGCAATGTTGGTTGTGCCGTCGCCAGCGTTGTTGCTTGCGAGGTCTCTTGCCAGCGCGGAAGTGGCAGCGCAGTCGGCATCGTTGATGTTTCGGGCGCATTTCTGGGCTATGGCGAGGGCGGCAGCATCCGCCCCGTTGCGAAGCTGGGTCCGTTCGGCGTGGAGCATTCCGACGTCGACGGCGATGGCGGCGAAGCCCAGCATCGTCACCATGAGAACGGCGACCATGATGCTGATCGCCCCGCGCTCGCGTTCCCTGGGCGGGACAACGCCAGCTAGCCGCCGCATAGCATCACACCTTTGCCTTCCATCGAGAACGGCCCGGCCATGCGTGTCATGGTCGAGAGGGTGTACGTGATCGTGAAGGTCACCTGCGCGCCAGTGGTGCAGCTTGCCGGGCTTATGGTGATTTCGCCGTCTGTCAGCGGGGGTTGCAGCCCTACGGCCGCACTCAAGGCCGCGGTTCGGGCATCTGTGGGTTTATTGCCGATTGCCATGACCCGAACGCCTTCGCGGGCGGCGCTCGAAAGCGTGATCTGCGCATCGTAGGCACGGCCGAATTCCATGATGCCGAGCAGCAGCATTATGAGGACGGGCGCCAGGAGTGCGAACTCCACTGCGACAGCTCCCAACTCCTTGGATTTCTTCGCGCTACGGCGATTGACCCGGATTTTCATTACAGGTTGGCCTTAGTGGAGTGGAATCCAGGAACGGTTGTAGGACCGCCATATTGCGGCGAACGCACGGAAGAACAAACGTCGATCACTCGCGATGCAGTGACTTTCGTCCCAACTATGAGACTTTGCACGACCCCTCCTGAGCTTTGAGATCTGCCGAATCTACGCTGGCGCGGACGAAAGAAGCCCAGGGGCGGGTGTGATGGCACCGGACCTGTCGTCCGAACTGCCGCTTCCCCGCCCCAGGGCTTCCGACGGTTGCGCTTAATCAGCCCTCCGGGACGGTGCCGCCGAGGTCTTCGACAATTCCTGTAAAGACGGTAGTGAGCTGGCCGCCGAGGGCGGTGACGGCGAGGATGATGACGACGGCGATGAGGGCGACCATAATGCCGTATTCCACAGCAGTTGCACCCTTCTCATCGCGAAGGCGGTTCTTGGCAGTGAACCCAAGTGTCTGAAGGGTTGCGATAAGAGAAAGCATGGCGGCTCCTGAGCGAGTTTGGCGGCTGGCCCTGCACCAGCACTGAGAGGAACTTAGCAAGCGCCGCCACGCCGACGATCCGTTCTTGTGTGATCCTGTGCCAAGTCTTACCAAACTGCACGTTCCCTGTATTTCCCCTGCGCGAAAACTGCGCGTGACCTGCGGGCGGGGGGGGGGGGGGGGGGGGGGGGGG